>JBCCZD010000177.1:0-8585 GCA_039188275.1 Planctomycetota bacterium
CGCCGCCGGCCGCCAGCGTCTTTTCGAACCGGGTGACTGCCGCCTCGAGTTCCGAAACGCGTGCCTGGTACTCGTGGACGGTCTCAGACCGCTCGGCGAGCACCGACTCGAGCCGCGCGACCTCGGTCTCAAGGCTCTCGACCAGTCGCTCGCTCTCGGCCGAGGATTCCTCGCGCGACGCCGACTCGGCGGCCAGCCGGCGGAACTCGGTTTGGGCCTCCTCAAGATCGGCTCGCAGCTTGGCGTTGTCGGTTTCGGCCGCGTCGGCACGCTTGGTCGCCTCGGCCAGCTCAACGGCCGCTTGCTCGCGCGCCCGCTGACGGGCTTGCTCGGCATCGCCCCGCTTCTGACGTTCGTCTCGCAAGGCCGAAACTAGCGCGCGGGTGCGGAGCCGCGCGGCGCGGCGGATCGGCCTAGCGTCGTGGGTTGGCGCAGCGTCGTGGGTTGGCGCAGCGTCGCACGTCGGTGCTGCCGCATGGGTCAGCTCTGCGGCGTGCGTCGGCTGTGGGTCGGTGCTTGGTGTCGCCGACGTGGCCCAATCAGGCTCGGCGAGCGCCGATGGAGCGGCGTTCGTCGACTCGTTTGCCTCGCTTGAAGGGTCCGCGTCGGGCGTGGCGGTTTCAGTCGTCGCCAACCAGGGTTGCAAGAGGTGCGCCGGCACGGCCGGCAACGGGGCCAATGGCGGCTGGACGGGAGCCTCGTCAGTTGACGGTTCGGCGGGCGGCCTCCGCGCGGATGTCGCCCCGGCGGAGGCGGCATCGGCCAGCAACGAGTCGCCAGAAGGCGTTGGCGCCACTACCTTCTCAAACGGATGCCCGACGGGCGCCGCATCACCGCGGCCGGGTTCGTCTTCGCTGGTCGTGGCGGCGGCGGTGACCACCAAGTCGACCGCAGCGATCGACAGCCGATCGCCCGGCCGGAGGGTCGACTCGCGGAAGTCGGCGCCGTTGAGCCTGGTATCCGCGCACCAACGACGCACGACAACGCCATGCTCGCCGCGGCTGATCACGCAATGCAGCGGTCGGACGCCAGCGGCTTGCAGCCGGAGCGAGCAACGCGGGCCCGACCCGATGCTAGTCGGCCCCGCGGGCAGTTCCACCCGGCGGGTTGGTTTGCCGTCGTCGAGCACTTCGACCGCCAGCACCGGCGCCGAGGGCGCCTCGCTTGTGGCGGGGATCTGGGTAACAGTAGAGAGGCTCATCGGGGCAGGCTCGGTAGGTCGTGGCAGCGCCGGCGCACGCTCTTTCGCCGTCGGGACGCCGGATTTTCCACAGTCATCTAGCTCCCACCCGGCCTGTGGTCAATCGGCGGGACACGGCCGGCAGGCGAGACCGGCGAGCCGGCAATCGGCTCAACCCATCGTGGCAGTTTTGACGATTAACAAGCCCAATCCGCGGCATGCCGCAATCGTGAGCGCCGGCCGAAGAGTGCGGCGAGCCGCTTGCCTCGCGTGGAATAGGTGGCGAGTCAATCGCCGAGAGTTAGCTCGCGTTGCGAAGCCTCCGCCCCGCATCGTTTTCAGCGCAAACCATTGAATTCAATGGGTTTAAATCACATAGAGCGCGAGGGAAGAATCTGGCAGATCTGAGTCAGCATCCGACAACCGACCCGGCCTGAACTGCGTACTATAGTTTGATTGCGGCCGATCCTTGGGGCCCCGCCCCGCGTTTTGACCTCAACTCGGCCGCAATCGGCGTCGAGGCGACGTTGAGACGACCCGTCGGCGCGGGATGGGCTGACAACGACTTCCGGAACAGAACACAGAGGCACGAAGAGGCCGCGGGGTCACCCGCTTGCCAAGGCCGCTGATGGGCAACTCGACCCCGTCGAGTCAGCCGCCGGCCGACGCAAGCGGCGCCGCGGCCGGCAAGGGAACCGAACGATGGCACGCAAAGACTCGATCCTGAAGATGCGGGAAATCCTGGTCACCCGTCGCGACGCGATGCGGAAGGCGCTCGCCGGGGACTTGAGCCTGCTTAAGCAATTGCCCGAAGAGATCGGCGGCGACGTCGTTGACGCCGCGCTCGACGCCGCGCAGGACGAGATTAGCAGTCAGCTCGCCGAGGTTGAAAGCCGCGAGCTGGCGAACATCGAGCGGGCGCTCGCCGGCATCGAAGCGGGCACTTATGGGCTTTGCGAGGCGTGCGGTGGCAAGATCCCGATGGCTCGGCTGAACGCCCTGCCCTACGCCACGCTCTGCATCGAGTGCCAGCGGGCCTCTGAGGAGGGCCGGCTCGAAGACCGCCGGGCGGCCGACTGGGGACGCGTCGTCGATACCGGCTTCACCGACGCCGATGTCTCGCTGACCGACCTCGAGATGCCCTGACCGGCGGTTTGACCGACGCGATTCTCCTCACACGGGCTATACTTTGGGGTGATCCGCCAGCGGATCGCGTCCCGAGAGCACCCGGCCGTGGAGCGAACGCGTTGAGACTCTTCCAAACGAATCGACGACCGGCGTACGCCTTGGCGGCAGCCACGGTTCTCGCCTGCTCGTCGGCCATCGCTCAACCGGCTTCGCCAACGACGCGCGTGCTGCCTTCCAACCGCACCGCGCCTGAACTGGCGCCCGCGGCGGGCGGCGACCTCGATCGCAAGTACGCCGAGCTCGCCCGCGACGTGGCCGCGATGGACCGCCTGCTCGGTTTGGTCAAGCGGGTCGTTCGGGTCGTCACGCCGTCGGTCGTGCACATCGAAGCCCAGCCGCTGCGCGAGTTCCGCGTCCGGAGCGGCGCCCAGGAAGCGGGCTCCGGCGTGGTGATCCGTTTCAGCCGACCGCGCGCCCAGAGCAGCGCGCCCGGCGGCGCCTTTGTGCTGACCAACCGGCACGTCATTAAGAACTCGTCCGAAGAGCTCATCCGCATCCAGTTGGCCGACGGGCGCGTCATCAGCCCGACGCGGACCTGGAGCGACCCGTACACCGACGTCGCGGTGCTGGCGATCGACGCCGACCGGCTGGCGCCCGCCCGCTTCGGCGACAGCGACCGCGTCGAGATCGGCGAGTGGGTCCTGGCCGTCGGCAGCCCGTTCGGGCTGAGCCAAAGCGTCACGCGCGGCATCATCAGCGCCAAGGGCCGCTACAACCTGGCGCTCGGCGACGGCGAGGTCCGCTACCAAAACTTCCTGCAGACGGACGCCGCGATCAACCCGGGCAACAGCGGCGGCCCGCTGATCAACATGCGGGGCGAGGTGATCGGCCTGAACACGGCGATCGCCAGCGAGTCGGGCGGCAACGAGGGGATCGGCTTCTCGATCCCGGCCAACATCGTCGTCCGCATCGCGGATGAATTGACCCGCACCGGCCAGGTGCGACGCGGCTTCCTCGGCGTCACCTTCGACCGGCTCTTCGACGAGAAGCGGGCCCGCGCCGCCGGGCTGCCCCGGCTGCAGGGGACGCGGATCACGCGCGTCGACGCCGGCTCGCCCGCCGAACGGGCCGCCATCAAGCCGGGCGACGTGATCATCGCTTACGGCGGCGTCCGCGTCGAAGACACCGACCACCTCATCAGCCTGGTGAAGCTGACCGAGATCGGCAAGCAAGTCGATCTGGTCGTTTTCCGCAGCGGCGGCCCGATGCAGATCGCCGTCGAGATCGGCGACCGCGAGTTCTTCGCTGAGAACGAGAAGTAAGCGGCTAATGAGCGAGCCTCCGAACGGACGCCGACGCCGGTTCACTCTCGGCAGACTCTTCTTCGCGTTCACGCTGGTCGCCTTTATCGCGAGTGGCTTCTATTCGAACGTTTCTAGCGTGTTGTTCCTGGTCGTCGGGCTGATCTTCGGCGCGTCCGCGTTTCGCTCGGAGGCCAAAGACCGCCGGCTGGCCATCATCGCGGGCGTCGCTCTGGTTGCCCTCGGTGGGCTGGTGGGCTACCTGATGCGGCTCAGCTCGGCGGCGGTTGGCGGGTAGGGCGCGGCGCCGTGGCAAGATTCGTCCCTGCTTGACGAACAGCTTGGGCGTCGACGCGCCGGCGGCTGACCGCTAGCCCCTCACCGAAGCCGATGACGAGTTTGCCCCGCGCCGACGCGAAAGATCGATGCACAACCTTGAGCGCCCCGCGGCGATGCCTGACGATAGAGGCGCCATGACCCCCCCCCTGCCCGGCACGCCGCACCCGTCCGAAACGAGCCCAGCGCTGCCGCAGCCGCAGCCGAATCGGCCGCGGCTGCTTGAAGAGCTGCGTGGCGGCCGCCGTGATCTGGCGAAGACCGGCGGCGCGGCGCTGCTGGTGTCGGTCGTTGGATTCTGCGTAGCGTTCTGGTTCGTCGAACCGCCGCCGCCGCGGGAGATCGTCATCGCCGCCGGGCCGGCGTCGGGGCACTACTACGCCACGGCTCAAGCGTACGCGCGGCACCTCGAAGAGCACGGCGTCACGCTCACGGTCCTCGAAACGGCCGGCTCGGTGGAGAACTACCGGCTGCTGCTCGAAGAGAACGAGGTGGAGGCCGCGATCGTGCAGGGGGGCGCCGCGCCTCGCGGCGAAGACATGAGCCGCGTCGAGGCGCTCGGCACGCTGTTCGTCGAGCCGCTTTGGTTGTTCTACCGCGCGGACTTGGAGGTCGACACGCTGCGCGACCTGGCCGGTTGTCGGGTTGCCGTCGGAGACGAGGGGAGCGGCTGCTTCCTGCTCGTCTCGGAGCTGCTCGAGGCGAACGGCGTTGTGCCGGGGTCAACGGGGCCGAACGCCACCGGGGGCGACGAGGAGCGCACCCAGCTTTATCGCCGGGCGCCGGCGCGTGGCGTCGAGATGCTGCGGGCGGGCGACGTCGACGCGGCGTTCCTGGTCCTCTCGCCGGCGTCGCCGCGGATCGCCGACCTGCTCGCCGACGGTCGGCTCAAGCTGCTCAGCATCGACCGCGCGGCGGCCTACGCCCGCAGGCGGCCGAAGCTGCGGCGCGCGACCCTCGCCCGCGGCGTGGTCGACCTCGCCGCGGACCTGCCGCCCGAGGACGTCACGCTCGTGGCGCCGACCGCCAGCCTGGTCGTAACGCAGCACTTCCACGACGCGCTGATCCCGCTGCTGCTCGAAGCGGCCGAGGCGACCCACGCCGGCGGCGACCTGATCAGCGGCCCCGGCGAGCACCCGTCGCTCGCCGGCGTCGAGGCGGCGCCCAGCGCCGTGGCAACGCACTACTACAAGCACGGGCCGTCGTTCTTCCAGCGGTACCTCGGCTTCTGGATGGCGTCGCTCATCGACCGGGCCAAGATCATGGTCGTGCCGCTCATTGTCTTGACGATCCCGGCTTTTAAGCTGTGGCCCCCCGTCTACCGCTGGCGGATCCGCTCACGAATCTACCGCTGGTACGCGATCCTGAGAGAGATCGACCAGCAGCTCCGCGACGGCGCCGAGACCGACTACGCCGCGTTGAAAGACCGGCTCGAGGCGATGGAGCACGAGCTGGAGGACGTTTCGGTGCCGCTGTCGTACATGGAGGAGTTCTACCACCTGCGGTCGCACATCGACCTGGTGCTCCGCCGCATCGACGCGCGGCTGGCGTGACCACGGGGGGTGACTCACGGCTCGCGCATGATCCGGGCGGTCGCCTGCATCATCTTCGGCATCATCAGCTTGCCGTACTTCTGGCCGATCTTCATGGACGGGCCCACCATCGCCAGCTGCTTCTCGACAAGGACCTTGTACTTGGGGTCTTTGCAAAGCTCGATCACCAGCCGCAGCTCTCCGGCGGTGTAGTACTTGTCGTACATCGCGATGAAGTCTTTCTTGATGACCGGCCACGCCATGACTTCGGCGATGATCTCTTCGCCCGCGGCGATGATCTTGGCTTTCTTGTCGGCCGGGATCGGCGCCGGCGCCATATCGATCCCCGCCTTGAACCCCGCTAACTGCCCGACTCTTGTCAGCTCCTCGGCACGCGTCAGGCGAAGCACTTCTTCGATCAACGCGGCTTTGCCTTCCCCCGCTGGCGTCGGGTCCGCCGCCGTGGCGGCCGAAGAGGCAAAAACGATCGCGGACGCAAGCAGCAAGGCGCGGAGCATGGGGGGACCTCAGGGGTAGCGGGTGGGGAAGCCGGCTCTGCCGGCGCCGGCAGCGTACCCTAACCTAGCCGCGACGGCGATGCACGCGTCGCCGCGATTGGAACCGACCGGCAAGCCGCCAACCGGCGCTACTCGATCCGCATCGCGCGGAACGCCGCGGGGCAGTGGGCGTCGAGCAGGCGGTCGATCTGGTACGCCTCGGGCACGTAGCGGAACGGCGCCCGCGGGAAGAGGCGGTCGTTGACCCACTCGCCGCTCCAGCCGTGCGTGGTCGCCAGGAACTCTTCGGCGAACGCGGCGCCGACGCCGAGCGACTTGCCCACCTCCAGGCAGCCCGCCAGGCAGATGTCGACGTACGACTGAATAATCGGTCGCTCGGGCGTCGGCGGCTGCTCGGCGATCGCCTCGTAGACCTCCACCCGATCGAGCGCTCCGGGCAATGGTCCGAGCGCCTCGACCCGGCTGGGGTCGATCGCCACGCGTCGGTAGCCGCTCTCGCGCCGGTCGAGTTCGGGTAGTTCGCCCTCGCGGATCGGGATCAGCACGCCGTTGGTGTTGCTCCCGTCGTCCGCCGCGACGCCGAGGAACGTGCACGTCAGGCCAACATCGACGCACACGGTGTTCCACGCCCTTCGCAGCCCCGTCACGCGGGCCGGGAAGACCTCCGCGGCGTCCGCGAGGGTCCGCCGGCGGGACTGCTCTTGGATGAGCGATCCGTAGCCGAAGAGATACGCACCGTGTGATCCCATAGCCGGTCCCAGTCGATGGAGAGGTCGAGGAAGAGGACGTCGTCCTTGCGGAGGTCTTTCCCCTCGATGACAAAGATGCCGCGCCGGTAGCTCGTGACGCTGATCTCCATCGCCTCGGCGGTGTTGGAGCGCAGCTCGGCGCGGGGGCGTTCGGTCATCGCGTCGAGTATGTGCGGCACGGACGAGAGGTCGACCACCAGCCTGCCCTCGGCCGCGTCGAGCGGCATGCGCACGCCGAAGTCTTCGTTGCCGACTTGCAAGCCGTTGTAAGCGTGCGTCACGACGACGTAGGCGTTCGACGCCTGATCGGCGAACGCCTGGCGGACCTGGTGCGGGTCGCGCTCGGCGCCCGCGTCGCTGAAGCGCAGCTTGCCACGCCACGGGTGCAGGCAGAGCATGTCCACGACGCCCGAGCCGCGGAAGATGTACTCGTGGGCGTCGGTCGGCTTGTCGTACACAGCGAGCGCGGTGTAGACCGTCTCGTCGAACACCGGCGCCTCGATCGGCGAGCGGTCCGAGCGGCTCGCGTCGACCGTGTACGCGGCGTCGACGCCCTCGCCCTCCAGCCCCCACTCGACGACCTTGGCGTAGAGCGTGATCGCCGTGCACCGCGGCGCCGCGCGGTCCGCCTGCTCGCGGCTCAACTTGAGGGCGGTCCGGTGGTTGATCGTCGCGACGACAACCGACCCGACCACGCCAATCACCGCCCCTAGAATCGCCGCGACCGAGGGGTGCAAGAAGTCCATGCCGAATCCTTTCGGTGCTAGTGGTGCTCCTGAACTCGTTTCGCCGCGTCGCCGCCGCTGATCGTAGACGAAACCCGCTGCTAGACAAACGTCGCGATTTCGTCGAGCGTCTTCTTGCCGATCTTCGGGACACGGACGCCATCGGCCGGGTAGCCGGTCACGAGGATTAGGAAGGGCCGCTCGTTGCTGGGCCGGCCCAGGATCTGGTTGAGGAAACCCATCGGGCTCGGCGTGTGGGTCAGCGTCGCCAGCCCGGCGTGGTGCAGCGCCGTGATCAGCATGCCCGTGGCGATGCCGACCGACTCGACCGGGTAGTAGTTTTGCGACTTCTCGCCGGCGCCGTCGATGCCGAACTTTTCCAGGAAGATCACGATCAGGCAGGGCGCCGTCTCTAGGAACGGCTTGTGCTCATCGGTGCCGATCGGGGCGAGCGCGTCGAGCCAGGCGTCGGTTGCGCGGTGGGCGTAGAACTCGTGCTCTTCCTTCTCCGCGCCCACGCGGATCTCTCGTTTCACGGCCGGGTCGGTCACCACAACAAACCGCCACGGCTGCTGGTTGGCCCCGCTCGGCGCCGTGCCCGCGGCCAGCAGGCACTGCTCGATCACCTCCCGCGGCGCCGCGGTGTCGGCAAACTCCCGCACGCTCCGCCGACGCCGCATCAGCTCCCGAAACGCGGCCGCGCGGCGACGCATCTCGTCGACCGGCAACGCGTGGTAGTCAGTCAGCGGGACGGTTTCAGATTCGGGCATCGGGGTCGCCTCGCGCTCAAGCGGCGGTCGCGGTCGGTCGCTTGCCCAGCAGCAGCGGAGCGGCCTCCGGGCGGCGGAGCAGGAGCGCCACCCAAGCCACCACGCCGACGACGACCGGCACAAAAAACGGGTCGCCCACGCGCACGTGGGCCGCCGTCGCCCCGCCGAGGTATGTCAGCAGCACGAGCCCCGCGAAGAGCGACGTCCGCGGCAAGAGGTAGCCAATCAAGATCACCACCTCGACAAACCCCATCACAAACATCACGTCGACCGAGAAGCCGAGCTTACCGAAGTTCTCCGCCTTGCCCTCCCAAGGAACAAGCTTGGCCGTCGCGCTGGCGGTCAG
>JBCCZD010000178.1:0-8545 GCA_039188275.1 Planctomycetota bacterium
CTGCGCCGGCAGCCGGGTCTACGTCGAGGCGCGGGTCTACGACGAGTTCTGCGAGCGGATGGTCGAGAAGAACGAGCGGCGCCGGGTCGGCGACCCCTTCGACCCCGCGACGCAGCAGGGCCCGCAGGTCGACCAGGCTCAGTTCGACAAGATCCTCTCGTACGTCGACATCGGCCGGCAGGAAGGCGCCACGCTGCTGTCGGGCGGCCAGCGCGTTGGCGAGCGGGGCTACTTTGTCGAGCCGACCCTCTTCGCCGGCGTGAACGACGATATGCGGATCGCGCGCGAAGAGATCTTCGGCCCCGTGATGAGCGTGCTGAAGTTCGACAGCGCCGAGGAAGTCGCCCACCGGGCCAACGACACCGACTTCGGCCTCGCCGCGGCGGTCTGGACACGCGACATCGGCAAGGCCCACCGGATGGCGGCCGAGGTGCGGGCGGGCAGCGTCTGGATCAACTGCTACGACGTCTTCGACGCCGCGGCGCCGTTCGGAGGCTTCAAGGCGTCGGGCATCGGCCGCGAGTTGGGCGAAGCCGGCCTCGAAGCCTACACCGAGACCAAGACGGTCGTCGTCGCGCTGAACTAGCCCGACACAAAGCCCGACACAAGCAGCGTGGCACATTCTTTCCGGAGATTGCTCGCCGCTACCGATGCGCCACGTTTTTTGTCCCCGCACGGGCGGCGCCCGCGGGCTTAACGGCTCGCGATCGGCCGCCGGGGCCCCCGGAAGGGGCGCCGGGCGGCCCCTGTTCGACGGACCGTCTAACGACCGGATCATCTTTGTAACGCCCCCACCGGCAAATTTCAGCAACCGGTTTTGAGCGCCGTTCTTGGGCCACGGCCGAGGGGTTTTTGGCCGCGCCCAATTTGCGGTAAAACCACACGGCGGGGCCGTGACGTCTCTTCGCCCGCGGGTTGGCACGTGAGATACAGCCTAAAAAACATGCTCGCGCTCATGGGCGTCGTCTCGCTCGTGATGTCGGCGGCCCGCATCCCGAGCGTGTCGCCAAAGTTCGTCTTCGAGGGTCCCGGAGTCGCCGCGGATTGCGACATCCCTTGCCTTTTCAGTGGCAAGTACACCGCGAAAGAAGGCCCGCTTAGGATCACCATCGAGGGGGAACTAAACGGTCGGGCGAGCGTACACATACCGTTTGCCGGCGACGAGATCATGCTCGGCCCGGGCAGGTTCTACGAGCGCCGGGTTTACGACCGTGTGCGGCTGCGGCAGGCGGGCGTTGAGTACCGGGCGGGGGCCGCGACCGGCGGCCGCGTTGAGGTCCGCTACGACGTGGGCTGGTGAACGCCGTTCGGTTGATCCCCGCCGGCAGGCTTGCCGGCGTTGATGGCGGCGGCGACGGCCGCGGCGGGCAGGTAGTCCATGTCCCAGTGCGAGACCTGCTGCTGCTTCGCCTCTTCGGTGCGAATCACGGCCTTCTTCGGAACCTTACCGCGCCCCGCCGCCGCAGAATCGCTCGGTTGATTGGCCATTGTGTTTGCCTCCCACGGGTGCATGCGAGTTGCGGGAGTGTAGGGCCGACGCCCCGATCAGGTAGTCGAGAACCCGCCTCAGCCGGTTGTTCCGGCGCCGCCGCGGCGCCAACGCGTGGCGGCGTGGACGACGATCGCGGCGTGCAGGCCAACGACCACGGCGACCGCCACGGCGTGCTGCCAGGCGGCGCCGTCGGACTCGACGATGCTCCACGTCCCGAGCGGCAGCAGCAGCAACACGGCGGTCGCCAGGCCCGGGTTGTACTCGCGGAAACGGGCCGCCTGGGCCAGGTGGACGACCCCGTTGATCGCGCTCAGGTAGCCGGCGAAGAGCCCGGCGCCGAGCGACAGCGACGCCGCGAGGTAAAGGGCTAGCAAGTCGGCGGCCCAGACGCCGAGGCTGTTGATCCAGAACGTCGCGGGGCGCGTCAGCAGTTCGAACCCGCCGCCGATCCGGCCGTTGACGTACCCGCGGAAGTGGTCGCCCGCGTGCTCTTCCCACTGGTGGACCAGGTACGCCGGGAGTTGTGCGAAGACGAGCGTCAGCCCCAGGCCGGCGGCCGGCAGCAGGACCGGTACGAGCCCGACGAGGAAGCCGGCGGTCAGCAAGCCCGCGTAGGGCCACTGCCAGTCGGTCACAAGCCAACGCCAAGCGCTACGCACGGGCAACCCTAAATCGTGGTGGACCCTAGATCGTGGTGGACCCTAGATCGTGGTGGATGAGAACCCGCCGTCGACGACGATGTTCTGCCCGGTAACGAACGACGACGCCCGCTCCGAGGCGAGCCAGACCACGGCGCCGGCCAGCTCTTCGGCCTTGCCGAAGCGGGCCATCGGCGTGTGGCCGATGATCTGGCCGCCCCGCTCGGTGTAGCCGCCGTCTTCATTGAACAGCAGGGCGCGGTTCTGCTCGGACGGGAAGAAGCCGGGGCTGATGGCGTTGACCCGGACGCCGGTGGTCGCCCACTCGCGGGCGAGGAACTGCGTGAGGTTGATGACAGCCGCTTTGGCGGCCGAGTACGCGACGACCCGCGACAGAGGCGTCATGCCACTCATCGAGGCGATGTTAATGACGCTCCCGGCGCCCCCGGAGACCATCCCGGCGCCGAACACCTGCGACGGCAGCAGGGCGCCGCCGACCAGGTTCAGGTCGAACACGCCACGCCAAGCGTCGAGCGGCAGCTTGCAGAAGTCGGCCCCCGGCGGCAGCGTGGCGTCCGGGTGGTTGCCGCCCGCGGCGTTGACGAGGATCGTCACACGGCCGAGCGAGCGCTCGACCTCGGCCCGCGCCGCGTGCAGCGAATCGACGCTGAGCACGTCGGCGGCGACGAACGCCGCGTCGGCGCCGGCGGTCTTCAGCCGGTCGACCGCCGCGGCGCCGCGCTCGGCGTTGCGGCCCAAGACGGCGACGCGGGCGCCGGCGGTGGCGAGGGCGTCGGCAATCGCCCCGCCGAGGACACCCGTGCCGCCGGTAACAACGGCCGTCTGGCCCCCCAGGTCGAAGAGTTGGCTGCTCATGCCGACTAGGGATACCCGCCGGCGGGCGGTGCGTCAAACGGTCGGTAGCCTCAGGCGTGCGTCAGCGCCGCCTCGGTCGGGGCGGGCTGGTGACCGAACAGCCGCCGCCAGGAGTCGCGCGGCACGGCGGCGATCGCCAGGAAGACCGGGTGCGTGGCGAAGACCCACCGCATGATGGTGAGTTCGGTCGAGACGCCGTCGCTGAGGCCGCCGTAGGCGTGCAGGCCGACGCCCATTTCGTTGACGCCGAACCAGCTCCACGTGGTCCACAAGTTGCCGATCACGGCGAGCACGGCGAGCCCCGTGCCGGAGACCATCTTGCCCCACCGGGCGTGCAGGATCAGGGCGTTCCAGAGCACAATAATCAGGGCGCCGTTTTCCTTGGGGTCCCAGCCCCAGAAGCGGCCCCAGGAATTGTCTCCCCACAGCCCGCCGAGCACGGTGCCGACAAAGCTAAAGAAGAGCCCGAAGCAGACGGTGCCGTAGATCAGCCGCGCGAGGGTCTTCTCGAACTTGTCGCTTGGCGGCGGGAGCATGTGGCACGACAACAGGTAGTAGATGCCCACGCCGCCGGCGGCGAAGGTCGCGACGTAGCCCATCGCGACGCAGAGGACGTGGGTCCAGAGCCAGAAGTTGGTGTCGAGCACGGCGACCAGCACGGCGAAGGTGTCGCCGTCGACGCCCAGCAGCCCAGCGATGCGGAGCGTCGCGACCCCGAAGACCGACGCCAGGACGCTGCCGATGCCCATCTTGAAGATCCCCTCGACGCACAGGCCGATCAAGACGATCCCCCATCCAATGAAGACGGCCGACGAGTAGAGGTTGGTGACCGGCGCCCGGCCCGAGATGTAGACCCTGCCGAGCAGGGCGAACGTATGGAACAGGAACGTCACGGCGATAATCGCCACCGCCGCGCGGCCCAGCGACCGCGGCGCCGCGACCCACGAGGCGACGCACAGGAAGAACGCGGCGAGGTACGCAATCATGCAATAGTAGAACGGGCTGAAGCGGGTGAAGAACGCCTCGAAGCCCGACTTGGCGAGGCTCATCCGCTCGACGGCGATCAGGTCGGCGACCGCCGCGGCGTTGTCGGGGTCTTTGATTTCCAGCTCGTGCATCGCGAGCTGCTTCTTGAGCTTGCGGGTCTGCGAGTTGAACCCGTCGGTGTCGTCTTTGGCGTAGGCGGCGAGCGCTGCGCCGAGCGTCGCGGCGGTGGCGCCGTCGCCGGCTTCGTCGAACCGGCGGTAGAGCTTGTCGAGCGCGGCGCCGACGTTCGGGCCTTGGTTGCCGAACGCCTGCCGGACGCCCTCGCGGAGCCCCGGCAGCGCGAGCATCTGCTGATTGAGCTCGGCCTCGTACAGCGCGAGCCACTCGCCCCCCGCCTCGGCGGGCGCCACGGGGCGCGGCGTGCGGCCCTCGCTGACGAGCAGGGCGCCGCGGACGGCGCGGAACAGGTCGTCTGCCGCCCGCTCCGGGTCGCCCGAGTTCGGCAGCGGTGCGAACGCCGTGGCCATACCGCGGTAGGCGTTGAGCTTGCCGCTCAGCTCGGCGATTTTGGTTTGGAAGAGCGTCAAGTCGCTGTCGCCTTTGCCTCGGATAAGGTCGACCTGCCTGGCAATCTCCGTGTCGTTCTCGTTGGCGGTCACTTCGTCGTAGCTATAGCGGTACGAGCCGGGGCGCCGCTCGAGGTCGAGCAGGTCGAGCAGGTCGAGGTTCTCGATGCGGAAGACGCGGTAGTCGAACGAGTCCGGCTTGCGGGCGATGACGTCGAGCAGCCAGCGGATCGGTTCGATCTTCGTGGCGCCGACCCGCTGGGCGAGTTCGCTCTGCTCCTGCTTGTCGATCAGCACGGTCTGCCGGCCCGAGAGGTGCTGCAGCGTGTTGCGGGCGTAGGTGTCGTACGGCTTGATGCGGCCGCCCTCGGCCAGCGGCAGGGCGCCGAACTCGTTGATGCGCATGACGCCCGGCGCGTCCTTGGCGGGCCGGGCTTTGCTCGCCAGGTACCCGCCGCACAGCACCGCGGCGACGACCGGGGCGAGCACGAGAGGCGACTTCCATTCGATGCCCGTCGGGCTAGCGGCAACGTTGTCGCCGGCGACGGCGTTGCGCTTCGCCTCGCGTCTGGCTTCTTCAACCCGCCGCCGCGCAAAGGTGTTCAGCGAGATACCGAAGTGGGCGAGCATGCCAACCAGCACGATCTGGCAGCTCAGGTAGGGGATCAGCCAACTGCTGTTGGTGACAACCTGCAGGCTGGTGGTCCGCTCGTCGATGACGCCCGACTGGTAGAGCGTGTCGCCCGCGTACCGCAGCGGGTTGTTCATCCAGATCGCGATGTCGCGGTCGACCCGCTGCGACGCGTCGGTCAGGCGAACCTCGGCCCGGTAGTCCTTGGCCATCGTCGTGCCGGGGTAGTACTCGACCTGAAAGTCCTTGAGCGCGACCTGGTAGTCCTTGTAGAGCCGCTTGAAGCGGAGTTCCATTCCGTAAGCGGCTTCGCCAACCGAGACGGGTTGCTCGCGGAGGCCGCCGAACTGGCGGTTGTTCGAGGCGGACGTCAGGTAGACGCCGAGCGACCGAGCGGACTCCTTATCGAGCAGCTCGACGTAGGCCGACGGCAGGTCGATCGCGTCTTCCTCGATGCCGGACGCCGGCGGCAGCCGCTTCGAGGCGACCGTCAGCCCGGCGCCGGCGGTCGCCTGGTTGGGCTCGCCGGTCACGCCAACCGGCACGAGTACGGAGTTGCCGTCGAACCGCAACACCTTCAAGTCGACCGGCAGCTCGGGGTGGCGGATCACCTCGCCCGTCGCGGCGCCCTCTAAGAGGCTTTGCGGGACGACGGTCACGCGCGCCTCAGCAGGGTCGGAGCGGTCGACGAACGCCAGCTCGGTCTCGCGGCTGTCGAACGCGTAGTTGGCGGTCTGGCCCTCGGTGATGACCATCTGCGCCTCGTCGCGGGTGAAGCCGACGAGCGCCTCGCCGAGCATCAGCAGCCCGATGCCGCCGTGGATGAGGACCATGCCGCCCCGCTTGCTGCCGAACACCATCAGGCAGCCCGCGAGCAAGACAACAGCCGCGGCGGTCCCCTTGATCAGGTGCCAGAGGATTTTCAGGCCGGCGTCGTCGAGCTGGACGTCCGGGTAGACGTTCAGCCAGACCGCCGCGGCGACGAAGAGCGACACGAAGCCGGTGGTCACGAGCCACTCCGGACGCCTAGTCCGGCCGAAGGCGGTGACCGACCAGTAACAGCCGGCGAGCGCACAGGCGGTGACACCGACGTGCATAATCCGCCAGACGCCGGCGCCGAAGGCGGGCGAGAGTTCGGTCTTTACCGTGTCGGTATTGCCCAGCAGGACGATGGCCGTCACGGCCGCCACGCCGAGGGCGATCACCAGCCAGCCGCCGAGCAGCTTCGCCCCCTTGGCGGTCGCCCGGAAGCGGATGCCGTGCGCGGCGAGCAGGTTGGCCATCATCAGCGTGCCGATGAGCTTGCCGCCGGGGAAGTAGACGCCGGCCTGGTTGGCGTCGAGTGACTCTGGGAAGACGTCACCGATGACCATCTCCAAGAACCGGGCGACCGCCCGCCACTCGACCCACGCCCACCAGACGTAGAAGTGCGACTCGCGGACGACGTGCCAGATGTCGTAGTGGACCTGCGCGAGCGTGCCGAACAGGATCAGCAGCACCGAGAGCGCGAAGAGCGTGACCGTCAGCCGGAGCGAAGCGATCGCCTCGACCGCCGAGCGCAGGTAGTCTGTAGCCGCGACGTCGGCCACGATTGGAGACGCGGAAGGCTCGGTTGCCACGCGTGGGGCGGAGATCTCACCGGTCGCCATCGCCTACTCCTCGCCCGTGAGCGTCGTCGCTGATTCGTCGTTGGGCTGAGGCTTGCCCTCGCCATCGAATGCGATCGATCCGACCCAGTCACGGTACTTGTCGTTGTTAGAAGCGACTTCGTCGGGCTTGCCGTCGAGGATGAAGAACCATACCTGCCCCTCCCGCTTGACCATCGCGGCGGTCATCGACCGCGTTTCACCGACGATCTCGATTAGCTTGCCCGCGGCGCCGCCGATCTCGACCTCTTCAGCCGCCGCGTCCACGCCGGCCGAGTCGAGCGGTGGCAAACCCGCTTGGCCCCGCCAACGGGCGACGTTTGGGGCCCACACGCCCATCTCGGCAACGTCCGGGAAGACCGAGGCGCGTACCGACGCGGCGCCGTCGCCTTCGGCGGTGACGAGGTTGGCGACCCGCATCGACGTCGGCGGCAACGCCCGCCAACCGGCGGGCGTCTGGTAGGTGATTTCGCGCGAGGCGGGGGCCGGCGGCCGGATACCCGGGCGTGCCTGCGGCGGCGTTTGGCGGGCCGCCGCGCCGCCGGCAAACGGCGGGCGCATGCCGCCGGCGTCGAACCAGCCGTCGATGCTCACGGCGACCGAGCCCTTCGGCGCGTTGGGCATGGGCAGCGCCGCGTCGTTGAGTTTGTCGGCGGGCAGCGGGGGCAGCTTCATCTGCCCGCGCCAACGGTTGACGTTGTCTAGCACCAGCCGCTGCCAGTCGGGAGAAGTGGCCAGCGGCGTGACGGACAGCTCGAGCGAACCCGTAGCGTCGGGGGAGCGGAGCGTCGTGAACCGCATCCCCGATTTGCCCTCGTCCCGCCAGCCTGCGGGCAGCTCCCATTCGGGCACGCCCTTCTCGCCGTTCATGCGGACGGTCGAGAAGACCTGCGCCACATCCTCGGCTACCGCCGATACCGCCGACTCCTCGCCGGTCAGCTTGAAGAACCAAGCCCGGTCAGCGCCGCGGACGACCGCCGCCAGCATGCGATGCGTCGGCTCGCCGGCGGGTGTTTCGACCGCAAGCGCGGGTGGCGAGGCGGCGCCGTCGCCGCCGCTCACGGCCGGCGCCGTATAGCTGCGGATTTCGTCTTGCCCACAACCAATCGCCGGCAACACAACGCCGAGCGTCATCAAGTGCCGCCAGCGTCGCCTTGCCATAGACCGTCCGCAGCTAGTTGTGCCGTGAGCTTGCATAGGGCCGAACGTTGGAAAAAGGCTGTTGGGATTGTTACCAGCGTCGCCAAAGTGGGAACTGGTGAGCCCAAGAACGTGCGGCAGCCGCATCTATCTACGCAGTATACGGTTACGCGCCCGTAGGAAGCCACCCGACCCGTGGCGAATGCCACCGCGACAAAGTGGCACACCTGAGAGGTAGAACACGCCGGCTTCCCGGCCCGGCATCCGGGCGACCTAGCGGCCGAACGTTTCAAGCAGCCCGTTTATTAGGGCGCTGCTGGTGGAGTTGGGCTCTTCCCAAGCCCAGATGCTGCGGACGATGTCGACCATCATGATGCCGCAGACGAGCATGACCGAGAAGCAGGCGCCGAGGCCGATCACGTTCCAAACCGAGAACTCGGCCTGAGGGACCATCGCGGGCGCCGACGCGGCCGCGGCCCCGGGCGCCGCGGCTAGGGCGGCGCCGCCGAGCAGGCTGTCTTCGTCGGCCTCGTCTTCGCTCAGCGCCTCGACGGCGATGATTTGAGAAC
>JBCCZD010000179.1:0-8504 GCA_039188275.1 Planctomycetota bacterium
CCCACCCGGTCTCACCCCCTCCCCGGCGCCCCCCCCGCCCCGCCCCCCCGGTTTCCCCGGCGTGGGGGCCCCCCCGGCTAGTTCGCACGCGAATGAGAAGCCTTGCCTGCGAAATCAAACTAGCCGACCCGACAGGTCACGGCAGCGGGATCCGGCTCAGCTCGTATTCGACCGGGAAGCGGACGATCGCCGTGGGTGACTCGTACACCCAGGTCAAGCCGTCCGGCCCGTCGGGCAAGTCGAACAGGTAGGCGAGGCCGATCTCGTTGCCGCGTTGCATGGTGGTCTCGTAGCCGGCGTGCTCGATCGGCTCGCCGTCGGCGCCGAGCAGGTACGAAGCGTTGCCAAAAACCCAGCCGCGGTGCGAGGCGAACGTGTCGTCGGCGCCCTGCTTCTGGGCGTCTTGGGCGTCGGCCCCCTCCAGCTTGAGCCGCATCCTCAGCTCCCAGATCTCGTTGTTCTTCCGCATGTCGACCAGCGAGACGGTCGCGCCGCCCTCGCGCTGCTCGATCGGCTTGGTGATGCCGGTCAGCTTGTCGAAGCGGAACTCCGCCCTGCGGCCCGGCATGATCGCCTGCATCTTGCCGCGGAGGGTTGCGATGAGGTTCGTGTCGCGGGCCGGCAGGAGCATCGGCAGGGTCATCTCGAGCGCCTGCCCGCCCGATTGCACCTCCAGGTCGATCGTCCCCTCGGGGCGGGCCACCGATAGGCGGGCGCCCGCTTCGTTCTCGGCCTCGATGTCGGCCAGCGGCTGGGCGAAGGCGATCGGCGCCAGCCGCGGCTCCCACTGGATCTCGAGCTGCAGGTTGAGCGACTCGCCGCCGACTTGGCGCAGGTTGCGTGACGCGGTCAATCGGATCGGCTCGACCCGCAGCGGCCCGGCGTAGGCGGCCGTCGCCCACCGGGGCGTGGCGCCCGCCTCGCGGCCGACGATCGCCAACGCCTCCTCGCCCGAGTAGGCGTAGACGCCCAGGCCCGCCTCGTCGAGCAGTTGATCCATCGCTTCCCAGAAGGGCAGGTCGTCGATGGTGATCGTCACGGGCGTGTCGCCCGCCCGCTGGCCGAACTGCTCGCGGTAGTCGACCACGCGGTTGCCCGTCTGCTCCTCGATCTGCTTGAGCACTTCCGACAGCGGTTCTTCCACGACGTCGATCGTGACCCGCGTCTCGCTGACCGTCAGCTCCGCCACCCGGTCGGCGATCGACCGCCGCAGTTCGGTAAGCGCCCCGCGCACCGCCGCGGGCATCTGCTCCACCGGCTTGGGGAGCGTGTTGAGCATCTTCTCGCCCGCCGCGATGGTCGGCCCGCTCAGCTCGAGCAGCCGCTCGCGAGCGGCGTCACGCTCGTCCTCCGAATCGGCGCCGAGTTGCAGGACCAGCGCCTCGACCTCCGCCCCGAAGCCGTCCGGCGCATCGGCGGGGTCCTCCGCCCGTGAGGCGGCCGGGCACACGAACAGCGGCGCCAGCGTAAGCACCGCTAACCGAGCTACCGAGATCGATTTCATCGTCAACCAGCTCCAGGCGGTCTGATACGGCGAGAACGCACCCTTCACGCAACGAGCACGCGAAGGGCAGGGAGAAGGGCGCAGAGGCCGGACAACCGGCGCCAGTCATTCTAGGCGGCCCGGCGGCGGCTGTCTTCTACGCGTCGCGGCCACTCGGCCAGGCGGACAAGGGTGGTAGGTTTGGAGGAGGGCCGCTGCCGACCGCCAGCCAACGGACACGCCCACCGATGACCGCCCCGTTGCTCCTCAGGGATCGCCCAATGCTTGCTTGGCCCGGCTTCGCCCCGCTCGCCGCCGCGTTGCTCGTTGGCGTCGCAGCGACAGCCGATTCGTTCGCCGCCGACTGGGTGATGCGGGCGACGGTCGGCGGCCAACCGGTCGAGGGCCGGCCGATCGCCTGGTCGGAGTCGACCGTCCGCCTTTTGGCCCGCGACGGGCGGCTCCACCAGTTCGACCCCCGCCGGGCCAAGGACGCCAAGAAGACCGCCCCCCGTTTCCGGCCGATGTCCGACAGCGAGCTGCGGGCCGAGTTGTACCGCGAATTCCGCGGCCGATTCGACTTCACCTCGACCGGCCACTACCTGGTGGTCCACCCGCCGGGCGAGGGCGCCGAGTGGGCGGGGCGGTTCGAGGAGATCTACCGCGCGCTGCTCTCCTACGTCCGCGTCCGCGGCTTCCGCACACGCGAGCCGGAGTTCCCGCTGGTCGCCGTCGTCCTCCGCAACCAGGCCGAGTACCGCCGGTTTGTCTCCAAGAGCGGCACGCAGGTCCTCCCCGGCGCGTTGGGGCACTACGACCACTACACCAACCGCGTCGTGTTGTACGACGTCACCGGCGGCCAAGGCGACTGGACCGCCACCGCCAAGACCATCGTCCACGAGGCGACCCACCAAGTGGCGTTCAACGTCGGCGTGCACACCCGCGCCGCCGACACGCCCTACTGGGTGCCCGAGGGCCTGGCGATGCTCTTCGAGCCGCGGGCCGTTTGGCGCCCCAGCGGCGGCGACCAGCGCGGCGACCGCCTGAACCGCGAACGCCTGGAAGACTTCCGCCACTTCAGCCGCGAGGGCCAGCCGCCGTTCGACCTCGCGGCGTTCGTCGCCAGCGACCAGCCGTTCCGCCGCCGCGGCGCCGCGGCGTACGCCCAGGCTTGGACACTCGCGTTTTACCTCGCCGAGACGCGCCCGCGCGACTACAGCCGCTATTTAGCGGCGATCGCGGGCCGGCCGCCGCTCGCCCGCTACTCCCCACCGGCCCGGGTGCGTGACTTCCACGCCGCGTTCGGCGACGACTTCGCGATCCTCCAGGCCAACTGGATGCGCTGGGTCGCCGAACTCCGGTGAAGGCCCACGCCAAGACTTGCCAGACACACCGGCGGGCTTCAGCAATCAACGCCGCTACCCCGCTTACGGAATCAAACGCTCAGGCCACCACCCGCCTCCCTCGTTCAGCAGCAGCGCAGGAACGAATACAACGCCAGAACCAATCGCGTTGCTAGACTGCCTTGTGCTTATTGAGGACCATTCGAGCGGATCGCTTGAACTTGACCGCGATTCCGTCTGACTAACTTTGCAAGCGTGCAGGAACGTCGAAGATGCGCAGCTCATCTTCACAAAGCGGGAGCGTCTTTATTGATTGTTGCGCGGCTATTGAACCGGTGAGCCCGGGCTTTCGCTTACGCAGCCCGGGCTCCCGTTAGTCGCCCTCGGTTCGCTAGCGGCGCAGCGTGCAACAAGTTGGCCCAAAAGTAGTCCCCGCTGGCCCAAAACGGCGGCACAAAATTGGTTGCGGAAGTTTGGTGATTGACGCGGTAGGGTGACAATTGCTACCCCCCAGCCCGCGGCCGGCTGAGCGGCGCCCGCGGCGTAAGTCGTTCGGTGTCGGTCGCGTTGGGCGGTGGTTTGCCGCCGGTCGCGGCGATAAAAAAATCTTCTGACGAATCCGCCGGCGGCGGGCAGATTTCTTTCTGCCAAACGCCAACCGCCGCCCCGGCGGCGGTCGCGTCCGGGGCGGCGGGGGGTTCGCCGGCTGGGTTGTCGCGGCGGCGGCTACTTCGCCGCGACCGGCATGGCGGCCGACGGCTTCGGCCCGAGGTCGAAGCGGTCGAGGTTCATGACCTTCGCCCACGCGGCGACGAAGTCGGCAATGAACCGCGACTCGCCGTCTCCGCTGGCGTAGACCTCGGCGATCGCCCGCAACTGCGAGTTGGCGCCGAACACCAGGTCGACCCGCGACGCGGTCCAACGGACCTCGCCGGTCTCGGGGTCGAGGCCCTCGTAGAAGTGCTCGCAACGGGGCGAGACACGCCACTCGGCGCCGCCGCTCAGCAGGTTGACGAAGAAGTCGTTGTTGAGCGTCCCCGGCCGGTCCGTGAAGACGCCGAGTTGCGACTGGTCGGTGTTAGCGTCGAGGGACCGCAGGCCGCCGACCAGCACCGTCATCTCCGGCGCCGTGAGCGTGAGCAGGTGGGCCCGATCTACCAACAGCTCCTCCGCGGGGCGGTCGACTGAGCGGCCGAGGTAGTTGCGGAAGCCGTCGCTGGCCGGCTCAAGCACGGCGAACGACTCGGCATCGGTCTGCTCGGCCGAGGCGTCGGTCCTGCCGGGGGCGAAGGGGACCTGCACCGCGTGGCCGGCGTCGGAGGCCGCCTTCTCGACCGCGGCGCAGCCGCCGAGGACGATCAGGTCGGCCAGCGAGACCCGCTTGCCATCGCTTTGCGAGGCGTTGAACGCCTGCTGGACCGACTCGATCTTGGTGAGCACCTTGGCGAGCCGGGCGGGCTGGTTGGCGGCCCAGTCGCGCTGCGGGGCGAGCCGGAGCCGGGCGCCGTTGGCGCCGCCACGCTTGTCGGTGTTGCGGTAGGTCGAGGCGGACGCCCAGGCGGTCGACACGAGGTCCGATACGGACAGCCCCGACCCCAGCAGTTCGCCCTTCAGGTTGGCGATGTCCGCGGCGTCGACCAGCGGGTGGTCGACCGCAGGGACGGGGTCTTGCCAGAGCTGGGCTTCAGGCACCCACGGGCCGAGGTACCGTGAAACGGGCCCCATGTCGCGGTGCATCAGCTTGTACCACGCCTTGGCGAAGGCCTGCCCGAACTGGTCGGGGTTCTCATGGAAGCGCCGGGAGATCGCGGCGTAAGCCGGGTCCATCTTGAGGGCGACGTCGGTCGTGAACATCATCGGCGCGTGCGACTCCTCCGGGTCGTGGGCGTCGGGCACCGTGTCGGCCGCGGCGCCGCCGACGGGCGCCCACTGCCAGGCGCCTGCCGGGCTCTTGACGAGCTCCCACTCGTAGGCGAAGAGGTTCTCGAAGTAGCCGTTGGACCACTCGGTCGGCGTCGACGTCCAGGCGCCTTCGAGGCCGCTGGTGATGGTGTCGCCGGCGTTGCCGGCGCCGTAGGTGTTTTTCCAGCCGAGGCCTTGCTGCTCGATAGGGGCCGCCTCGGGCTCGGCGCCGACGTTGCCGTCGGGGCTCGCGGCGCCGTGGGCTTTGCCGAACGTGTGCCCGCCGGCGATCAGGGCGACGGTCTCTTCGTCGTTCATCGCCATGCGGGCGAAGGTCTCGCGGATGTCGCGTGCAGCGGCCAACGGGTCGGGCTTGCCGTTCGGGCCTTGGGGGTTCACGTAGATGAGCCCCATCTGGACCGCGGCGAGCGGGTTCTCGAGCTGGCGGTCGCCGGTGTAGCGTTTGTCGCCCAGCCACATGGTTTCCGGACCCCAGTAGATGTCCGCCTCGGGCTCCCACACGTCCTCCCGGCCGAAGGCGAAACCGAAGGTCTCGAGCCCCATCGACTCGATGGCGCAGTTGCCGGTGAAGGCCATCAGGTCGGCCCACGAAAGCTTGGCGCCGTACTTCTGCTTGACCGGCCACAGGAGCCGGCGGGCCTTGTCGAGGTTGGTGTTGTCGGGCCAGCTGTTGAGCGGCGCCAGGCGGAGCGTGCCCGACGAAGCCCCGCCGCGGCCATCGGCAACCCGGTAGGTGCCGGCGCTGTGCCACGCCATGCGGATGAACAGCGGTCCGTAGTGGCCGTAGTCGGCGGGCCACCACGGCTGCGACGTGGTCATCGCTTGTTCGATGTCTTGCTTGAGCTGCTCGACGTCGAGCTTGTTGAACTCGGCGGCGTAGTCGAAGCCCGGTCCGAGCGGGCTCGATTGCGGGCTGTTTTGGTGGAGGATCGAGAGGTTGAGCTGCTCGGGCCACCAGTCGGCGTTGCCGTACGCCCCGGCGGCCGCGTTTCGGGCGGAGGCGGGCTTGGCGGCCCCCATGACCGGGCAGCTCGCGGGCCCGCCGGTCGACGCGGAAGCGGACGCCGCGTTGGTGTACAACTCGGCCCGGGGAGGCTCCGCTGCTGGGGGAGCGGGGGTTTGCTCGGCCAACGCCGCGGACGGAATAGCGAGCAACGCCGCCAACAATGCAAACGGTCGCGTCTTCATCATGATCTCCTGCGAAAAGTAGGCTCCTCCGAGTGAGCGAGGGTGAGGAGCGGGGCTCGGCAGCCGAACCGGCGAAGGCTGACGACTCGCGTGAGTAAAGTCTAAGGCGTATCCGGCGCGTGGGCCAATGAAAGCCGCGGATGCCGCCGATACGCCGGCCGCATCGGCGGCTGCTAGCGGGATGCCGCGTGCTAGCCGCACATGCGGGCGAGGTCGCGTAGGTAGTCGAGTGCTTCGTCGAGCGTCGGCGCCTCGGCCCCCGGCACACGGCCGGCGCGGTCGCACTCGCCGAGCAGCACCAGTTCCTCGTAGCTGTCGTTCTCCTTCAGCCGGCGGTGGCGTCGGTGGCCGATCGTGCCGTCGTGGATCGCGTGTGCCTGCATGTGGTGCTCAATCAGCCAGGCCGTGCGCTCGCTGATTTGCCCGCCCAACGTCTCAAGCCCGGCGCCAACATGGTCCGCCGGGTCGACTCCCTTACCGACGTCGTGCAGAAGGGCCGCGGTGAGGAATTCTTCGTCGTAGGGCAGCGCGTCGCGGGCGTGGTCGAAGACTTGCAGGCTGTGGTAGAGGACATCCCCTTCTGGGTGGTAGGCGGTGTGTTGCTTGACGTTTTCCAGTGGCAGGAGGATCGCCTCGAAGAACTGGAAGCGGTCGACCCCGACCTCCGCCGCTTCCAACTCGGACTCGATATCGAGCTCCGGGTACACGCGGGCGAGCAACGCCTCGAGCTCGCGCGCCGTCGCCCGCTCGATCGCTTTGCCGGTGACCGAGCTCTTGAAGACGTAGTGCGCCTCGCGCGTGGCGTAGACGGTGAGCTCGAAGGGGTAGCCGCCGCCCCAGCCGCCGCTGCTCCAGTCGATGGGTCCGACGTGGATGTGCCGGTAGACCTGCTCCTCGCCGTGCTTGCGGACCTGTTTCCGCTCGACCTCGTACGCCAGCCGCTCGCCATCGAGCAGGTGGGTGACCGCTTCTACGGAATCGGAGAAGACATGCAAGTCGATGTCGGAGCCTTGCCGGACGTGCCCCGTGAGGACGCTGCCGATCAGCCGCGGCCGGAAGGGCGCGAGCAGACGCATCAACCGCAGGGCTGCGAGGCGCATGGCGCACAGGTTGGCGGTCCGCTGGTCGCCCTCGTGCAGGCGGGCGAACATCTGGACTTGGTCGCGGATCTCGGCGTTGGAGGGCAGGTCGGCCGGCTTGGCCCAGCCTTGGCAGAGGCGCTTGGCGGCCTTCATCTTCGCCCGGTAGTACTCGGACTCTTGCCGGTCGTACATCAGGCGGGCCGCCTCGTAGGCGATCTGCCGCCGCAGCTTGGAAATCTCCACATCGGGCGCCGTAAGCCCAAGAACCGGCGCAGGGGCATCAACGAGGAAAGGGTTGACACAGAGTAACCATTCGAACGCCCTTACGCCAAGCACAGAGCCCGCTCCTACCGGAATGATCGCGACGGAAGTAGGATTCGCGTTATGAGCGTCGAGGGCACAAAAGCCGCCGAACCGCTGCCGCCGGGGTCGACGCTGGGCGTGTTCGGCGGCGGGCAGCTGGGGCGGATGTTCTGCCAGGCCGCCGGCAAGCTTGGCTACAAAACGCACGTCTACGCCCCCGAGGGCGACTGCCCCGCCAGCCAAGTGGCCGACCGGCACACGGCGGCCGACTTCTATGACTTCGCTCTCGTCGAAGAGTTCGCGAGGAGCGTCGCGGCGGTGACGCTCGAATTCGAGAACGTGCCGGTCGCCGCGGTCGAGGCGGCCAGCCGGCACACGCTTGTCCGCCCGGGTGGCGAGGCGCTGTTCACCGTGCAGGACCGGGCCCGCGAGAAGCGGTTCTTGCACGGCGCGGGCGCCCCCGTGGCGCCGTTCGCCCTCGTGCGGACCGACGAAGAACTCGCCGAGGCGATCGCGTCGATCGGCGCCCCGGCGGTGCTCAAGACCACCCGCTTCGGCTACGACGGCAAGGGCCAGACGATCGTCCGCGACGCCTCGCAGGCCGCCGATGCGTGGGCCTACCTGGGTCGCACGAAGTGCGTGCTGGAGCAGTTCGTCGAGTTCCGCCGCGAGGTTTCGGTGGTCGTCGCGCGCGGCGCCGGCGGCGAGACCGCCACCTGCGGGCCGATCGAGAACGACCACGCCAACCATATCCTCGACGTCTCGGTCCTCCCCGCGGCATGTGACAACGCCGTCGCTGAAGAGGCGGAACGGATCGCGCTAACCGTTGCCTGCGAGCTCGAAGTGGTTGGCGTTGTCTGCGTTGAGTTCTTCGAGACGACCGACGGGCGGGTGCTGGTCAACGAGATCGCGCCGCGGACCCACAACTCGGGCCACCTCACGATCGAGGCGTGCCGGGCGTCGCAGTTCGAGCAGCAGGTGCGGGCCGTGGCGGGGCTTCCGCTCGGCTCGTTCGAATCGCGCGACCCGGGGGCGATGGCCAACCTGCTGGGCGACTTGTGGGAACACGGCGAGCCCGAGTGGGAACGGATCGACGACTTCCCCGAGGCCCGGCTGCATCTGTACGGCAAGGCGACGGCGCGGCCGGGGCGGAAGATGGGGCACGTGACCGCCACCGCCGCG
>JBCCZD010000180.1:0-8448 GCA_039188275.1 Planctomycetota bacterium
CGAGTCGGTCGACCCCACCAGCTAGCACAACAGGCCGAGAGAACCACTCCCGCAACCCGTATCACAAACGTAGCCAAGGCAGGCAGCTTCGCCAGGAGGGCGTCCCCAAAGACAGCAACCCTAGGCGGCAGCGATGGCAGGCAAGAAAGATAAGGAAGCACAACCGAAGGGCTCGGCCATCTTCGCGCTGATCAAGGCCGTGGCGTTTGTCTCGGTGCTGGTCGTGGTGCAGGTCGTGGCCGCGGCGCTGCTGATCCCTTCGCCGCAGGACACCGAGGAGCTCGCCCGGTCGCTCGCCTCGGCCAAGGCGGGCGAAGAGGCGGAGGGGCAAGACGACGGCACCACCATCACCGAGGCCCAGACCAAGACCGAGGAGCCGACCGTCGAGGTCGAGCTCGGGCCGTTTACGGTCACGCGGTTCAACCCCGAGTCCGATACAACGATCAACGTCGATTTCGAGCTCTACGCGACCGTGCTGGCGGACGAGAAGCTCGACTTCGACACGCAGTTTGAAACCAACCGCAACCGTGTCCGCGACCAAGTGACCGTCACCCTGCACAGCGCCGAGGCGAGCCAGTTGACCGACCCGGGGCTGGGCTTGATCAAGCGGCGGATATTGGAGAAAACCAACCGCGCGCTCGGCAAGCCGCTGGTGCGGGAGATCCTTGTCACGCGGTTTAACTTCGTGGAACGCTAGCCGCCCCGCGTGCTGGCGCCGCGACCCGGGAAAGGAATCCCATGGCCGACGACGAGATAGTCAATCAGGACGAGATCGAGGCGCTGCTCCGGCAGGCTCAAGAGTCGGACGACGACGCCCCCCCGGCGCCGGCAACGCCGGCGCCCGAAGCGCAGGGCGACGGCGAGTTCGCGCTCAACCAGAGCGAGATCGAGGCGTTGATCGGCAACGCCCCCTCGACCGAGCAGGCCGGCGCGGCGCACGCCCAGCCGGCGGCGCCCGCCGCGGCGCCGGGGCAGCAGCGCCCCGCCTCGGACGTTGAGCTGCTGCTCGACAAGGCCGAGGCGGCGATCGCGTCGATCGATGGCGGGCCCGGAGAGCTGCCGCCGGGCGTCTCGCCGTTCGAGCTCAGCGACTTTAGCGGCACGCCGCCCAACCGCGAGGCCGCGACGCTCGAACTGGTCCGCGACGTCCAGCTCGATCTCCGGATCGAACTCGGCCGAACCCGCATGCACCTGGAAGACGTCCTCCGGCTGCGTCAGGGCGCGGTGGTGCCGCTCGACAAGCTGGCCGGTGATCCGGTGGACATCTACGTGAACGGGCGGTTGATCGCCCGCGGCGAGGTGCTGGTGCTCAACGACAACTTCTGCGTCCGCGTCACGGAGCTTGTTGCCGGCGAGTCCGCGGTGGCGTAGCGGCTCTCGGCGCCCCCCACTCTTGACGAGTTGGTCTGGCTGCCGGCCCGAGCCTTCCGTATAAGCCGAGCGATCGCCCCGGCACGGACGCCCGGGTGGCACGCGCTCGCGGGAGGCACGGATGCCGATTCGTTGGACCGCTGTTAGTTGGATCGCCGTCACGCTCGCGGCGGCCAGCGGCTTTGCCCCGTCGACCGGTTCCGCCCAGTCGGCGCGCGACGAGCTACGCGACTGGCCGCTGGAGGGCTTCCGCCCGATGGCGGTCCGCGGCCCCGCGGCGGCGCCCGCCCCGCCCGAGCCGCCGCTGGTTGCTATCCCACCCATCCACGCGCCGCCGCGCGAGATCGTCGACCACGCCGTGGCCGAGGCCGCTTACTTCGGCCCGGGGGCCGGCCACGGAGACCTGCCGCCGACCATCGCCGAAGCGTCCCCTAGCGACCGCTTGCTCCCTCTTGCAGAGCCGCTTGCGACCGACCTCCCGGCGGAGCACCCCGCGATCGAACCAAACGTCCCGTCGATCGGGCAGCCCTTGGTCGGATCGACAAGTGGCAGCGTCACACCGCGCCCGGCACGTAGCGTCGAAGGCGATCGGCGGCTGCTCGGCGCCCGTCTGGCGGCCCCGATGCGGCCGGTGTCAGAGGGCCGGTCGTCTCTGTCTGAACTGACGTGGGACTCGTTCTCGAACGAGTCGCTCACAACGACTGGCGCCGCGCTGGCGATCGTCCTTGGCCTGGTCATGCTCATGGCGTGGGTGTGGCGCCGCGCGGCGCCTCGCTCCACCCGCCCGCTGCCGGAAGACGTCGTGAGCATCGTTGGCCGCGTGCCGCTGGCCGGCAAGCAGGTCGCCCAGCTCATCAAGATAGGCGGCAAGCTGGTGCTCGTCTCGCTCACGCCCGAAGGCGCCAAGCCGCTCACCGAGATCACCGACCCGCAAGAGGTCGCCCGGCTGCTGGGGCTCTGCGAGCAGGCGTCGCCGCACAGCGCGACGGCCGCCTTCCGCGACGTTTTCGACGAGATCACCCGCGAGCCGGCATCGCCGGGGTTCCTGGGCGACGAGGCGCCGCTGCTCGACCGCCAGAAACTCGCCGACGCCTACGCCAACACGCCGGGAGGACGGGCCTTTGGCTGAGCTCTCACCGGTCGTGAGGACCGCGTTCGCCGTGTTCCTGCTGTCGTTCATGACCGCAGCGAGTGCCGTCGCGCAGACCGCGACCACGTCGTCCAGCACGATCGCCTCGGGCCCGTTGGCGGCGACCGACACGGCTTCCCCGACGGCACGCTCCCTAACGCCCGAAGCCTCCCCGGCTCCGGCGCCGCTGCTGCCGGATGTCGGCGGTCCCGACGACTGGACCAAGCCGGACCAGTTGAGCTCGACGCTGCAGGTCATGCTGCTGCTGACGGTCGTCAGCCTCGCCCCCGCGGTGCTGCTGATGACCACCAGCTTCGTGCGGATCGTCGTCGTGCTCGGCCTGCTCCGGCAGGCGCTGGGGACACAGCAACTCCCACCGAGCCAGGTGATCACATCGGTCGCGCTGTTCGTCACGCTGCTGCTGATGGCGCCCGTGTGGCAGCGGTCGTACGACGACGGGATAAAGCCCTACACCGACGGCGAGATCGGCCTGGAGGAAGCCTTCGAGCGTGGCGTCGAACCAATCCGGCGCTTCATGGCCGACCAGATCCACCGCACCGAGAACGACGACGACGTCTTCCTCTTCCTGCAGTACCTGCCCGAAGAGGCCGCCCTGCTCGACCAGGCCGAGGCGACCGGCGCCGACGGCCCCGCCTACGCCTACTACGACCTCCAGCCGGGCGAGCGGATTGTGCCGCTCCAGGCGTTGCTGCCGGCGTTTATGCTCAGCGAGCTGAAGACGGCCTTCGTGATCGGCTTTCAGATCTACCTGCCGTTTGTGATCCTCGACATCGTCGTGGCGAGCGTCACGATCTCGATGGGGATGCTCATGCTCCCGCCGGTTCTGATCTCGCTGCCGTTCAAGCTGTTGTTGTTCGTCCTGCTCGACGGCTGGCGGCTGGTCATCGAGATGCTGCTGCAGAGCTTTACGGTTTTTGTTTAGGCGCTAGCTGATAGGCGCTAGGGGGCTTTCTGCCCCGACGAGCCCGTCTCGCCAATCACGATGAGCGCCTAACTCCAACGCCTAACAGCTAGCGACTAGCGGCTAACGACTCCCAACTCCCAACTCCACAATGTCTCCCGAAACGGCGGTCGACCTTGGACGCGAAGCCCTGATGGTGACGATGCTCGTCGCCGCGCCGGTGTTGGTCGCCGGCGTTGTGATCGGGTTGGTGGTTGGGCTGATTCAGGCGCTCACGCAGATCCAAGAGCAGACGGTCGCCTTCGTGCCGAAGCTGATCGCGATGGTCGTGGCGTTGTCGTTCACGCTGCCGTGGGTGCTCAATCAGCTCCTGGAGTACTCGCGGAACCTCTTCGAGAGCATCCCCGAAACCATGTGACCCAGCGGCCCGGCGACACGCGAGGCACACGGTGGGCGTTGGCGATCGGTATGGAAACCTTCCTCTACACGCAGACGGCCCTCTTCACGCTCGTCCTGGGCCGCGTCGGCGGGATCGTGACGACGGCGCCGCTGTTGAGCACCCCCGCGGCGCCGATACGCGTCCGCGCGATCCTCGCCGTAGCGATGTCGATGGTCGTCATGCCGCTCTTCGCGGACACGCCGCTGCCGGGCGAGCTCGAGCTGATCGGTTTCGCTCGGATGGTCGTTGGCGAAGTGCTGGTGGGGCTGCTCCTGGGGCTCGGCGTCACGGTCCTGCTGTCGGGCGTCCAGCTCGCGGGCCAGATGGTGAGCCAGATGGCGGGTATGACGCTCGGCGAGATCTCCAACCCGGAGCTCGACAGCAGCGTCTCGGTCTACACGCAGTTGTTCTACTTCGTGACGATCGCCGTGTTCGTCACTATCGGCGGCCATCGGATGATGATCGAGGCGTTGCTGCAGACCTTCGAGTGGGCGCCGCCCGGACAGGCGTACCTCGGCGAGTCGTTCCCCGAGGCGATGGTCACCATGCTCTCCCAGAGCGCCGAGCTGGGCGTCCGCGCCTCGGCGCCGATCGTCATCGCCCTCTTCCTGTCGACCGTCGTGCTCGGCCTGATCAGCCGCACGCTGCCGCAGATCAACACCATTGTTGTCGGCTTCGGCGTCAACTCGCTGCTGACGCTCGGCGTGATGATGCTCACCCTGGGCGGCGTCGTTTGGACGTTCCAAGAGCCCCTCGCCGGCGCCATCGACTTTCTGGCCGAAGCCGCCGCGCACCGCACGCCCGACGACTTCCGCCTAGCTCCCCTAGCCCCTAGCCCCTAGCCCCTATCGTTGGCCGAGCAGTCCGGCGAGAAGACGTTCGACGCCACCCCGCACCGGCGCCAGCAGGCGCGCGAGAAGGGGCAGGTTGCCTACAGCCAAGACCTCGGCTCGGCCGCGTTGCTGCTTGTCGCCGCCTTGCTCCTCCGTGGCTTAGGCCCCGGCATCGCCGAGGCGTCGGCAAAGCTCATGCGGCGGTGCCTGGGCGAAACCGTCTCGCTGACCGCTAACCGCGAGGTGCTGCTGACCGAGTCGGCCGAACTCCTCCAGGCCTTCGCCGCCGTCCTCCTGCCGGTGCTCGGCCTGCTGCTGCTGGCCGGGGTCGCGTCGAGCGTCTTTCAGGTCGGCTTCTTGTTCGTCCCCGACCGGCTCGCCCCCGACTTCTCGCGGATTAGCCCGCTGCAGGGGCTCAAGCGGATCTTCTCGGTCACCGGCGCGGCGAAGCTCGGCTTCGGGCTCTTCAAGGTGATGATCGTCGCGGCCGTGAGTTCGGTCGTGCTGTGGCTTAACGCGGGGCAGGTAATGGAGGCCAACACGCTGCCGCCCGGCGACTACGCAATCCTGCTCGCCGACCTGACGCTGGCGACCCTCTTCTGGGTCGGCGCCGCGCTCTTGGTGCTTGCGCTGGCCGATTACGCCGTGCAGAAGTGGAAGCACGAGCAAGACCTGAAGATGAGCCACCAAGAGATCAAGGAGGAGATGAAGAACCAGCAGGGCGACCCGCAGGTGATGGCCCGGCGCCGGCAGGTCCAGCGGCAGATGGCCGCCAACCGCATGAGCGACTCAGTGCCCAAGGCCGACGTGGTGGTCACCAACCCGACGGAGCTGGCGGTCGCCCTGCAGTACGACCCCGACACGATGGCGGCGCCGGTCGTCCTCGCCAAGGGCGCCGGCGTGATCGCCCAACGCATCCGCAAGCTGGCCCTCGAGAACAACGTGCCGGTCGTCGAGCGCAAGCCGCTCGCTCAACTCCTCTACCGCGAGGTTGACCCGGGCCACCCGGTGCCCGACGACAGCTACGCCGCGGTGGCCGAAGTCCTGGCGTACGTCTACCAGCTCAAGGGGAAGAAGCCGCCCAAGCCGCCACGAGCGGCGTAGCGGGTCACGCGATCAACCGCGAGGGAAACGAAGATGAAACGAACCGCCTGCTCTGCCGCCATACGTAGAGTGCCGGTAGCCCCGCGGTGATGGTCGCCGACCCTGCGTGCGTCGCCGAGGTGACGGTCAGCCCCGGCGTGCTGCTCAAGATCGGCCACTTCGATGCCGTCGACGGCGTGACGCACGTCGAGACCTAGCGGCAGCACACGCGAAGCGGTAGCCAACCGCTGAGCGGTGACACGACGATCTATCTTCGCGGGGCCAAGAGGGTTGCTGCCAACGTGACCAAGAGCGCCAAGGAATCTGGCTCAGGAACCGCCAGAAACCCGATCTCGTGGGCCCCGACGAAGCTGTTGTTGTCGGTGTCGGTCAGCGTGAGCACCGCTGAGGCAACCCCTTCGGCGACTCCGCCGAGGTCGTAAACCTGGGCCGGCGTATCCCCTGCCTGTGGCGCGAGCGCTACGGTCGAGGTGTAAGCCCCGAGCAGATTGCCGGCGCCGCCCCGGCCGTCGTACAGCTCCAGCGTAAACCGATCGGTTCCGTTGTCGCGTGCCCCGCTGACGGAGCCGTTCCGGTAGTTCCAGAACACGAAATCGGTCACGTCCTGTGGCGTGTCAAAATCGAGGGTCAACGCCGCCGTGCCATTCGCGCTGAGGCTGCTCGCATACGCTCCACCCGAAGAAGGGGCCAACGAATCGACGACGGATTCTTCCGAGTCAAGCTGACCAATCAAATTGTTGGCGGAGAAGTTTCCGTTGAAGGTGGTGTCCGCAGAGATCGAGTCGGGCTGCACAAAGGAGGTCTTCGGTTTCTCGGGCTGGGCGACCCCGCCGAGGGCGTTCGCGATCCGTTGCCCGATCGTTTGCTGCGAGATGGAGTTGAAGTGGACCGTGTCGACGAAGCCCGCAAGGTCCGACGTCTCGATAAACTCGGCGTGGGGGTCCGACGCGGCAAAGGCCTGCAAGGCGCTGTCGACGGTGTTCAGGCGCCCGAGGGTCTCGTCGTTGGCGGGCCGCGATTGGGCCGGCTCGACGAGGGCCACCTTCAGTTCATCAAAGCCGAGCGTCGGGAACGATGTGTGCAGATTGCTTCGCACCGAAGAGATAAGCGTGTTCAGCCGACCCGCGTACAGGCCGGCGTTGGCCGCATTGGCGTCGGACTCTCCCTGGTGCCAGGCGAGCCCCAACACATTGACGTGGCAGCCCCCGTCGATCAGTTCCTGGATGCCGTCATTCACGGCTTCCAACAGCCCTTCGTAGTCGGGTTGTCCGGGCTGCCATCGCGAAATGGACGACCCGCCGACGGCGAACTTGATGACGGCGACGTCGGTGTCACGCCCCGCGACGAGCGACCGGGCGAGGCCGAACTCGTGCCCCAATTCGCTTCGGTTGGCGTCGGTATTGAACCACTTCGTCAGCGGGCCGAACGTCTGGCCGCTATCGGCGGGAAACGCGCCGACCGTGTTGTCGACGTCGTAGTAGTACTGCACGCGGGAATCGAACAGCGCCGCGCCCGGAACAGCGCCGCCAAGGCCTACCAGCGGCGTCGCTCGACCCACCGAGTTCGACTGGCCGGCGAGGAGGACGACGTCAATATCGGTCGCCTGCGTCGTGCCGCAGGCCACAAGCATCAGGATGAGCGGCGGGTGGTACAGGAACCGAACCACGGTACAAGGCATGGAGATTCATTCCGCTGCGAAGAGGGCGTGGGCAGCAAACGCCACGACTGCTATCGCAAACCGTTAGGGAGCGCGAAGGCGGGAATCAAGTGAGAAGCCACAGAGATCGTTCGGAGGCTCCATGCTACAACGGCTTGGGGAACTGAGCTAGCAAGAACCTTGCGACCGGCGATTCAGTGCGGCCAGTTGAAGGAGACAGAGTGCTCGGTACAAAACCCCACCGTGTTATTGATGATTGCGCGGCGAATGAACCCCTGAGCCCGGGCTTTCGCTTGCGTAGCCCGGGCTTTCGTTAGTCGCCCTCGGTTCATTAGCGGCGCAGCGGTCAAAAAACGCCATCGCAACCCACCGCGTCGCCAACCACCCCTGCCGCTTCGAGCCACGACAACGAAAACGGAAGCCCAAGAAACACGTCCCCATGGTCAAGCCAAGAGCTGAACTCAAACGCCCAATTGCTAAGCGATTTGTGTCGATCTACGTGCGATTCAAGGCGTGTCCTAGGCAGCTTCGGGACGCGGCAGGGCCGCCCAGAAGCCGCCCGCGAAGCAGCCCCCCGAACCGCTCCGAAGTCGTCGAGGTTGAGCCAGCCAAAGCAGATTCGGCGGGTCCCTACACCTCAGAGACTGGTCCAACCTCGGCTGATCGGCAACCAAGATGTTCGTATCGCATTGGCATGACACCGTGCCGTGGTTGGGGGCTTCCCCGTGGCGTAACTCGGCAAGATCGGGGCATCTTACCGGCGCCAAACAGGGCCGGGCGCTGAGTTGGCTTCCGCACCCGGCGAATCGCGGTGTTCTCATCGTCCGGGAACGGATCGCAACGCTTGAGCGTCAGACTGATGCGAGCGGAGCTCTTTCGCTGGATTTCTCGGCCGTAGCTTACAGGTCCATGAGCAAGAATGCCACAAATCACAAATCGGGCCTAAGAAAACCCCTGCTCGCGGTTCATTGCTCTAGCCGCCTGTTGATTGAC
>JBCCZD010000181.1:0-8369 GCA_039188275.1 Planctomycetota bacterium
CATTCGGCGGCCTTTTCGCTCGACCAGGCCTGGTCGAGTTTGATTTCTAGCAACGCCCACCGCAGCGACTCGACATCTTGAAACCGATCGTCGGCGTCTTTCTCCAAGCACCGGAGGATGACGTCTTCCAGGGCGACCGGGATGTCGGGGTTGAACTCCCGCGGCGGGATCACCGCCTCGGAGGCGTGGGCGATGATTACCTTGACGGATTGCTGGTAGTCGAAGGGCGGCCGGCCGGTCGCCAAGTAGTAAAGCACGGCGCCGAGCGAGTAGATGTCGCTGCGGGCGTCGGCCTCGCGTTCGCCGGTCGCCTGCTCGGGCGACATGAACAGCGGCGACCCGGTGATGGCGCCCTCCTGCGTGAGGGTGGCGTCACCGGATTCGAACGTCGGCTTCGCGAGGCCGAAGTCGAGCAGCTTCGCCACGTCGTAAACGCCTCCGCGGTAGGCGCAGAAGATGTTGGCGGGCTTGATGTCCCGGTGGACCAAGCCGTTGCCGTGCGCCTCGGCCAGGGCTTGGCAGACCTGGTCGATCAGGTGGATGGCCCGCGCCGGCGGCAGCGGGCCGTACCCCTCGACAAGCTCGCCGATGTTGTGGCCCGGCAGGTACTCCATCACGTAGTAGAAGGTGCCGTCCGCGGCGCTGCCGTAGTCGTAGATCTCGATCGAGTTCCAGTGCGACAACTTTGCCGTCGAGCGCACTTCGCGTTCGAAGCGGGCGATGATGCGGGCGTCGCCGGCTTTCTCCGGGCGGATAATTTTGATCGCGCAAGGGCGCTTCATGAGTTGGTGCTCGGCCAGGTAGACCTCGCCCATGCCGCCCGCGCCCAGCTTGTGCTTCAGGCGGTACTGCCCGAGTCGCTTCGCCTCGAAAGCCTCGCGGCGTAGGTTGTTGATCGTGTGGACGCCGACGGTGGCCGTCACCAGGGCGAGCGCCATCACCATGCCCTGCTCCGCCGTGTAGCTGTTGTACTCCTGGTGCGACAGGCACGCCTGGAAACCGGAGCAGCTGACGTACTGCATCGCCAAGATCGCCAGCGGCGCCAACGCGATTGGCGCCATCACCGCGGCGGCGCGTCGCCAGGTGTTCGGGATGAACAGGGCGTAAGTGAAGATCAAGATCAGCCACGGCACGACGATGATCGGCAGGTGCGGCGACTCGGCCAGGTTGGCCGTGTGGTTCAGCTTGTGTTGGCTGATGATCCAGAAGTAAACGGCGGGGTCGCCGAAGACGACCACCTCGGCAATGCGCAGCCGCGTGAGCGACATCTCTCGCTGCCGCGACAACAGCCAAGCCATCAGGCCTATCACACCGGTAACGACGCAGTGGACGCCGAAGAGCCAATCGGCTCCCGGCGGGGTGTCCTGGATGAAGAAGAACCGGACAAGGAATGCCGAAAACCCGCCGAACAACAGCAGTGCCGCCGCGGCGAGGCGCTGCCGGAGCAGGCCGCGTGTCTCGCTGCTCTGGTGAGGCGTTCCGCTCTCGACCAGGGCTACCATATTCCTGGCGGCCTGGCGGAGCCGATCGCCACCGCTGTCAACGGCCGCCCTCAGCGGCGAGGGGGCCTCGATGGTAACGGCGTTTTCGATTGAGGATTGAGCCATGGGCTCGCCGTGGCAGAGGGTAACGCATGAGACGCCGCTACCGCCGCGTCGCCGGCACGCGTTCGTGTTCGTACGCATAACTATCTTAAACGGTTCACCGCCAATCGGGCAGGCCGAATCTCGCCCATGCCCGTGGTGCATGCAACGCCGCTCAGCGCGCCCTTAGGGCTGATGAGATGCTAAGTCGTCGTCAAGCGGCGGAACGCCGTGGGGAGGCGTAGGCTTCGATCGTCGACCGCTCGACCGCCTCCCAGCCCCCGCCGCGTTCCTCGGCGATACCGCGGAGCACGACCGAGCGGTCGTGGAGGATCCGTGGCAAGTAGAACCACGCATCGGCGAGAGCCCGATCGTCCGCCGTAGGCGAGACGAGCAGCAGGTCGGTGCCAAGCAAGCTGTTGGCCACCGCGGGGGCCGCTTCCGCGGGGCCGCCCGGCATGAGCCGGGCCTCGGCGCCGGCGGCCTTCACCCGCCGGTGCGTCTCGATCAGCGACAGGGGAGCGAGCGACGCCGGGCGTTCCTCGAACCAGTCGAGCCCCGTGTAGCTGATCGGTTCACCGGGCGAGTACCGCTGGCACACGCTGATGAGGTTTAGCGAGCGTTCGATCGAGTCGATGCCAAACTCGACGACCTTTCGCGCCCGCAGCCGCTTGACCAAACGGTAGAGCCGCCGGTCGGATTTGGGTTTGGAGAAGAACGCGAGGTACGCGTACCGGAGCTTGCCTGCCACCGCCATGTTCGTCCGCCTCGCGTGCCTGCGTCCCTGCTGGCTGACCACCGCACCGGCGGCCTTCGACTCGGCGCACCGCGAGCGCGGCCGCCTACCGGTTGGATTCGGCGCGGGGGGCGATCCGCGTCGAGCATTTGGCACGGGCGTCCGATTGGGCAAGCCCGCGAGTCGGGGCGGTCAGCTTCCGTCGTCGGAGTTGTGCACCGCGACCGGGATGGCGACCGCCGTGCCGATCATCGCCGACACCGCCAGCGGGTTGGTCATTGTCTTCTTGAGCCGCTTGGCCGCCGCGTTCAGGCCACGCGGCGGGCCGTACTGACCCCGCACCGTGTCTGGCTTGCTGACGAGCAGCACGCCCGATTGGGCGCGGGGTGGCGCGACTCCGCTGGGCCACACCCGGGCGATGCGGACGTCGTTGCCCGACTGCAAGTAGTACACGCCGCCCGCGACGCCGCGGTAGGCAAACCGCCCGCGCTCGTTGGCCGCGGCCACGACCGGCTTGCCGTCAGCGCCGTAGAGCAAGACTTCCGCTCCGGCCATCGGTTTGCCTTGCGCGTCAACGACCTGCCCCGTTAGCCAGCCTTTCGGCGAGAGGACGATGTCGGACGACTTCGGCTTGACGTGCGCGTCGGCATCGGCGCCGTGCGCTGGGGCGGCGAGCGCCGCGATCAGCAGCAACGCGGCAGATCGACGTGTAGCGGCGGCGGTAGGCATCTTCCAGGTTCTCCGGAACCAACGGTCGGGGGGGGCGTTCATCGCTGCATCGAGCCGACCTAAACGGCGGCCGAGCGGCGGGATCGTAGCGGCGCCGCCCCGCCGTGAGAAGGCCAGCCGCGGCGGAGTCCAAACCGGCGGAGTCCAAACCGGCCGCGGCGCAGCAAAAAGGCGACCCCGCGGCCCAACCAGCACGGGCGATCGCCTGTGCGTGTCGGGCCGCGGGGTCGCTGCACGTGTGCGTCTTTCGACCCGCGTGAACACCGGGGCTCAGCTGGTGGGGTCGTCGTCGTCGGCGACGGCAACCGGGATCGCGATCGCCGCGGCGATGCCGGCAGCGACGAGCATCGGGTGGTTCTTGACCCAGCCGACCAGGCCGCCACCGTTGTCGCAGCCGCAGGGGGCGCTGGGCGGGCACTGGCACTGGCCGTTGACCACGTCGTGGCCGGTGACGATCAAGGCGCCGTTGCTAGCGGCCGGAGGCGCCGTCTGCGGGGCCCACAAGCGGTAGGCCACTTGCCCGCCGCCGGTGACCACTTGGTACTCACCGCCACGCAGGCCCTTGGCGGCGAAGACACCGTTCTTGTCGGTCGTGGTGATAACGATCTCGTTGTGTCCCAAGCGAACCGAGACGGCCGCCTCGGCCAGCGGCTTGCCTTGGGCGTCGACCACCTGACCAACGAGCAGGCCGCCGTCCCGCAGGGCGATGTCACCCTGGGTGGTCGACGGGGCGACCGACGCGGCGAAGGCGTTGTGCGGGACCAACAGGCCGAAGCACGCGAGGGCCGCCGCGGCGTTTTGAGCGAAACGAAGCTTCATGGTTACGACCTTTCCTTAGTTCCTGAACGAACTCGTCCTTGATAGCCCCGCCCCCGTGGCGACAGTCGCCGGCGGCCGTTCTATGTGATTGGTTTCTAAGTATCAGCCGGCCATGCCCGCCGACCTTGATGACTCGAGATGCAGCCTCGCTCGGATTATCGGCACGCTGTGTCCGCCGACTGAATCCGCTTGTCTCAAAAACGCCAAGGCCGGCGGGATTTCCCGAAAACCCGGCGCCGGCACAAGCGGCAGACGCTAGCGCAGCTTTCCTCGTCTGCCCTGTTGCGCTGAGCGGAGCTTTTCCCACTGCCGGAAGTGTTGAACCAACTCCGACTTCGCGTTGGGCACGGCGGTCGCCACCCGCGCGGACATCAGCCCCGGCGGCTCGCCCCGCCGCACGGCGCCAAGGTAGGCCCAAAGCTGCTCGGTCGCGGGCCGCGGGCCGTGAAGCAAGAAGTGCGTCCACGCCCACGCGTACTGGTAGTCCCGCCGCGAGAGGTCCGCGAGTTCCTGCTTCGCCTCGAGCGACTCCAGGCTGCGTACGAAGCCAAGGCGCATATTCAGCCGCAGCGACGCCGCGTGCGGGTTGCCAAACGCCCGCTCGCCGGCGGGCATCTCGAAGTACTCGGCGAGCCCCTCATCTAGCCACAGCGGCAGCATCGGCAGGTCGGCGTGCAGCAGGGCGTGCGTGCACTCGTGGCGGAGGTCGATGGCCAGCTCCGCGTGCCGGTAGGCGAAGACCGTGGCTTGCCCCGCTTGACGCACGAACAAAGCCCGGCGGTGCGGCACGCCCGGGAACCGCAGGGCCAGGTACGCGGCGTGATCGGCTTTGTCGCGAAACAGCAGGACGGCGATAGGCTGCTCTGCGGGACGGATCGCCAGCACCCGCCGCAGTTCGGCCTCGAGAGCGGGGAGTTCATCGAGCGTCGCCTGATGTGGCTTCAGGTCGAAGGTCGACTGGATATTGAACGGCCCCACTTGCCGGCAATCGATCCACTCGGCCGAAGCCACCCATGCAGGCACCAGCGTGGTGATGCCGAAGAAGAGCGTCAGGGCCAGCCCGCGGGGGCAGCGGTTGCCGGCGCTTCGATCCACTCGGGGTCTTCCTCGGCTCGCATCGGTTGTTGTTCACAGACAAGCTTGCGCAGTGGCACGAGTCGCAGTGACGGTCACGCCGCCTTGCGCCACAGACCCCAGCCACGACCGCGCGGCGTTGACACGGCCACCACGCCGGCCGGCGTGGGCTTGCCCTCGGCGACCAGACGCGGGAACTCTCGGCACCATAGGTCGGCCGCTTGCTTGCCCGCGAGCTCGCATGAGCGGGCGTAGGCGTCTCGCATCCTCGGCCGCCGCGACTTCGGCCCGTGCGCGTCCGTCGCCACAAAATGCACCCAGCCGCGGCGGCACATCTGCTCGGCCAGCGCCTGGCTGGCCGGCCCAAACCCGCCCAGCAGGCTGCCGGCAGTGACCTGCATCAGGCAACCGGCGTCGATCAACGGCTCGATGACGCCCGGCTGTTGCAGGATGCCTTGGTTGCGTTCGGGGTGCGATAGCACGCCGACTAGGCCGTGGCGCTTCAGCTCGCCCAGCAGCGGCTCGATCGGCAAGTAGAGTTCGTGTGGCAGTTCGAGCAGCACGTGCCGGCGTTGGTCCGCCAGCGACAGAACCTCCCCGGCGAGGACCTTGGCGACCATGCCGGAGTCGATCCGCACGTCGGCGCCGGGAAGAACACGCAGCGGCACGCCGTTGGTGTGCAGGAGCTCTTGGAGTTCGACGGCGCGGACGCGTATCTCGTCGCCGCGGTTGCGAGAGAAGGCGCCCAGTTGGTGCGGCGTGACCACTACCGTGTCGATCCCCTCGTCAACGGCCAGCAGGCTCATCGCGAGCGCGTCCGACGCGTCGCGGGCGCCGTCGTCGATGCCGGGGATCAAGTGGCAGTGAATGTCGACGAAACCGTCGCTCATGGGATTCTCCTCCAGACCGGTAGGCCCGTGACACGCCGCGCCGCCCGAGCCGACGCAGATTCGACAGGCGCAACGCCGAAGCGGGCGGGTCGAGCGGCGGGAGTTTAGAGCCTCGGCCCGCCGCGTCAATGCGGATGGGGCGTCGCAGATTCATGCGGCGGACGCATCAAAGGCCGAGTGGCCAGTCGGTTAGCAGCTCGACGCCCGTTTCTGTGACGACGTAGTTCTGCTCGAGCCGGATGCCCTGGCGGAGGTCATCATGATAGAGCCCCGGCTCGACGGTAAAGAAGTCGCCGACGGCGAAGGTGTCGTCCCAGTTGGGATTGAGGTGCGGGCCCTCGTGCGGGGCGAGCCCGACGCCGTGCCCGAGGTGGTGGTTGAACACCCATGGCTTGGCTTCCGCTAGCATCGCCTCGGCGGTGGCGAAGACTTCTCGGCACGAGACCCCCGGCCGGACCGATGACTCGATCATTGGGAACACCGCCGCGATCAACTCCCAAGCGCGAGCCTGCGCGTCCGTCGGGGCGCCGTTGACGGCCAGCGTCCGGGCGTTGTCGGAGTGGTAACCGCGGAGCCCAACGCCGAGGTCGAGGACCCACAGCTCCCCGTCCGCCGCCACCCGGTCACGCGGCGGGCCGCCGCGGGCGCCGGCGCGGAAGTCCTGCCCGAAGTAGGTGAGCGGCTCACCGAGCTCTTTGACCGCGGCGGTGTGGAGCGCCGAGTAGAGGTCCAGCTCGTTCAGCCCCGGCGCGACTCGTTCGCGCGCCACCTCGTACATGACCCGGTTGGCGTCGTTCGCCCGCCGGAGCAAAGCGAGCTCGTCAGCGTCCTTCCGCCGGCGGAGATGAAAGAGCGTGGCGTCGATGTCTAGCCACTCGATGTCTTGCCAAGCGATGTCCGCCCGATGCTCGCCCGCCGCTAGCAGCGCCCCGCCGTCGGTCGCTTCGTACGCGACACGCCGGGGAACTGGACCGATTGCCGACAGCAACGCCGCGACGCTGGCGGACCGCTGGTCGCTAGCGTCGCGCATCGTCGAGAGCCACTTCTCCTCGTAGGCAACAACCCCGTCTGCCGCGGCGGGCGTCTCGAGCTTGCGGCTCGGCAGAACCAGCGTCAGGCGACCACCCGCGTCCAACGCGGCGCACGCACAGAAGAGGGGCCCGACGCGGGCGCCCGTTAGCCACTGGACCGACTCCATCCGCGTCACCACGGCTAGCTCGGCGCCGAGCTCGTGCATCGCCGTAACGAGTCTCTGCTGGCGACCGCGGCAAGCCTGTTGATCGAGGTCGGGCATCGAATGAGAGGATCAAATTGGTGAGTGGTTTGTCCGTTGCCAGAGCAAAGCGTCACGCGAGCGGCCGAGGTTTGCAAGAGCGTGGGCCGTCTCAGTCACGGAACGGAGTCTCGGATTGAGACGAAAAACGCCTTCGCCCATGCGTCGAGTCGAACGAACCGGTTTGATCGTTAATCGGACGAATCCGCTGAAGATAGCGACTAAAACGACCGGTTCATCGGTAGTCGTAGTCTTCAGCGACGCGTTGGCGCCGGAGTTGCTGGGTCGAGTAGGGTCGGCGGAGCCGTCGGCAAGCCTCTTATCCAGATGGATCTACGAAGCCAAGCAAGGAACCAAGGAGTCAGTCATGCTCGTACTTAGTCGTAAAGCGGCCGAACGGATTAAGATCGGAGACAACATCGTGGTCGAGGTCCGCCGGGTGGCGGGCAATCGAGTCACGCTCGCCATCGAGGCGCCCCGTGAAATCCGGATCCTCCGCGGCGAACTGGAGCAGGCGGCGACCGACTTCGAGGGCGCCAAGCCGCCGTCCAGCAACGACCAGGCGTCGATCGCTTCGGCGCCCGTTCCGTTCGTCGACGCCACGCCGCAGGCCGATTTAAGCGACCACGGCATGGCGGCGTTCGTCGGTTAAGTCTTGCCGCGGGCGCCGGCGCCGAAGTGTCGCAAGACCTTCGCCAACGCCGCGGCGAGCTGCGTTGCGGCCCGGGGCGGGCCGAGCAACGCCGGGTGATGAAGGAGAAGGGTTTCTTCGCCGGCCGCGGCCGAATTGACGAGGTCGCCGACCACACGGCAACGCCGGGCGGAACGCTTGGTGAAGCCGCGGAAGCCGGTATCGATAGGGGCCCGTTCCGCTTGCAAGGCGCCGACGACTTCTTCCCTGGTTGACCGCAGTCGTTCCGGTCGGAGTCGCCAAGCAAGCTTGTAGTACGCGGGTAGTCCTGGGCTCTCGGCTGGCGTTGGTCTGCCGAGCGAGGGTTCCCCGGCGGTCGCTTCGAACACCGCCGCCGCCGCTTCGGCCCGAGTCGCGGTGTGCTGCGCTAGCGAGTCCAGTTGGGGCAGCAGCGCGGCCGCTTGCAAGTTGCTCATGGCGAAAGCATCGTTGCCGCGGTTGGTGTACACCTTTGCCCGCTGAGCCACACCCGCGCCGTTGGTAAGCAACGCCCCGCCCCGGCCGGCCGTCAGCAGCTTGCTGCCGCCGAAGCTCAACACGCCGGCGTCTCCCCAACTGCCGGCGGGCCTGCCGG
>JBCCZD010000182.1:0-8299 GCA_039188275.1 Planctomycetota bacterium
CGAGCAGCAGCTCGGGCACGTTGCCGTCGATGACGCGTTGGGCGAATCCCTCGACGATGGCCGTCTTACCGACGCCCGCTTCGCCCAGCAGCACCGGGTTGTTCTTGGTGCGGCGGCAGAGGATTTGGATGGCACGCTCGATTTCCTTTTCGCGGCCGATCACCGGGTCCAGCTTCCGCTGGCGGGCCAGCTCGGTTAGGTCGCGGCCGAAGCTGTCGAGGGCCGGCGTGCGGCTGTTGCGGTTGCGGCGGCCGCCCTTCTCTTCGCCCTCGTCGCCTTCCTCAGCGACGCCCCCGCGTCCGCCCCGTTCGCCTTCGCCTCCTTCGAGCCCATGGCCCAGCAGGTTGAGGACCTCCTCGCGGACCTCGTCGAGCTTCAGGCCCAGGTTCATCAGCACCTGAGCCGCGACGCCTTCTTGCTCCCGCAGGAGACCTAGCAAGATGTGCTCCGTGCCGACGTAGTTGTGGTTGAGGTTGCGGGCCTCTTCCATCGAGTACTCGATGACCTTCTTCGCCCGCGGGGTTTGCGGCAGCTTGCCCATGGTGACCATGTCGGGGCCGCTCTGGACGAGTTTCTCAACCTCCAGGCGGATCTTGCGGAGGTCGACGTCAAGATTCTTTAGGACGTTCGCCGCGACGCCCGAACCTTCCTTAATAAGCCCGAGCAGAACATGCTCGGTCCCGATGTACTCGTGATTGAAACGCTGCGCCTCTTGATTGGCGAGCTGCATCACCTTGCGGGCACGGTCGGTGAAGCGTTCGTACATGGCGGTGACTCTCCTTTAATTCCGCGGCCGCTCGGGGCGGCGGGGCGGGGTGTCGGCGTCGGATGACGCGTTGGTCTTCTTGCGTTGTCGAGCTGGGTTTGTCGCGGGGTTCGATCCGTCGCGTGCAGATAATTTTAGGGCTGCGGCCGAATTACAACCACACAATGGCTTCTGGCGTATCAGGAGGCGGCAAGGAACTCTTACGCCGCGCGATCCCATCGGCGCGGTACCGTCTCGTCCGCGCTGAGCGGACGATTGCCGGGGGGGTGATTGTCGTTGTGGTCGTTCTTCACGCCGTTATCGGTTTGTTCTGCGGTGGGCATGGCCACCGCGCCGCCCGCCAACTGGTTGGAGGGCGCTGCTGACCGCAATCCTTCAATCCGTTGCCGCTCGTCCTCGATCTCAAACCGCCAGCCCGCAGCGTCATGCCTCCGGGCGAGTCGGTCGGCCCTCTGCCGTGCCGCCGCCTGCTGGCCCGACAGCCGGAGCACCGAAACGAGTAGCAACTGCCCCTCAATATCGTCCCTGTCAAGCCGAAGCAGCCGCCGCAGAGCCCGCTCAGACTCCACCCAATCGCCTGCGAGGTACAAGCGTTGGGCGTAAACGAGTAAGTCGTCGAGGCGCTCGTTCTTCGGATCGGAACCTGGCCGCGACGCTTCGCCCGGGGTTGTTTCGTCTTCCGCAGCACGCCGCGCCGCCTGCCGCCGCAGTTCGTTGCGGGTTTCGACGAGGGCAATAAGCCAGATCGCGCCCGTTGAGAGCCCGCAAGCAAGCTTAACACGCTCTGGAAGCCACTCCGGCCATGCGTAGGTCGCCAAAATCAGCACATTCAAGAGCACCGTAAAGGCTATCGCGAGCGCCAAACCTGCCCAAGACCCTTCATTCCAAAGGTGCGGGAGCCCCGGCCAAAGGTAGGCGGCCCAGTGGGTTCGGCGGATGCGTGGTCGGCGAGCCAACGTGGCGGTCTCGGCAAGTTTGCCCGCGGAGTCCCCGCCCAGACAGCAAATCTCGGGCGCAAGCTACGCCGGGCGACGCGGATTTCGTTAATTCAGGCCATCGGCCATCCGTCGAGGAAAGCGACAAACCACTACCAGAAAATGGTTTACAGCCGACGCCGCCAAGCCGACGCCCGAGCCGATCCAACTGACGGCACGCGGCCTAGCACAACCAATCTGGCAGCTCCGGGCCTTCCGCCTGCCACTCCGGCGGAAGATAACGGTATCTGGAGAAGCTGGCGAGGTCGATCCTGCGGAGCGGCCTTGAAGAGGCGAAGCAACCGTAGTATCGATGCCGGCTTTGGAATCCGCCCCGCGCATTGGCGGGGCCTTTGCGTCGGCTATCGTTCCTTGAACGGACGAATCAGCCCCAATCCGCCCCGCACGGTTAGCCATGTCTTCCATGCAAAAAACAAGGCCGTTCAATTACGTACAGCGTTTGGTGCTAACGTTTATCGGCATTGTGGCAATTGGCTTGACGATGAGCCAAACCTTCGGGCTTCCCCTGTTCGGTGCGATGCTGATCGCGACGCCGATCTGCTTGATGCTTGGCAGCATGTTTATGCTGTTTCACTTCGCGAAGGTCGGCGCGGCGGTTGACGCCAAGAAGCAGATCGTGACGCTGCTGATCGTGGAGTTTCTGCTCGTTCCAACCGGGGCGGCCGCCGCGCTCGTTGCGTTCTTCGTCCTACGGGCCGCCAACCCTCCCGTCGACGCCGTACCGAATTGGACGCCGCAGCCCTCCGCATCCTCGACGCCTCGCTGAACCGCGCCGCGGAAGGGCTACGCGTCGTCGAAGACTACGCGCGGTTTGCCCTCGACGACCGGCTGCTGACCGACCAGGCGAAACGGCTCCGGCACGACCTGGCGGAGGCAGCGGAAGGCATCGGTGGCGCAGCACGGCAGGCTGTTCGCGAGACCCAAACCGACGTCGGCGTCGAAATCACGGTCTCCAGCGAGGCCAGCCGCACCGATGCGTGGGACGTCTGCGTCGCTAGTCTCGAGCGACTGAAGCAGTCGCTCCGCTCGATCGAGGAGTACGGCAAGACCGTGTCGCCCGACTTCGGCGCCTCGGTCGAGGCAATCCGCTACCGGGCTTACACGTTGGAGAAGGCTATCGGCACGGTCAGCCGTGCTATCAACCGGTTGAGCGGTGTAGGACTCTGCGTACTCATCGACGGCCGCAACGATCAGGGCGCGTTCGAGACGCTGGTCGCTTCGCTGCTGGACGCTGGCGTCGGCATGCTGCAACTACGCGACAAGCGACTCGGGGATCGCAACCTGATTGCCCGCGCTCGCCACCTGGTTGGCGCCACGCGTGACGCAGGGACGCTCGCCATCGTCAACGACCGGCCCGACGTCGCCGCCGCGTCGCACGCCGACGGCGTTCACCTGGGCCAAGACGATCTGCCGGTCAAAGACGCCCGGGCGATCGTTGGCCCGCGAGCCTTGGTCGGCGTCTCAACCCACTGCCTGGAGCAAGCCCGGCAGGCGGTGCTCGCCGGCGCCGACTACCTCGGCGCCGGGCCGACCTTCCCGTCGGTGACCAAGGCCTTCGCGAACTTCCCGGGGCTCGACTACCTGCGGCAAGTGTCGCAGGAAACTTCGCTCCCCACCTTCGCGATCGGCGGCATCAGCACACATAATCTGCCGCACGTCATCGAGACGGGCGTCTCGCGCATAGCGGTGAGCGGTGCGGTCACCAGCGCTGACGACCCGGCGGCAGCGGCACGCGGGCTCGCGGCTGGGCTACGGCAAGCAGCGCCTGAAGCAGGCGGCTGACGGCCGGCCACCGGGCGAGTATCCTGGCGCCACACCAAGTCCCCTCGCCCCGCTTGCCCGAATCCCCGCGATGCTCCACGCAATCATCATGGCCGGTGGCTCCGGCACCCGTTTCTGGCCCGCCAGCCGACAGATGACGCCCAAGCAACTCCTGTCGCTCGTCGGCGAGGAGTCGATGATCCGCCAGACGGCCGCACGGTTCGGCGACCTCGCCCCGCCCGATCGGCGGATGGTCGTCACTAACAGGCGGCTGGTCAAGGCATGCCAGGACCAACTCCCCGAACTGCCGCGCGCGTCGATCGTAGGCGAACCCTGCAAGCGTGACACCGCGCCATGCATCGGCTTGGCCGCATTGCTCGTCTCCAAGATATCCGGCGACCCCGACGCGACCATGCTGGTCTGCCCCGCCGACCACGTCATCCCCGACGCCGCGGCGTTCCAGTCGGCCGTGAAACAAGCCGAGGCGCTGGTCGACGCCAGCCCGGAACGCATCGTCACGTTCGGCATCAAGCCGTCGTACGCGGCCGAGATCTTCGGCTACATCCAGGCGGGCGAGCCTCTCGAAGCCGCCGGTGGCTCGGCGAGCGGCAGCGCCCCCGCGTTCAGGGTCGAGCAGTTCCGCGAGAAGCCGGACGCCGCGACCGCCGCGGAGTACGTCGCGTCGGGCGACTTCTACTGGAACAGCGGCATCTTCGTCTGGCGGGCGAAGACCATCCTCGACGCCCTGCGCGAGCGGCAGCCGGCGATGCTCGCCCGCCTCGAGGCGATCGTCGAAGCCTGGGAGACCACCGACCGCGACGCCGTCTTCGACCGAGAGTTCGCCGCTATCGAAGGCATCTCGGTCGACTACGCGGTAATGGAGCACGCGGCCGACGTCGCGGTGATCGAGGCGCCGTTCGAGTGGGACGACCTCGGTGGCTGGCAATCGCTCCAGCGGCGGCTAGGCGAGGACGAGAACGGCAACACGATCGTCGGCCGCCACGTCGGGCTCAACACCGATGGCTCGATCGTCCGCACGAGTAACGACCACTTGGTCGTGACGCTCGGCTTGAAAGACACGATCGTGGTCCACACCGACAACGCCACGCTGGTGGCCAACAAACACGACGAAGAGTCGATCCGGAAGGTTGTTAAGGAACTCGAGCGGTTGGGGTGGGAGCAGTTCCTCTAGCGTTTGATTCGTGTGCGGTGTGACGATGGACGGCATCAAGTTCGAGTTTTCGGTTCTCAAGCCAGAATTCCCGAACGCGTTTGTGCCAGAGCCTCAGGTCTTGGTAGTTGACCTGGGCAGCAGCGAAAGGGTGGTCTACGTCTACTGCATGGCAAATATGGCCTGCCAGATACTTGGCGGGCGAGTCGCGTCGGCGATGGGCACGCTCAGCTTGTCCTACACATGCGACTACCCCAACAACGTAGTCGCCGCAGGTGTGAATTTACGGAAGCTGATGTACCGATTCCCCGAGAGCCGGGGCATGGCTCGCAATGTTGTGTTCGATGGAGAGTGGAAACATAGATAGCGATCAGATCTATCGCGGCCGCGTCGGCGGCATCGACTACGGCACCATCCGGATCGGCGTTGCGATCGGCGACCTCGAAGTGCGGATGGCGTCGCCCTACGAGACCTACACGCGGCGCAGCGAGCAGCTCGACGCCGAGTACTTCGTAACGCTCGCCGAGCAGGAGCAGCTGGTCCGCTGGGTGGTCGGCTTGCCGGTGCACCTGTCAGGCGAAGAGAGTCAGAAATCGCGCGAGGCCCGCCGATTTGGCCATTGGCTCGCCGAGCGAACCGGCGTGCAGGTCGACTACTACGATGAGCGTTACACGTCCGCCTACGCCGAGTCGATGTTGATGCAAGCCAACCTAACGCGTGACCAGCGGAAGGCGCGGATCGATCAGCTCGCGGCGCAGATCATCTTGACGGCTTACCTCGAGTCGGGGGCAGTGGGCAACGATAACCCCGGCGGCCTCGAATGATGCAACGATTGGTCTTCGGCTGTGGTTACCTCGGCGAGCGGGTCGCGCGTCGCTGGCGGGCGGCGGGCGACGAGGTGTTCGCCGTAACACGCTCAAGCCACGCGGCGGAGCGTTTCGTGGCCGAGGGCTGGTCGCCAATCATAGCCGACGTCACTAATCCGTTGACGCTGAGCGACCTGCCCGCCGCGGACACCGTCTTGTTTGCCGTCGGTTACGACCGGCAGGCGGAAGCGACGATCGAAGAGGTCTACGCCGGCGGCTTCGCCAGCGTGCTGCAAGCGCTCTGTGAAGGCGTGCGACGAGTTGTTTACATCAGTACGACTGGTGTCTACGGCCCGGCCTCGGCCGATGGCGGCTGGGTCGACGAAAAAACGCCACCGGCGCCGGTGCGTGACGGAGGGCGGGCTTCGCTCGCCGCGGAGGAGCACCTCCGCGCCAGCAGGTTCGCCGAGCGGGGCGTTGCGCTCCGGCTGGCGGGCATTTACGGCCCGGACCGTATTCCTTTCGTCAAACAGCTCAGGGCGGGCGAGCCGATTGCAGCGCCACACACAGGCAACGTCAACCTGATCCACGTCGACGACGCGGCGACGGTGACCCTCGCGGCCGCGAATCATCCCGGCCCGCTACCGCCGGTGCTGTGCGTGAGTGACGGCGCCCCCCCCGTGCGTGGCGACTACTACCGCGAAGTCGCTCGGCGGATCGGCGCCCCCGAGCCAGCGTTCGTCGACCCGCCCGCCGGCTCCCCCAAAGCGGCCCGCGCGGCGGCGAACAAGCTGGTGAGAAATGATCTCATGAGGCGAACCCTGGGCGTTGAGCTCCAATACCCGCACTTTCGTGCCGGCCTCGCCGCGGTACTTGGCCCGCCGGCTGAGGCAGCTGGGAACCTTGGCAATGAGCAGCCAGAACGCTAAAAGTTAACAGGAGATATTTGCAGTTTGACGCTGCGCTCGCGGCCCGCAGGCTTGCCGTTCTTCCCTCCGCCGTCCTCTCGCCCCCGCGTACTCCGATGCTGAAGCGGAACCCGTCTTTTCCAAACGTCATTGAGCTCAATCACCAAGCCCGCCGCCGGATCACGTGCAGCGTCTACCTGATCTACGATGAGGCGGACAACGACTGGACGCTTATCGACATCGGCTACGAAGACGCTGTTGACGACTGTCTGGAGTTGATCCGGCAGCTCGATTTTCCGTTCTCGAAGTGCGTGACGCTGATCGCCTCACACGCGGATGTCGACCACATCCAAGGGCTCTCCAAGGCGAAACAGGTTCTCAAGACGACGGTGACCTGCCACCCGGTCGCCGCGGCAAAGCTCGAGTCTGGCGACCGGATCGCCACCTTCGCGGAGATCGCGGCACAAGGCATCCACCTTGACATGCCAGAGATTGTCTGCGACCGCAAAGTCAACGACGGCGATACGATCAAAGTCGGCAACCTGGAGCTCGAAGTCTGGCACACGCCGGGCCACACCGACGGGCAGCTCTCGTTCAGGATGGGCGAGCTGCTCTTCTCGGGCGACAACCTCTTCCGCGACGGCTGTGTCGGCGCAATCGACGCCCACCACGGCAGCAGCATCCCCGACTTCATCAAGTCGCTCACGCGAATCCGCGACAGCGACGTCGCTTGGCTGTTGCCCAGCCACGGGCCGTTCTTCCGCAAAGACAACGCGATGATCGACAAGACGATCGCCCGGCTTGAGGGCTACTTGCAGATGGCCGACTTCGGCACCTGCGCTACGAGCTGGCCCCTGATGGACGAGTGGGAGTCGGAACTCGTTGAGGGGAAGGCGCCGAGTTGATCTCACACGGCGGCTTCCAGCTTGACGACGCGCACCACGCCATCATCTTCGATTGTGACGGGACGCTCGCGGATTCGATGCCGGCACACTTCCAGGCGTGGAGCAAGACGTTCGCCGACCACGGCATCCCCTTCAGCGAGGAACGCTTCTACTCTCTCGGCGGCATGCCAAGCGACAAGATCATCGCCATGATGAGCGAGGAGCACGGCAAGCCGATGCATCCGGGCGAGGTCTCGCGAGAGAAGGAAGAGAACTTCTTGGCGTTCCTAGGCGACTTGCGGCCCGTCGCGAAGGTGGTCGCCCTCGCCCGCGAGCAGAAGGGGCGGCGAAAGCTCGCGGTCGCCAGCGGCGGGTTCCGGTGGGTGATCGACCGGCAGCTTGAGCATATCGGCCTAGCCGATTGGTTCGACACGATTGTTACCGCCGAGGACACCGAACGACACAAGCCTGAGCCCGACGTCTTCCTGGAAGCGGCCCACCGGCTTGGCGTGGAGCCGGCGGCCTGCCTGGTTCTCGAAGACGCCGACCTGGGCGTCGAGGCCGCCCGCCGCGCGGGCATGCAGGTCGTCGACGTTCGCCTCAACGGCTGGGGAAGCTCGTCGGTCTGACCTTTGTTGGCGCCCGAGTCGAAACCGCCGACCGGCACAGTGGTTGATGCGCACAGCTGGCAAGCTTTGCCGCCTCTGCCGGATTTTCACTTCATTCCGCATGCGCTGGCAGCCGATTCCCCCTTTAGGCCGCTCGACCTGCGCCTGGATGCCTCGCCCGCGGGCGACGGCAAGCGCCTTTCGGCGCCCGGCGCTCGAGCCCGGCTTCCGCATTGCTTTGGGGGGAACAAAACATGATCCGCAGGATCGCCTTGGCCGCAGTCGCGGCGGCGGCACTCGCATGCCTCAACGCCGACGACGCCCGGGCTCAGCAGGCCTACGGCCGCCAATGGGGGGGGACGTACTCCTCCACCGACTGGCAGCGCTTCTACCACTACCC
>JBCCZD010000183.1:0-8290 GCA_039188275.1 Planctomycetota bacterium
GCGGCGTGGCGATGCCCCCTTCATGGACGTATGTCTTGTGCCGGCGGAAGGGCGTGTTGGCCGCCCGGGCCCAGGCGGGGCCAAGGCACAGGTAGCTCGCCGCGGAACCGGGCGCCGCCTGCGGGTCGTGCCCGTCGCCACGGACCATGATTTCGGCGCTGGCGCCGTTGTCGGACAGGAACAGGATCAGCGTGTTGTCGAACCGATCAAGCCGCTTCAGCTCGGCAACCATTCGGCCGATCTCCTGGTCCATGCGGTCGACCATCGCCGCGTGGAGCGACATCTTGATCGCTTGGAACCGCTGCTGCTCGTCGGAGAGCGTGTCCCACGAGAGTTCGCGATTGACTTCGCCGGGGCCGAGCACTTTCAGCGCGTCGGGGAAGTGGTACGGCGGGCCGACCTTCGGGTTGAGCGCTGAAAGCCGCCCGGTCAGGCCCGTGGTCTCTTGAATGGTTTCCCAGCGTGCCGCGCGCAGCGCGTCCCAGCCGTCGTCGTAGCGACCGGCGTAGCGCTCGATGTCTTCGGCGATCGCGTGGAGCGGGAAGTGCGGCGACGTGAACGCGACGTACTGGAAGAAGGGTTGATCGGGGTGGTCGGCGACGTGCCGGTCGATGAACTGGATCGCGTAATCGGCGATCTCGGTCGTGATGTACTTGCCGTTTTCGAGCGACTTCTGCGGGAGCGGTTTGTCGTCCAGCGAGTTGTTCGCCGGGTTGAAGAACCGCTCGCACGAGGCGACCGTGAACGCGTGCTCGAAGCCGTTCTCTAGCAGCGGGCCGTCGACGTGCCACTTGCCGGAGTGGTAGCTGCGGTAGCCGAGGCCGCCCAGCCGCTCGGCGAGGGTGAGGGCCCAAGCGGGTCGGTTGCCGATGCCGCGGCCCTTGCTGGTGGGCAGCGCGTCGCGGTTGACCTGCTGAGCGTAGTAGCCGGTCATGAGCGCCGCCCGCGACGGCCAGCACCGCCCCGAGTTGTAGAACTGCGAGTACCGCAGGCCGCCCGTGGCGAGGGCGTCGAGGTTCGGCGTGGTGATCTCGCCGCCGTAGCACCCCAGATCGGAGAAGCCGAGGTCGTCGGCTACAATTACCACGACGTTGGGCGGCGCCGCGCCGGCCGCCTGCAACGCCGTGGCGCCGAGCAACGCGAGCAGGAAGAGGCTACGGGGGGGGCGATCGCCGGCGGCAAACGGGGGCATGCTGATGGACCTAGTCTGGGCTGAGGAGGGCCGGATCGCGCGACGGAGCGCCCCCGGAGAGTTTTCGCGTGCCCCATTCTAGCCAGCTCCGCCGCGGAGCGTGAAGGAGCAACTCCGGACTGGAGCTTTGGCTACTTCTTCTCTTCCTCGCCCGTCTCGAGCACGGCGAGGAACGCCTTCTGCGGGATGTCGACCGAGCCGATCGACTTCATCCGCTTCTTGCCCTCCTTCTGCTTCTCCCACAGCTTCCGCTTGCGGCTGATGTCGCCGCCGTAGCACTTGGCGGTCACGTTCTTGCGCATCGCGCTGATGGTCTCGCGGGCGATAACGCGGGTGCCGATGGCCGCTTGGAGGGCGACCTCGAACATGTGCCGGGGGATCTCCTTCTTGAGCTTCTTGATCACCGCCCGGCCGCGGGTCTCCGCGTCGCGTTTGTCGCAGACGATCGACAGGGCGTCTACCCGCTCGCCCTTGACCAGGACGTCCATCCGCACGAGATCGCCCGTCTCGTAGTCGCGGACCTCGTAATCCATCGTGCCGTAGCCGCGGGTGGTGCTCTTGAGCTTGTCGTGCATGTCGTACACGACCTCGGCGAGCGCGAGGTCGTAGACCAGCATCGCCCGCGTGGGCGAGAGGTACTCCTGCCGGACGAAGACGCCCCGGCGGTCGGCGCAGAGCTTCATGATGCCCCCGATGAACTCGGTTGGCAGCACAAAGCTGACTCGCACAATCGGCTGCTTGAACTCCTCGATGTCCCCCACGTCGGGCACGCGGGTCGGCGTGTGGACCTCGTGCCAGGCGCCGTCCTTGGTCTTGATCTGATAGGTAACGTTCGGCGCGGTCTGCACGAGGTCGATATCCGCCTCTTGCTCGAGCCGCTGCTGCACGATCTCCATGTGCAGCAGGCCCAGGAAGCCGCAGCGGAATCCGAACCCGAGGGCGTCGGACGTCTCCGGCTCGAAGACGAACGACGGGTCGTTCACTTGCAGCTTGCTGAGCGACTCGCGGAGGTTCTCGAAGTCTTGCCCGTCCGATGGGTAGAGCCCGCAAAAGACCATCCGCTTCGGCTCTTCGTAGCCGGGAAGGGGATCGGCCTGCGGCCCGCGGGCCGAGGTTACCGTGTCGCCGATGTGGACGTTGCCCAGCGACTTAATGTTGCAGATCAGGTAGCCGACCTGCCCCGCCGAGAGCGACCCTGCAGCGGTTCGCTGAGGGGTTTTCTGGCCAAGCTCGATGACGTCGTGCTCGGTGCCCGCTTGGAGGAACTTGATCCGGTCCCCCTTGCGGACGACGCCGCCAGTGATGCGGACAAAGATGATCGCGCCACGGAACTCGTCATAGAGGCTGTCGAAGACCATCGCCTGCAGCGGGGCGGCGTGGTCGCCGTCGGGGGCGGGGACGCGGTCGATGACCGCCTTGATGACCGCCTCGCAGTTGAGCCCCGTCTTGGCGCTGCAGCCGATCGCCTCGTCCGCGTCCAGGCCGAGCGTCTGCGTGATCTCTTCCTTCACTTCGTCCGGCCTGGCGTGCACCAGGTCGATCTTGTTGAGCACGGGCACGATCTCGAGGTCGTGCTCGATGGCGTTGTAGGCGTTGGCGACGGTCTGCGCCTCGACGCCCTGGAACGCGTCGACCAGCAATAGCGCCCCTTCGCAGCAGGTGAGCGACCGCGAGACCTCATATTGGAAGTCGACGTGCCCCGGCGTGTCGATGAGGTTGAGCTCGTATTCTTGGCCCTCGTACATCGTCCGCATCGAGACCGAGTTCGCCTTGATCGTGATGCCCCGCTGCCGCTCTAGCTCCATGTCGTCGAGCAGCTGTTCTTTCATCTCTCGCTTCTGCACGGTGCCGGTCACTTCGAGCAGCCTGTCGGCAAGGGTCGACTTGCCGTGGTCGATGTGGGCGACAATCGAGAAGTTGCGGATGAACCGCGGATTGGCGACTCCCTTGGGGAGTTTGGCGTGCGCAGGCTGGGTGGGGGCGGTAGACATAGGGTGCGGGCTTCGTACGCGAGAGGCGGGCCTGGTCACGCATTCTCGCTGCCCAGCATCTATCCGGGAAGGGCAACCCGTACACATTGTGGACCACCCGGCTGGCGTGTTGCAGCCTGAACAATCGGAAGGCTTGCTTCGGCCGCCGCTGAACCCTGCCTCGGGATGCCGCTATTACGGGCCGAAGTTCCGCGATCGAGAACTACGCTTCGGTGCGGTTTCCCCGACGTTCTTCGCAGCGAACAAGGTGGCCAGATGAAGATCCGGAAGAAGCTCGTACTCGTCTTCGCGGTTGCGATCACGCAGGCGCTCTGCCTTGCTTGGGGCGTCTTCATCTTTGGCTCCTGGCTCGAAGGATCGATCCGCGACACCGTTCACCGACAGGTACTCGCCGAGAATGTCGAGACGGCCAAGCAGATGGCTCGCCTGATCCGGGCGATGGACGTCGACGACCCGCGGCGTGACGTGGCTTCTTGGCGCCGGCTGCAGGAGGTTGTCCAGGACATACGGCTGCCAAACGAGGGTTTCGTCTGCCTGACCGACGCCAGCACCGGCAAGGTGCTCTGCCACCCCGAGCTGCGAGGACGGCCCGCTTTCTCGGCGGCGCTACCGGAGCAAGCGACGAACGAGCGTGTCGCAATGGCCAAGAAACCGGCGATGGGAAGAGGCACAGAGGCTAAGCCGAGTCGTACGCACGGCGCCGGCAAGGAGAAAGCAGACCCGGCGGGCGGTAGGGGCCGGGTTAGCGCCGGAGTTGTCGACACCGCTGACGGGCTGCAGATCATCGCCGCGGCGCAGCTGCCAGAGATCGAAGCCCAGGTGCTGGTCCACCAGCTCGGCCGGGGCATCGACGCGGCGATCGCCCGCGTCACGGCGCCGATCAGGCCGATCGGCATCGCGGTTGCTCTTGGACTCGTGGCGTTGACGACGCTCGCGGTCGCCGGGGTCGTGCAGCGCTACGAGAATCGTCTGGCCACGATCAACGCGAACCTCGAGAAACTCGTCGAGCGGCGGACCAAGTCGCTCATGAAAACGCGGAACGGACTGATCTTCGGCTTGGCGAAGCTGGCCGAATCGCGAGATACGGACACCGGCGAACACCTCGACCGCATCCGACGCTACGTCACGATCCTTGCCGAGCAGCTCATGAAGGACGGCCTGGCGATCGACCAAGATTATGTCGACAACCTTGCGCTCGCCTCGTCGCTGCACGACATCGGTAAGGTTGGAGTGCCCGACTCTGTGCTCCTCAAGCCGGGACGCCTCGACGCGGATGAACGAGAAGTGATCGAAACCCACGCGGAGATCGGTGGCGACTGCTTGCAAGCCCTGGGCGAGCGGCTTGGCGAGGACGACTTCCTCCAGCTGGCCAAGGAGATCGCCTACGGGCACCACGAGCGTTGGGACGGCGACGGCTACCCGTTCAAGGTTGCCGGAGAGTTGATCCCTCTCTCGGCGAGGATCGTAGCGGTCGCCGACGTCTATGACGCGTTGCGGTCAAAACGCCCCTACAAGGACGGCATGCCGCACGAGCAAGCACGGGCCATCTTGCTGGAAGGCTCCGGGGCGCACTTCGATCCGCTTGTCGTCGAGGCGTTCTTGGCGTCGGAGCACCACTTTACGGAGGTCGCCGACCTTTACGACGAAACAGCCGCCTCGGGGGCCGTTGAGGTCGCCACCGCGCTCACGTGAGCCCGCACGCCCGACGGGCCAGGCCCGCGGCGCCGATGTAGCCGGCGTCTTTGGAGAGCTGGGCGAACTCGATCGCGACCGCCTCGCGGAGGCTCTTGATCATCCGCGCCTTGGCGCGGCCGCGGACTTCGCCAAGGAACCACTCGCCGAGCGGGTGGCCGGCCCCGCCGAAGGTCATGGCGCCGCCGATCACGACCGCCTGCGGGTCGAGCATGTGGATGCAGGTAACGATGCCGATCGCCAGGTACTTGGCGGTGTCGACGATCACCTTCTTGGCGACTTCGTCGCCCGCCTCGGCGGCGTTGGCGATCAGCAGCGGCGTGAGGTGTTCGCCGTCGGCGACGCTGTCGCGCAGGCTGCTCTCGACGAAGTGGTCGGCGAGCGCCGCCTCGGCCCGACCAACAACGCCGTAGCTGCCGCAATAGCCCTCAAGCGTGCCGCGGATATCGAGCGAGTTGAGCGGCGCCTCGTCGTCGGAATTAATGATCAGGTGGCCGATCTCGCCCCCCGCGCCGTGGGCGCCCTCGATGAGTTCGTCGCCGAGGATAATGCCGCCGCCGACGCCGGTGCCCAGGGTGATCATCACCAGGCTGTTGAAACGCTGGCCGGCGCCGCGCCAGTACTCGCCGTAGGCGGCGGCGTTGGCGTCGTTGGCGTAGGTGATCGTCTTGCCCGTCGCGGCGGCGAGCAGGTCCCGCACCGGGGCGCCGTGCCAGGCGGGGAGGTTGCCCGGGTCGAGCAGCACGCCGCGGGCCAAGTCGAGCGGCCCCGGCGTCACCAGCCCCACGCCGGCAACGGACGCGAGGTCGATCGACGCCGAGTCGGCGAGCTCGGCGAGCAGCCCGGCGGCACGGGCCATGCCGGCCTCGGCGCCGTCGGCTTGGTCAGTCGGGATCGCGTCGTACGCCAGCGACTCGCCGGCGTCGTCGACCAACCCGACCTTGATACTCGTGCCGCCGACGTCAACGCCGGCGTAGAACGGGGCTTTGGCTTCGCTCGCGGTCAACGTAGGTGGTCTCCGCCTGGAGGCAAAATCAGCCAACGAAGAGGGGGTGAAGGCTTTGGCCGAATCATAACCGCCGTGACGTCGGCGGTCACGGTGACGCCCCGGCGGGGCCGCCGCGGCGGATCGCGGTTGAGGAGAGGTCCTCGCGGAACTCAGACTCCGGTACGCCGTCGCAGAGTTGCCGCAACGCCGGCGGCAGGGGCAGGTCGTCGAGCGTCTGGAACCGCTCGCCGGCGACTCGGCCGAAAACCAGGAACCGGCAGCGTGCCGCGGCGATCTCGTCGACGGCGGCGTCCCGGGCGGGTTGGTCGCCGCCGTAGTACCTTGGGTCGCCGATCCTGACCGCCGTATCCGCTCCCACGACGAACGTGGCGCCGCGGAAGTTGCGGCTCTTCTGCTGAAAGGTCGGCAGGCGGGTCAGCCAGACTTCCATGCCGCCCGAGAACGCCCCTCCGCCGAACACCCGGGGGACTGCGGCCAGGCGGTCGTCGAGCGCCAGGTAGTCGATCGGTGGCTTGTCGACATTGGTCAGCGAGAGCTCAAGCGTCACCCGCCGGCCGAGCCGCCGCTGCGCGACCTCGGCCATCGCCCGGTGCCCGGCGTGCGGCGGGGCGAAGGCGCCGGGGAACAGAACGCGGTCGTAGCTTGGCTGGACGGTAAAAGCGTTTCGGTCCACCGAAGGGTCGACCAACGCGGTTTGCCCGCCGCCGTAGAGCATGTCCTCCCACACCGGTGAGGCTTGCTTGCTGCGTTGCTCCAGCCGGTCCCCTTCGCCCGGTTCGAAGCTGTCGGCGACCAAGCCCAGCGTGGCGCCGATCGCGTGGAGCACGAGCGACGCGGCAGCCGCCTCCTCTTCGGCTCGCGACCGTCTGCCCTTGGCAAGCGTCAACGAGTAGGCGGCTGTGACCCGGCGTGTCTGGACTGCCACATGGACGCGGTGGTCACCACGCTTCGGCCGATCGCTGGCAAGGCCGGCCGTGCAGCCAACCCCGAATAGTTCGCCGCCGGCGCCCCCCGGGAGGTCGTCGTACCGCTCGTCACCCCCGCCTTCGAGCTGTCGGGCACGCTCGTGGGCGGCGATTGCCATCGCCCGCGCGGTCGCTTCGCTGCAAGCGGAGTCGAACCCGCCGCCGACCCAACGCCGGAGCGAGGCCTCGGCGTACGGCACGACCGCTTCGAGCACCGTCGACGAGGCGCCGGGGCGCCCGAGGAGCGTGCTGATGGCGCCACTGCCGCCGCCGGTGATCGCCAGCACACCCCGCCAGGGGGAGTCGTGGAGTCGGCGGACAAGGGGCTGGCTGTCCAGGACGCTGCGCTCTCGTGTTGAAGATCGACAACCTCGGCGTTGCCAGGCGGCCACGCCGCCCGCCGCCAGGTGTTGATTCTTGGCAACCAGCCACCCGGACGCTAGCCGCCGAGCGGTAACGCGCCGACCCGGCGTGGCAACGGCTTTTCTCGGGTGTGATCCGACGACGACCCTCCTCCGCAGCGAGGCGCGACCCGGCGGCGGCTTGCTTGGCACAGCGGTTGCAATCGAACCCGATCCGACCGGCCAAGCCCACATCCCGAGACCACGGCCCCGCAGACAGGCACCTGCTTATGGCAAGCGTCATCGAAATCAACGACCTTCGGGAGCTGGAAGGCTACCGCCTGGTATGGACGGCCCTCTTGGCAGAAACGCCCCGGGCCTCGTTCTTCCATACGTTCGAGTGGGTCGAGACCTATTGGCGGCACTTCGGTGAAGGCGGCACGCTGCGGGTGCTTGTTGTCGAAGCCGGCGGGAAGCCGATCGGCATCGTGCCGCTTTGCGTCAAGCGAGAGCGGCGCCAGTTCGGACAGGTCCGCGTGCTGACCTACCCGCTCGACGGGTGGGGGACCTGGTACTCCCCCGTCGGCGGCGCCCAGGCGGCGACGCTAACCCTGGCGATGCGGCACATCGCCTCGACCCGCCGCGACTGGGACTTAATCGACCTGCCTTGGGTCGACGCCGACGGCTCGGACCGCGGCCGCACCGAGCGGGCGATCACGGCGGCCGGGATGCGCTGCGGAACAGGCGTCAGCGAAGTGACTTCGGTTGTCGAGCTTCAAGGCGGGTGGGACGATTACCTCGCAGGGATGCCCTCCAAGGCCCGGTGCGAGGTCCGTCGCAACGAGCGGAGGCTGCACGCGGCCGGTGAGGTAGAGCACGTCCGCTGGCGGCCGGCGCCCGCCCGCGAGGGCGGCGGCGAGCCGGCGTGGGAGCTGTACAACGCGTGCGAAGACGTCGCCCGTCGGAGCTGGCAAGCCGGTTTGACCGACGGCAACACGCTGTCGCACCGTCGCTGCCGCCCGTTCCTCCGCGAAGCCCACGCCGCCGCGGCAAAGCTGGGCATGGTCGATATGAACCTGCTGCGCATCAACGGCGAGACC
>JBCCZD010000184.1:0-8253 GCA_039188275.1 Planctomycetota bacterium
GGCGGGGCGGACCTTCCGGTCGCCGAGCGCGATCCCGATCGCCAGCGGCGCCGCGTCGCGCAGGTCGAGTTCGTCAGCGACACGCAGCATCTGGCTCAGCACGTAAAGGTCTTCGCTTTGCGTTGTGAGCGTCCACTCGGTGAGGACCGCCTTGGTCGCGCGGCCGACTTCGCCGCCTCGCTTTGCGAGCGGAGCAACCCGGCCCCGGGCAACCTGCGTCAGCAACTGTGCCGAGCGCTTGGTCACCGCCTCGGGCCGCGCCGCGGCGACGAACTGCAACGTCAGAGCCTTCACGTCGGAAGGCCTACCGGTCGACCTGCCGCGGCCCTGCGCCGCGGCCGCGCGCTGCTCAACCAGTCGTGCCAGCGGGGTGTCGATGCGGCCGTTGGACCCGCGATCGGTCTCGGCGTCCGCGTCGCCGCGAAAAGCCGCTTCGAGCAGCGCGCGGTCGGATCGGTACAAATCGGCGAAAACGCGCCGCGACGCACCGCGGTTTTGCATCACCGCTTGAAAGGCGCGCCAGCCGGGCAGCGTCGGGGCGGCCGGGTCCACGCCGCCGCGGATAAAGGCGGCGACCTTCTCTGCCTCCGCACGCTCGCGCAGCACGACCGCTAAACGGTTTGCTTGAACACGCACCTCGGGATCGAGGGACCGCGCGGCCCGTTCGACCGCCGGCAAGGCTTGGCTGCCTAGACGTTCGAGGCGGGCGGCAGCGGACTCGCGTGTCGTGTAATCGGGATCGCCGAGCTGGGCGATCAGCCGGTCGACGGTAGCGTCACCTACAGCGCCGCCCACAGCTTCACTCGCCGCCTCGGATGGTGGCTCGGCGCCGTGGGCCTGAGGAGGTCGCCATGCCGAAGCCACAGCGGCAAGCAAGAGCACCCCGATCCATCGGGACATGACTCCACTCCTTGGAGGCCAACTTCAGGCGGCTTCATCAGCCAGATTCGCGTCGCTGCCGATCGCCGCGGATGGCTGGCTAGCCGCAACGGGCGGAGTCTGGCGGTTGTGCCGGCGTGCGCGAAGGGCAATCCACTGGCGCCAGCGGTTGAATCCGTTGCCTGGTCGGGGTAAGCTTTGTTCATCGGGATTTGTGGCCGCTTGCAGCCGTGACTGCTAAAGTGCCGGTGTCGATCAGCTAGCAAACTGCTCCGCTAGCAATCGCGCCCCTGGATTGCCCGAGGCAATCGGCACCACTCAGCTAGTCGCCTGCTCCGCCCGCTGCCCGCCAGGTACGCGGTTTTTTTGTGCGCCGGGTCGACCCGCGTTGGTCGACCCGGCCTCAAGAGTCTCAGGAGCACGCCTCGCATGGCTAGCACGCCGATGATCGATCCGAAGGCCGACCGGCCGACGCCCCCCGCTTCCGAACCGCAGGCCGCTGATGCGCCGCCGGCCGCGGAACCCGCCGCGGCTCGGTCGACCGTCGCCATCCACGCTGGCGAGGCGAGGCAAAAGCCGGGCGACTCGATCACCGACCCGATCTTCTGCGCGTCGACCTACACCTTCCCCGACTCGCAATCGGTCATCGACTTCATCGAGGAAGGCCAGCCGCGAGAGGAGTACGGCCGCTACGGCAACCCGGGCGAGAAGGTCGCCGAGGCGAAGCTCGCCGCGCTCGAGGGCGCCGAGTCCGCCGTGCTCTACTCCAGCGGCATGGCGGCCATCGTTGGCGTGTTAATGGCCAAGCTCAACGCGGGCGAGGAGGTCATCTTCTTCGACGAGTGCTACCGCCGGAGCCGGGAGTTCTGCGACAAGCACCTCTCCCGCTTCGGCGTCACGACCAAGCAGGTCAAGACGGGCGACTACGTCGCGATGGAAGGAGCGATCTCGCCGAGCACGCGGATGCTCATCAGCGAGTCGCCCACCAACCCGCAGCAGAGCTGCATCGACATCGACCGCTTCGCCGAGATCGGCCGGAAGCACGACGTCGAGACGCTGATCGACGCCACCCTCGCCACGCCGTACAACCTGCGGCCCATCGAGGCGGGCATCGACTACGTGCTGCACTCGGCCACCAAGTACCTCGGCGGACACAACGACCTGCTCGCCGGGGTCGTGTGCGGGTCGAGGGCGCAGCTCGAACCGGTCCGCAACCTCCGTGGCATCATGGGCGCGGTCAACGGGCCGCAGAACATCTACCTGCTGCTACGCGGGCTCAAGACTTTCGAGCTCCGCATGCAGCGGCACAACGAGAACGGGTTGGCGGTCGCCCGGTTCCTTGAGTCGCACCCGCGTGTTGAGAAGGTCTACTACCCGGGCCTCGAATCGCACCGCGACCACGAGATCGCCAAGCAGACGATGCGCGGCTTCGGCGGGATGGTGACCTTCCTGGTCAAGGGCGCCGACTGGCGGGCCACGGCCGACATCGTCGACGCCGCGCGGCTGGCCCGCATCGCCCCCAGCCTGGGCGGCGTCGAGTCGCTCATCGAGCAGCCGCTGCTGATGAGCTACTACAACTGCACGCCCGACGAGCGCGAAGCCTACGGCATCCCCGACAACATGATCCGCCTGGCGTGCGGCATCGAGAACCCGGAAGACCTGATCGCCGACTTAGCTCAGGCGCTCGAGCCGTGAGCAAGCCCGCAACCCCTGCCGATCGCCCGCCGGAGTGATCATCAATCGCCGCCGTCCGCCCGCGCCGGCGGACAGGCCGGCGCTAGTCGAGTCGCCCTAACTCCGCGGGCACGGGGGCCGCTCTCAGCTTCACAAGAGCAGTTCGCTCATCGGGCCCTCCGACGCGCCGAAGCGGGTGGGCTCGCCGCAGACCGCCGACAAAGCCGCCGCGTGGACCGAGCACAGGTCGCGCCGCTTGCCGGCTACGACGCGTCCCGTATTGATCCCGGCGTTGCGGCCGCCGGCGATCAGCGTCGGCAGGTCGTCGTTGCCGTGCATGTGGCCATCGCCGAGGCTGCTGCCGTAGACGACAACCGTCGAGTCGAGCATCGTGCCGCCCGGCTCGCGGATGCTGTTGAGCTTGCCGAGCAGGTAGGCGAGCTGTTTGTGGTGCCAGCGGTTCACTTCGGCGTACATCGCCCGCTTCTCGCGGACCGAGCCCCACTTGGTGGACCCGTCGTCGTCTTCGGTTTTGCCCGAGGCGTCCTTGTAGTGTGACAACGCGTGCCAGGTTCCGCGGACGCCGTTGATGAAGTTGAAGTACCGATTCGACTGACCGTGGTCGAGCATAAACGTCGCGACCCGCGTGGCGTCGGTCCGCAGGGCGAGCACCAGCAGGTCCATCATCTGCTGGATGTACTCCTCGTGGTCGACCGGCACGCCCGCCTTCGGCCGCACGAGCGTGTCGGTCTCGCCCCGGTCGGAAACGGCTTCTCGCGACCGCCGCTCGGCGAACGCGATCCGCCGCTCCAGCGAGCGGACCGACTCGAAGTACTCGTCGAGTTTCCGTAGGTCGGCGGTCCCCACCTCTCGGCGGAGGCCCCGCGCCTGCTGCACGACGCCGTCTAGAACGCTGCGGCTGGTGGTGCCTCCGCCGGGCGGGGGGAACATCCGGTCGAAGACGGCCCGCGGTTCGACCTCGCGGGGCAGCGGCGCGCCGGTGGCGCTCCAGGAGATGGCGTTCCGCGGCAGCGAGCCGGAGAAGAAGCCCTCGCCTTCGAGCGCTAACTCCAGAGACGGGAGCAGCGTCTGCTTGCCGATTTTCGCCGCGGCGGCCTGATCGACCGACACGCCTAGCGCCCGCGATTGTTCGCCCTCGTAACCGAGCCCGGTCAACCAATTCGGTGGGCCCGCGACGTGCCCTTCGCCCCGCGGCATCGTCAGGCCACGCGGCAAGACGAGTTGGTCGCGGAACGGCTCTAGCGGTTTCATCCAAGGGTTCAGCTGCTCGATCCTGCCCGTCCGTTTGTCGCTCGTCGGGAACCACGTCCCGTCAGGAACGCCGTTAGGAAAGTACAAGTAGACAAGCCGCCGCGGCGTGGCGGCCGATGCGTTGCCGGCCGTCGCCGCCGGGGCGAGGCTCTCCAGCAGCGGCAGGCTCACCGAAGCCCCGAGGCCTGCCAGCGCCGCTCGTCGTGTGATAGGCATCTCTCGCGCTCCGTCGGTTCAGTTCTGGTTGACTGGTTCGGCTTGCTGCATCTGGAAGGTCGGGCTGTCGGCGATCGCCAGCAGCAGCTTCTTCATCGTCAGCCCGTCGGCTTCCCAGCGAGCGACGAGGTCGCGCAGCGCCTGTTCGTCGCGGTAGTCGAGCCGCCGACCGAGAGCAAATTCAAGGTTCCGGCGGGCGAGGTTGCGGACAAACTCATCGCGCCGCTTGTCGAGGACGTACTCGACCAGCGACTTGGCCCCGCCTACGCGGGCGCCGTCGGGCAACACCGCCGCGTCGCCAGCAGGCGGGCGCGGCCGCTTCCGACGCAGTCGGCCGAACGCCCCGTAGCGTTCCAGCCCGTACCCGAGCGGGTCGATACGGCTGTGGCACGTGCTGCACCGCTTGTCGGCCGCGTGCCGGCCGAGCTTCTCGGCGAAGGTGAGCGAATCGTTGTCGGCGAGGTCGTCGTCCAGTTCACCCGCGTCGGGCGGAGGCGGTGGCGGGGGGGAACCGAGGATCGTCTCGAGGATGTAGGCGCCCCGTTTGACCGGGCTCGTCTCGTTGTGGTTGGACGTCGCCGCCAGCACCGCCGCGTGGCCAAGAACGCCGCGGCGGCCAGAACCGACCAGGCTGACCTTCTGGGGTTCCGCCCCCTCGACCCCTTTGATCCGGTAGAGCGTTCGGGCCAGTTCCGCATTGATGAACGTGTAGTCGGCCGTCAGCAACTCGGTCGCGGGGCGGTCTTGTCGTACGAGCCAAACGATCAACCGCTCGGTCTCGCCCCGCATCGCGTCCATCAGCGTGTCGGTGCACCAGGGCTCGTCAATCGGGTCGCGGCGGATCTCTCGGCCGATCAGCTTGGTCGATAGCCACTGACCGCCAAAAGCACTGCCGAACTCATCAAAGTTCGGGTGCGAAATCATCCGATTCACTTGCTCGCGCAGTTGCGACGCTCGGCTCAACTCGCCCGCCTGTGCGGCACGCAAGAGTTCGTCGTCGGGGGTGCTCGACCACAGGAAGTAGGAGAGCCGCGTCGCCAGCTCAAACCCATCGACGCGCGAAGGCTCGCTCCCGGCCGGCGCCCGCTCGATTCGGAGCAAGAAACGCGGCGATATCAACACCGCCGGCAGCACGCTCTTAAGCGCTCGGTAGGGATCAACGCCGGCGCCGCGGGCGGCTTGATAGTCGCGCGTCGTGCGGGCGAGATCGGCGCCGCTGGGCGGTCGACGGTGCGCGCGCAGCATAAACCGCCGCAGCAGCTCGGCCGCCGCGTCGTCGTCCAAGCGGTCGGCGCCGGCGCCGTGCAGAAGCAGGCGCCTTGCTTCCGCCGAGGGCGCCCCCTCCGCCGGCGCTGGCAAGGCCGCGTCGACCACCCGTTCCGCCGCGGCGAGGTACCGTTCCATCAGGGCGGGCTGCAAGAACAGCGTCGAGGCGTCGTTGTCAAAACCAGTTGGCCCGGTCAACTCCCGCGGAAAGCGGTCGGCGGGCCGCAAGTCGACGCCCGTGAGGTCGCGAAGCGTGTTGTTGTACTCGCGGTGCGTCAGCCGCCGCACCGGCTCGTGCCCGACCGTCGCGACCGTCTGGTAGTCGAACCGGTCGAGCGCCCCGTTGATGGCGTCGGAGAGCGCCATGCGTTGCTGCTCGCTGGGCTGCTCCGACGACCGCGGCGGCATCGACCGCAGCTCAATCACTTGAGCCACGCGGCGCCACTCGTCGCGCTCGCGGACGATCGGGCGGACCTTGAGCAGGTCTCGCAGGTCGAGCCCGCCTTCGCGCGTCTCGGCCGAGTGGCAATCAAAGCAGTACTGACTCAGCAGTTGTTGCGTCGGACCAGCCTGCGCCGGGCTACGCATCACGGGCAGCAACACCAGCGCCGCAGCGAGCGCCCGCGTTGCTCCGCGGGCCATGATCGACCGACTCGGGGTAATTGTCATGGGACGCATACACTTCCAGCGGGCGGGCCCTACCGACGGCGGTCGGGGCGGTCTTTGATGGGTGCCGGTTGACGCCGAAAGGTTTACGGGAATCCGGGCCAAGACACAAATCGATGGGCGTGCTGGGCGACATCCTGCGGTGTGACGCAACAGCGGTTGTTGTTCGTGTTAGCGCGAAGCGAGACGCCGCCCCGCCCAAATCCTTGCCGCACAGCAGTTTACCAGTGAGACTAGGGAGCTAGGCCGGCGGGCCGCCCGCACGCTGCGGTCACAGTAAGACCACCCCCCCACCCGCGGCGTCTGTCTAATGATTGCGTAAGCCTTTTCGCAAGAAGACGTTGGAACTATACACCGGTTGGGGCCCGGCTGCCGGAAGTCGGGCCACCACGCTGGCTTTCGACAGCAGCGGCTATAACGTCGAGTCTAGACTGGTTCGCCCGATGTTCGCTTTAGCACGGAAATCAGCTCGCGGCGCCCGTAGCGGGAGAGGCAACGCAAGACGCAATGACGCATCGCTGCGTTTCTTGACACTCGAGCCCCGCCTCGCGTTGTCGGTTACCACGGCGGTCGCGGATGGCGATTGGCTCGACCCCAGCACTTGGGACAGCGGCGTGCCGGACGCCGACACGCGGGCGATTATCTCGCAGGGCGTGACGGTTTCGCTGACGGGGACTAGTCACGTTGCGAAGGAGGTCGTCGTCCACGGTGTCCTGTTCGCCGATGAGGAACTCTCGCCCGCTGTGGTCGGCCCGGACCGTGTGGGCGTTTACTTCAACGGGGAGTTAACCGGCACGCAACAGGCGTCGCAGGTCTGGGTGCACAGCGACCCGATCGGGATCGGCAGCGTAGCCGGGGGCGCCACGCGGATCGACGGCGGCGTGCTCGACAGCTCGAATAGCGGCTTGCGGGGTTCGATCGACTCGATCGCCGTCTACAACCGAGCGCTCACCGAAGCGGAGATCGCCCAGATCGCGAGCGGCGAGCGGAACAGTGGCGCCGCGATCGACACGCAGGACGCCGCCGCCGAATGGCTGTTCGACGCGGGCCCGCCACTCGCGGGCGACTACAACGGCGACAACGCCGTCAACGCCGCGGACTACACCGTCTGGCTCGACGCGTTCGGGACCAACGTCGCCTCGCCGGGCGACGGCGCCGACGGCAACGGGGACGGCGTCGTTAACGCCGCGGACTACACCGTTTGGCGGGACGGGTTGGGCGGCGTTCTCGATACGGCCGCCGCGACCGCCGACAACGCCCCGAACGACGCGATCGACGACGACGGCACGCTCACCGGGGCTGGCGCCGCGCTGGTGGACGGCGCCCTTCAACTCGACGGCTCGTCCGGGATCGAGGTGGCGCCCTCCGCGGAGCTCACCGACGGCGTCTTTTTGGAGAAGACGATCTCACTCTGGTTCCGCACCGACTCCGCGGGCGCCTTCCAGGTGATCTATGAGCAGGGCGACCAAGAGCGAGGTCTGAACCTCTACTTGTCGCGGGGTTCCCTCTACGCCGGTGGCTGGAACACGCCCGAAGAGGAGAGTGGCTGGCAGGGCGACTGGGTCGTCAAGTCGGGCATCACCGCCGGCGAGTGGCACCACGTCGCCCTGACACTCGACGCCGGCTATGGAGCAGCGACCGGAGACGTCCCGGTCACCTCCCCGGCGAATAAGTCGCTCACCGCCGACTGGGTCCACGTGAACAGCGGCGGCGTCTTCCAGATCGGCTCGCAAACCGACCGCTACGACACCGGCACGTTCAGCCTGACGCTCACCGGCGACGACCCCGACGCCGACCCGGTGGTCGAGACGGCGACAGGCACGATGTCGATTGCCAACAACGGCGCCTTTCTGATGACCGCCGGCGGTGGCCGGCTTCAGTTTCACGGCGACGAGAAGCTGCCGTTCACCAAGCTCGCCGCGACGGCCGACGTCGGCGCCGGTTCGCTGATTGTCGAGAACGTTATCGAACGCAACTTCGACGGGGTCACGTCCGCCGCGTCGGACGGCTCACTCGACTGGGCGGTGGGCGACCAGGTCGTGGTCGCTAGCTCGTCGTACAGCTACCAGGACGAAGAGGTCCGCACGATCACGTCGGTCGTCGACCTTGGCAACGGCACGACCGAGCTGGGCCTCGACCAGCCCCTCGCCGAGCGTCACTTCGGCGGAGTCGAGACCTACAGCAACAGCCAACGCTCGTGGGATATCGACCTGCGGGCCGAGGTCGCGTTGCTGAACCGGTCGATCGTCGTGCAGGGGGACGAGGGGTCGGACACCGACA
>JBCCZD010000185.1:0-7949 GCA_039188275.1 Planctomycetota bacterium
ACCATATCCGTCAGCATTAGCCAGCATGGACACCCTCTTCCGCAACACGCTCTCCCCCGCCGCCTGGGCCGCGTTGGGCGCTGTGCCGCTGGCGATCTTTGCGCTGTACTTCCTCAAGCTCAAACGCCAGCCGCTGGAGGTGCCGAGCACCTACCTCTGGCACCGCGTGATCGAAGACCTCCACGTCAACAGCCTCTGGCAGCGGCTCCGCCAGAACCTGTTGATGTACTTGCAGCTGCTGCTGGTGGGCCTGGCGATGCTCTCACTGCTCCGCCCCGGCTGGCAGGGCGATGCGCTCGACGGCCAGCGGTTTATCTTCCTGGTCGACAACTCCGCCAGCATGTCTGCTGCTGACGCCGACGGCGGCGCCACGCGGCTCACAATTGCCAAGCGGCGCGTCTCCGAGCTGATCGATCAGCTCGATTCGGACATGTCCGCGATGATCATCTCGTTCGGCGACCAGCCCGACGTGATTCAGGAGTTCACCAACAACCGCCGCCTGCTCCGCGAGGCGCTCGACCGTATCGAGCCGACCGCCGCCGCAACCGACATTAGCGGCGCCCTGCAGCTGGCCGACGGCTTCGCCAACCCCGGCCGCATCACGCTCGAGCAGGGCAACATCGAGGTGGACGTCACCGATCAGCAGCCGGTGGAGCTTTACATCCTCAGCGACGGCCGCTTCCCCGGCGTGACCGACTTCTCGCTGGGCAACCTCCGCCCGCAGTACCTGCCGCTGGGCTCGTTCGAGACGCCCAACGCGGCGATCACCGGCTTCAACAGCCGGCCGAGCGAAACCCCCGGCGGCCCGACACAGGCCTTCGTCCGCGTCGCGAACTTCTCAGCCAAGGAACAACCACTTGAGATCGAGCTCTACCAGGGCCAGCGTCTGCTCGACGCCGCCGCAGTCACCGCCCCCGCCGGCGGTTCCGCTGGCACGACGCTCAACCTGCCCGCCGACACCGAGGGCGTGCTCGAAGCACGGCTCACCCCGCCCAAAGAACTCGACGACCAGCTGGAGCTCGACAACAGGGCGTTCACTGTCGCCGGCCGAACACGCACCCGCCGCGTGCTGCTGGTCACCCCCGGCAACCCGATGATCGAGCCGGCACTCTCGACCGAAGCGGCGCTGAAGATCGCCCGCGTGGAGAAGATCGCTCCGGACGCCCTAGCCCAAGCCGAGTACCGCCGCGACGCCGAAGCCGGCACGCACGACCTCATCATCTTCGACCGCTGCGCCCCCGGAGCGATGCCGCTCACCAACACGCTGTTCGTCGGCAGCGTGCCCCCCGCCGACGCTTGGCGGAACCAGGCCGCTGAAGAACCCGCCGGGGGCCCGCAAATCCTCGACTGGGACCGCGCCCACCCGCTCATGCGGCTGATCGAACTCGGCAACGTCGCCGTCGTCGAGAGCCGCACCGTCGCGCCGCCCCCCGGCGGCAGCGTGCTGATCGATTCCACCGCCGGCCCCATCTTCGCGATCGCCCCCCGCGACAGTCACGAAGACGCCGTGCTCGGCTTCGAGATCCTCCGCGCGGAAGACGGCGACGCCATCCTGAACACCAATTGGCCGCTCGGCCGGCCGAGCTACCCCACGTTCTGGCTCAACGTCCTTGAGTACCTCACCGGCGCCGAACGCGACGCCCGCTCGACCAGCCACCCGCCCGGCAAAGCGGTCGAGGTCCGCGTCCCTGCAACCGCGGCTGATCTCAAGCTCACCAAACCAGACGGCGCCGTCGAGGAAGTCACCCCCGGAGAAAGGGGAGTCGTGGTCGTCAACGACACGGACCAGCTCGGCGTCTATCAAGTGTCGGAGGCCGGCGAGCCCGTCGCCAGCTTCGCCGTGAATCTGTTCAACCGCGACGAGAGCGACATCGCCCTCCGCCAACGCACCGACACCGGCGAGGACGGCCTTCGACAGGTCGAGAAGCTCTCGATCGGGTTCATCGACGTCGAGGGCCGCGCTCCCGGCTCGCCGGTCCGACGCGAGCTGTGGAAGCCGCTGCTATTGGCGGCCCTGGCTGTCCTGATGCTCGAGTGGTATATCTACAACCGGCGTGTTTACGTCTGACCGCTCGCGGATTCCGGACCCACTCCCCCCACAGGCACGGCCGCCGATGCCTCCTTCGCTTGCACCCCGACGGAACACGCGGCGTCAACGCGACAAAGGCCGTCCCAAGTGGCGCCGCATCATCGAGAACGACCTCATCCAGAAGGTCGACTACAACGAGTACCGCCGCCGCGTGCAGCGCGTGTACGACGGCCCCCAGGGGGCCTTGCTCGCAACGGCCAGCCGGCTCTCGCTGCACATCGCGCTCGGCGAGCGGTTGTTCTCCTCAGGAAAGTTCGACCTCGGCGGCTGCCGACGCATCCTCGACGTCGGCAGTGGGGCCGGCCAGCTCGCCGGCCACCTGCTCAAGCACGCCGACCAAGACGCCTACATCGCCTGCACCGACCTCTCGCACGGCATGCTCCGACGCGCCCGGCAGCGACTCGCCTCCGACCGGCCCGACTACCTCGCCGCCGACCTTTCTCGGCTCCCTTTCCGCGACGGCGCCTTCGACTGCGTCTCTTGCGGCTACGTCTTAGAGCACCTGCCCGACCCCGAGCCTGGCCTACGCGAGATGGCCCGCGTCCTGCAGCCCGGCGGCAAGATGCTTCTGCTCACCACCGAAGACAACTTCGCCGGAGTCTGGACCAGCCGCGTGTGGCTCTGCCGCACCTACAACCGCGGCGAACTCCGCCGGCTCTGCAAGTCGCTCGGGCTCGTCTGGGAGCAGGAACTCTGGTTCACGCCGCTTCACCAGGCAGTTCGCGCGGGCGGCATCGGTGTTCAGATCCGGCGCGCCTAGAACCGCGACAGATCAGCCTGTGCGCAGAGTCAGCAGCGCAATCTCCGGCGGGCAGTTCCACCGCAGCGGCGTCTTGCCCGAAACGCCTCGGCTGACGTGCATCGCGGTTCGCCCCACCAGGAACGATCCGCTGGCGAACCTCGTGCCGTAGCTGCTCGGCGAGGCGATCGGCCCGAGCACCGGCGGACGGATCTGCCCCCCGTGCGTGTGCCCGGCGAGCACCAACTCGGCGCCCACGCCACGCGCCCAGCCGATCCGGTCGGGCGTATGGGAGAGCACCACCCGAAACGGGCACGCCTCCCGCGGAGGCGGGGCGCCAGGCTCCCCGCCGTACCAAGGCCGCTCCGACCCACCGATGGCGACGCTCACCCCCCGCCATTCGGCTTCGACCCAGCGGTCGACCGTGGGCGTCCAACCCAGCCGGTCGATTGTTTCGCGGGTAGGGCCGTCGTCGATGTAAAGGTCGTGGTTCCCCAAGACGTAGTACACGCCCAGCGGCGCCCGCCAGCCCGCGAGGGTCTCGTTCAACCAAGGCCGGCAGGCCTCCTTTTCGATCACGTCTCCCGTGACCGCCAGCACGTCGAACTTGAGCCTCTCGAGCGTCTGCCCGAGCAGCTCGTAGAACGCCCGGTCGGTCCGCCCGGTCATGTGCAGGTCGCTCAAGTGGCAGACGACCAGGCCGACCAACGGCTCCGGGAGACCGGGCACGGCCAGCTCCTTGTGCTCGACGACGGGCCGCCGGACTTCGTTGTAGGGCAGCCGGCCCATAAGGCGTGCCGCGGAGCCGTGCAGCGCGACGGCGCCCCACGGCAGGTCGGGCGCGGCGGGCTCGGAACGCTGCGACAGCAACACGGCGGGCCGGTCCTCGGACGGCGGCAGCAAACGGCGGAGTAATTGAAGTGCGCCGACCGCCGCACACGCATAGCCGTACGCGGCCAGTGGCGTGCTGCCCCCGGGTGAGAACACGGTTGCCCAGTCGTGCCACGGAACGACCGCCGTCACCAACCCGAGCAGGCAGAACGCCCCGAAGCCCGTGTAGGTCAATGCATCGATCAGTTTCCGCCGGCCCGCCACCGCGTGCAGCCGGTTGATCAGCCCGATCCAGACGTACCCGTTGCCCAGCAGGGCGAGCAGCACCAGAAGCCCGCGCGTGATCAACGTTCGGCCCGGGCAAGAGTTTCCTGGACGGCCGTCAACAACTGGTCGAGCCGGAACGGCTTGTAGAGCACGTGCTGCACGCCCTCGGCACGCGCCTTGATGACGCTGTGGCCCGGGTCGTAGCCGAACCCGCTCATCAAAATCAGCGGCACGCTGTCCATAATCTCACGGAGCTTCATCAGCAGCTCGTAGCCGTTCATGTCGGGCAGGCGGATGTCGGAGAGGATCGCGTCGTACGCGAATCCTGGACCGAGGTTGCGGACCATGAACCGCGCTTCGTTGCCGTCATGGGCCGTCTCGACGATGCAGCCGTAGCGGTCCAGCAGTTCGTGAGCGGCCGAACGCACGCCCTGGTCGGCATCGACCACCAGCAGCCGTTTGCCGGCGAGCATCGGCCGCTGCTCCACCGCGTCGGTCGGTTGCGCCTGGGTGGGTGCCATAGTCTGCCCCACCTTTTGGATCACCTTCTTGATCTCACGGGTGTTCTTCAGGATCCGCTGCAGCCGCTCCACCACTTCAGGCTCGTGCCCGATGTAGCGTTCCATGATGTTCACCGCGTCGTTGAGCACGCCGTCCACCGGCAGGGCCACCGCGCTGTGGATCGCCTCGACGCTCTGAGCCGCTGTGCTCGCTTTCTGGGCGGCCAGCAGGTCGAGCGTGTTGAGCGCGAGCGCGACGCTGCGTGCGAAGATCTCCAGAAACTGCTGGTCGCTTTCGTTGAAGGCGCTCGCCTCGGGGCTCTCCACGTTGAGCGTGCCGATCACTTGGTCGTGCAGCATGAGCGGCACAGTGAGCGAGCTGCGGGCCCCCCTGGCGCCTTCCAGATAAAGCGGGTCTTCGCTCGTCTGCTCGCAGAGGTAGCTCGAACCGGTTGCGGCAACAAACCCGGTCACCCCGTAACCCTCCTTCGAAGCGACCAGCGACCGCTCGGCCGCCTCGGGAGCCATCCCCACCGCGAGCACCGGCACCAGCTCCCCGGTGGCCTGCTCCAGCATCCGGATCTCGACCACGTCCAGCTGCAGCACGTCCTCGATGCAGTGCAGGATGTTCGAAGAGAGCAGGTCGATCCGCTCCTCGGCGCTCAGGCTAGCCACCTCTTCGGTGGTCAGGTCGGCCAGCTCGACGCCCGCTTGGTGGATCGCGGCCAGCTTCTGCTGCTGGACCATCTCTTCGGTGACGTCGATCACCGAAACCACCAAGTGGCGCGCCTCCGTGCCCGGGCTCTCGATAATCGGGGCCGCGTGCAGGCGGTAATAGGTCGCTTCGTCCGACTTCAGCACCGATGTGCTCGCCTGGCCCTTCGAACGCGCCGTGTTGAGCGGGCAGTAGTCCGGCCCCAGGATCTCGGGGCTGCCCAGCACCTCGTAGAACTTGCGCGACACCGCGTCGCCGCCGCCGGTCCACTCCGCGAGCCGACCGTTCTCCCACAGCACGAGGTTCTCTTCGTCCAGAAGCACAACGCCGTTGGGCATGCCGCGCAGCACGCGGTCGTTGCGGATCAGTTTGCCGATGTCCGCGGCTTCACCGAAGTGGTCGGCGTCGACGTACAGGGCCGTGTAGCCGCCCTTGGCCAGCAGGGCCAGAGCCCGCAGCGGGGAAGACACGCCCACCACGTCGGCGGCCGGACCGAGCAGGCCCGCCACGTCGACCTCCCGGTCGTGCGAGCCGCCCAGGTGCAGAACCTTGGGGCGGCCAGTCGGGCCATCAGGCTCCGAGGAAGTCTCGCCGGGCGACGCTACCTGTTCAGACAACTTAAGCGTTCCAGGGTCGGGTGACTGTGCCGCCGCCGCCTTCGCCGGCATTTGTTCGCAGGCACTCAGGCCCGGAACGCCCCGCGGACTACCCGATAATCGCGAGTATACTTCTGCGGTTCTAGACCAACAAGACAACCGTTCCCCCGGCGCCTTGCCTCCCGTGCGCCGTGCTCTCGACGCACCCCCTCCCGGGCGACTACTCTAGCGGTCCCCCGCCAGCATCCGCTGCATCCGAGGCGCCTCGTCTCGACGCCCCAGAGACCCGCCCCAGCGTTTCTCACCCGCGAAGCCCGCACGTGTTATCCGCGAAAGACCAGATGCCCGCCCCAGCCGCCGCTACCGCCGAGCTGATCCGCAACGTCGCGATCATCGCACACGTCGACCACGGCAAAACAACCCTCGTCGACCAGATGCTCTACCAGTCGGGGCAGTTCCGCCGCGAGGAGCTCGACAAGCTCGCCGGGGGGCAGCACGGCCTGATCCTCGACTCTGACGACCTCGAACGCGAACGCGGGATCACGATCTCCAGCAAGAACTGCGCGATCTCCTACGAAGCCGACGACGGGCACGCCTACCGCGTCAACCTGATCGACACCCCCGGGCACGCCGACTTCGGCGGCGAGGTGGAGCGCGTCCTCGGCATGGCCAGCGGCGCCCTGCTTGTGGTCGACGCCTTCGAGGGTCCGATGCCCCAGACCCGGTTCGTCTTGCAGAAGGCGCTCCAGCACGGATTGAAGCTGATCGTCGTCGTCAACAAAGTCGACCGCCCCGAGGCCCGCCCAGATGAGGTGGTCGACGAGGTGTTCGACCTGCTGGTGGAACTCGACGCGCCCGACGACTTGCTCGACTTCCACGCGGTGTTTGCCTCCGCCAAGCAGGGCTGGGCCAACGACCAGGCCGCCGAGCCGGGCGATTCGCTCCGGCCGCTCTTCGAACAGATCGTCGATCGGATCCCCCCTCCCGAGGCGCCCGAGCAGGACGGCCCGTTCCGCATGCAGGTCACCACGCTCGACTACAGCGACTACCTCGGCCGGATCGCGATCGGCCGTATCGTTTCCGGCTCGGTCTCGCAGCGGCAGCGCGTGACGGTCCTCGACCGTTCCGGCGAGGCGTCGCAGCGGCAGCTCGGCAAGCTCTTCGGCTTCGAGGGCCTCGGCCGCACCGAGACTGAAACGCTCGCTGCCGGAAACCTCTGCGCGTTGGTGGGGCTCGAACCGATCGAAATCGGCGACACCGTGGCCGACGTCGGTGTTACCGAGCCGATTCCCGCCGTGCACGTCGACGAGCCCACGCTGCACATGACCTTCCGCGTGAACGACGGCCCCGCCGCCGGCAAAGAGGGCAGCCTGCTCACCAGCCGCCAGATCGGCGAGCGGCTCGACCGCGAGCTCCGCTCCAACGTCGCCCTCCGCGTCGCGTCCGGAGAGACCCGCGAGCAGTTCCGCGTTTCCGGCCGCGGACTGATGCACCTGGGCATCCTCATCGAGAACATGCGCCGCGAGGGGTTCGAGCTCTGCGTCGGCAAGCCCCAGGTGATTTACCGCGAGATCGACGGCAAGCGGTGCGAGCCGATCGAGGAGCTGGTCGTCGACTGCCCCGCCGAGTGCGAGAGCGCCGTGATGGCCCTCGCGGGCGACCGCCGTGCCTCGCTGGTGAAAATGGGCCGACGCGGCGTCGACGGAGCTTACGCCCACATGGTGTTCCACATCCCGGCGCGGTCGCTCATGGGCCTGCGGAGCCGCATGCTCAACGCCACCCAGGGCCAGGCGATCATGCACCACACGCTCCTGGCCTACGAGCCCGTCCGCGAGGCCCCCGCCACGCGTTCCGCCGGCGTGCTGATCGCCAACGAGTCTGGCCAGGCCACCGCCTACTCGCTCGACGCCCTGTTCGACCGCGGCGAGTTCTTCGTCAACCCCGGCGATGCGGTGTACGAGGGCCAGGTCGTCGGCGAGAACTGCCGCAGCGACGACCTCGTCGTGAATGTCGTCCGCGGCAAGAAGCTCACGAACATGCGCGCCGCCGGCAAGGACGAGAACAGCCAGGTCCGCCCGGCACGCGAAATGTCGCTCGAGGCGTGCATGGAGTACATAGAAGACGACGAGCTCATTGAGGTCACGCCCGAGTCGATCCGGCTCCGCAAGACCCTCCTGAAGGAAGCCGACCGGCGCCGAGAGGCCCGCCGAGG
>JBCCZD010000186.1:0-7926 GCA_039188275.1 Planctomycetota bacterium
CCCCTCGCCGCCGACGACGAGCCAAGCCCAGCCGCTGCCGAACTGCGTGAGCGCGGCGTTGGTGAAGTCTTCTTTGAATTTTCCGTATCCGCCGAGGTCTGCGTCGATCGCGGCTGCGAGCTCGCCGCTGGGGGCGCCGCCGCCGCCGGGGCCGATGACGGTCCAGAACAGCGAGTGGTTCGCGTGGCCCCCGCCGTTGTTGCGGACGCCGCCGCGGATGCCTTCGGGCACGGAGTCAAGGTTCTTGCACAAGTCCTCGATACTCTGCTCGGCAACCCCGGCGCCTTCGAGCGCCGCGTTGAGCTTGGTCACGTACGCGTTGTGGTGCTTGTCGTGATGGATCTCCATCGTCGCGGCGTCGATGTGCGGCTCGAGCGCGTCGAATGCGTAGGGAAGGTCGGGAAGGGTGTAGGCCATGGGTATCGCTCCTCGATTAGCGGGCGCGGTCGGTAACGTGCGCGGTCGGTAAAGTGCGCGGCCGGCATCGGCTACGTAAAGCTGCCGGCGGGACGCCGCTGCTTTGCCGGCTCGCGCTCTGTGGCGGCGTTTCTCTACGCCGGTGTTCTAGGCGGCTGCCGAGCGTACAGCAAGCCGCTGGGGCTGACAATTGGCCGAGCCGGGGGAGGCCGCTCGACTGCCTCGAAGTCGACGCACGCCGAGTTGGGCCATACCCGGCGCGGCTGACAGCGGAAACAACTTTTAGTCGTTGGCCCGGCGGAGGAGTTCGGCGAGCTTGGCACGCTGCTCGTCGAGCTGCCGCAGCTGGCTGCTGAGCTGCGTGATGAAGGTGTCGCCGATGGCCGACGCGGACGGGTTGTTCGCCCCGCCCGTGGCCCGGTCCGTTGCTGGACTCAGCTCGGCGAACGCGGCGTCGAGGACCGCGGGCGAGGCCTCGGCCTCCGCGACGAGCCGCTTAGCGCGGCTGAGGGCTTCGCTCCGGCGAGACCGCGGTGCGCTAGCGACGTTCAAGCGGAGTTCATGTGGTTCGTTTTGCATCGTGTTCCCCGCCTGGTCGGTTGGGCCGGCTAGACGGCCTCGGCTTCGGGCGTGGCCTCTTTGGCCATCAGGTAAGACTTGAGGCTGCCCAGCATCAGCCGGGCCCGCTCGGTTGCCGCTTTGCGTCGTCGGTCGCGTTCGCGTCGTGGGCGGATCGTCACGTTGACGTTGGTCTGGACATAAGCGCCGGCCGCCAACCCCGCCGCGTTGGACCGCTCGACGTGCTCCTGCGCCAGCTTGATGTCGATGACGAACGCCACGGGCCGGTCTTCCTTGCGGCGGTTCCGTCCGGCGCTCTGGTCGGTCGCCTCGAGCCGGAGCTCGTTCTCGGCGGTGCGGAGGACCTTCGCCTTGTGATCGGCGACGAAGCCACGCAGCTTCTGCACGGCGATCTCGACCGGCACGTTGGTAACCAACGCGGCCTCGACAAGGGTGCGCCCGCGGAACGTCCCGAAGGGCCACCAAGACTTCTTCTCTGCTTGTTCGGTCATCCCGTCCCCCAATTGGACCACTTGGTTGCGGCCCTGGTCCTTGGCCATGAGCAGCGCCCGGTCGGCGCGGCGGAGCATCGTGTCGGGCGTGTCGCCCGTCTGAAGTTGCGTGACGCCGAAGCTGGCGGAGATGGTCTTGTTGCCGAGCTCGGAGTGCTGGATCTCGCAGAGCGCCTTGCGCAGTTCTTCCGCGCGTCGGGCGGCGCCCGCGTTGTTGCAGTCGGCGCACAGAACGGCGAACTCCTCGCCGCCGTAGCGCGCGACCAGGTCGCCGGACCGGCACATCGACTTGAGCAGCGTGGCGAACGACACGATCACCTGGTCGCCCGCCTGGTGGCCGTAGTTGTCGTTGACGCTCTTGAAGTGGTCGATGTCCGCCATGATCAGGCTGCACGGCAGGGCGGTTTCCTCGTGGGCGTCGACGAACGCGGCGAGCATGCGGTCGAACTCCGCCCGGTTGGCGACCTGCGTGAGCGGGTCCTTCGTCGTCTCGACGTGCAACGCCTGGCACTTCTCTTCCAGCGACGCCTTGCTCGACGCGTCGTGCAGCAGCACGGTCGCCCCGTGCGAGGCCCCCTCGCCGCTACGAACGGGGACCGCGTGCAGGTCGACCGCCACGTGGCGCCCGGTGCGCCCGATGACCGTCACGCTCTCCATTCGTTGCAGGCCCGTCGCGACCGACTGAGCGATCGGGCAGTCCTGGTCTTGCACCAGGCTGCCATCGCGGCTGGCCATCTCTAGCAGCGAAGGCTTCAAGACCTGGCCGAGCGCCGCGTTCGCCGCGACGCCGGTCAGACGCTCGGCGCCCGTGTTCCACAGCAGGACGCGGCTCTGGGCATCGACGAACACAACTCCGTCGTGCATGTTGTCGATGAGCTTCTGCTCGAACAGCCGCATCCGATCGGCCGCCGGCGGGGCGGACGCCGAGGGCGCGAATCCTGTGCCCGCCGGGTTCCAGGGCAACGCATCCGCCGTGGCGCCGCTCAGCCACCGGCGTGCGACGTCCTCCTCCAATGCCCGCTGGTCGTGCTCGAAGTGCTGGGAGAAGCTCGCCACGAGCGCCGGGTCGAACTGCCGGCCGGCGAACTCGTACAGCTCCGCAAGCGCCCGCTCGCGTGAACGCGCCGGGCGGTAGACGTGGTCGGTCGTCATCGAGTCGAACGCGTCGACGATCGACAGCATCCGGGCGAAGACGGGGATGTCGTCCCCACGCAGCCGCACCCGGCGGTGCGAGCCGTCGTGCCAAGCGGCCGACGCCAGCACGGTGTCGATCACCGCCTTGGGAGCCCCCGCGCTGCGGAGGATGCCGGCGCCGATCTCCGGGTGTTGGTCGAACAGCTCGACCTCGTTGGGCAGCAGGCGCCCCGGCTTCACCAGCACGGCGTCGGGCACGCCGAGCTTGCCAACGTCGTGCAGCAACGCCGCGACCTCGAACTGCGTCCGAAGCGGGTCGGGCATCTTGAGCACCGCCGCCCACTTGGTTGCCGCGAGCGCGACACGCAGGCTGTGGGCGGCGGTCGGCGCGTGCTTCCAGCGGAGCGCTGTGAAGAGCGAGCTCGCCACACCGAGCCGGGCCGCCACGAGGCGGTCTTGAATCGGCGCTTCGGCGCCGCGCCGCCCGGTGGCCGACGCCTCGCCCGACGCCGCTTGGTCGAGCGCGTCCAGCAGGCCAGACACCCGCTCATCCGCAGGCGTTGCATCGCCGCGGTCAGCAGTGGCAGTGGAGGGTGGTGGCAGCGGCATAACGCGGCGGGATTGGCGTCTGACTAACGTTCGGCCCGTAGAGAAAGGGCGCAAAGCCTCGCTCAACCGTAGGTCATGGATCGGTTGCGGCCCGGCAACGCCAGCGGTTCCGTGCACTTTGCCGAAGTGCCACGCGGAAGGCCGATCGCCGTTGCCAGCGGTAGCCGCAAGGCCCCCTATTCTGCCAGCCCGCTGCAACCGGACCACGGGCGATAGCGGTTATCCCGGGGCGCGCCGACCGCCGAAAAAAGAGGTTGTGCGGGCGGGAGGCCTGCGCTCGGTTCTACGGCCCCGGCGCAGCGGGCTGCACAGGCGACAGGGAAGGCGGGGAAGATGACTCTCTCATCAGGGCGGGTGGACCGCCGTCGGCGGATCTTGAATGACGGCCGGTTGACCGGCGAAGCGACCAGCGACACGCGCCCCGGCGCTGAAAACCCGCCGCCAGGCGGCGCGCCCCGATACGCCCCGGGCGAGGCGAGCGTCAGCTTCGGCCTCGCGTCGCGCGTGCTGCCGACCGGCGCCGGGGCTCTGACGGGCGTCTTGTTCGCCGGACTGCTGCTCACCGCCGGGCTTGTTGCAGGGGACGTCTATCGTGCTGAGATCGCCGCACTGGCCGGGGAGCCCGTTGCCGGGTTGCTCGACATCGCGAGCCCGGCCTCGCTGGCAACGGCGCTGAACCACACGCTCGCTCTGACGGTCGTCGGCCTCACGGGCGTCGTGTACGGGCTGCGACGGCACCGCTCCGACGATCTGCGGGGGACTTATCGCTGGTGGATCGTGGCGACGCTCGCCGCGGCAACGGTCTGCTTGTGCCAGATGACCAACCTGCATCAGGTGGCCGCCGGGGCGCTCGCGACACGCGTCGGCTGGTCGCCTCTACCCAGCGACGCCTTCTGGTGGCTGGCGCCTGGCGGCGTCCTGCTGGGCGGGCTTGCGGTCCGCTTGTTCTTCGACCTCAAGGAAAGCCGCCTCGCTGCTACGGGGGCCGTCCTTGCCGGGGCATCGGCCTGCGTCGCGGTGGCGGCCACGCAGGGCTGGGCGCCAGTGGCCTACGCGGAGTTCTTGCCGATCGTCGGCGTCGCCGCGACGCACACAATGCTGATCACCTCCGCCCTGGCGCTGCTCGCCTTCAGCCGCCGGATCGTCCGTGAAGCCAACGGCCGAGCCGCGGCGCCTGTCAAGCGCAAGAAGCCCACCGCGAAGACTAGCCAGCAACCCGCGGCGGCTAAACCGGCCGACAAATCGAAACCCGCTTCGAAGAACGCGGCGGCGAAACGAGTAACGAAGGCTGCGAGCACGCCGGCGCCGGTCTCGGAGATTGCCCAAACGCCTCCTACGGCGGCGGCGGAAGCGACTCAGTGGGTCGACGGCACGCACGGCGGGGACGACGACTACGGCGACGACGCGCCGCGTCGCAAGCTTAGCAAGGCCGAACGCAAACGGCTGCGTCGGCAGAAGGCGCGGCAGGGCAGGGCGGCCTGAGCGTCAGCCGACCCCAACGCGTGGCGTGCTTTCGATCCGTGGCGGGAGCCGCTAGGCTACCGTCGCCTGCCTGATCGCCGCCGCCGCCCGCCCAAATCGCCCGCCGCCGATGACCGTCCGCACCCGCTTCGCCCCGAGTCCGACCGGCTACCTGCACATCGGCGGCGTCCGCACAGCGCTCTTCAACTGGCTGCTGGCGCGGAAGCACGGCGGTCAGTTTATCCTCCGCATCGACGACACCGACCAGCAGCGCAATGTCGAGGCGGCGCTCGCCCCGATCCTTCATGGCTTCCAGTGGCTTGGCCTGGATTGGGACGAAGGCCCCGACCCAAGCGGCAGCGGCAGCAAGGGAGGCTTCGGCCCGTACTTTCAGTCGCGGCGGGGCGATCGCTATCAGGCGGCCGTCGACAAGCTGTTGGCCGCCGGCGTGGCGTACCGCGACTTTGCTACGCCCGAAGAGCTGCAGGCGGAACGCGAGGCCGCCCAAGCCGCCGGCGAGGGCTTCACCTACAGCCGCCGGTGGCGTGCCGACACCGACGCCCAGGCCCATCGCTTCGCCGCGGAGGGCAGGGCGGGCGTCGTCCGGCTCGCGATGCCACGCGACGGCGAACTCGTCCTCAACGACCTCGTGCGTGGCGAGGTCCGCTTCGCGTGGGCGAAGGAGCAAGACCACGTCATCCAGCGGGCCGACGGCTCGTGCCTGTACCACCTGGCGACGGTTGTGGACGACCAAGACATGCAGGTCTCGCACGTGGTGCGTGCCGAGGAGCACCTGTCGAACACGCCGCGGCAGGTGTTCATCGCCCAGCAGCTCGGGTACGCTCCGCCGGAGTTCGCGCACCTACCGTTCGTCGCCGAGCCGGGGAGCAAGAACAAGCTGAGCAAGCGCAAGCTAGACAAGTACCTCAAGAACCGCGACTTCGCGGCGCTCAACGAGCACGGCCAGCGGATCGCCCGGCGCATTGGCCTGGGGGTCGCCGCCGAGACGTTCAACCCGGTGATCGTCGACTTCTACGATCAGGTCGGCTACCTGCCCGACGCGCTACTCAACTACCTGGTACTGCTGGGCTGGTCGCTCGACGATTCGACCGAGGAGTTCACGACCGAAGAGATGATCGCCCGTTTTTCCCTCGATCGCGTCGGCAAGGCGCCCGCCAGCTTCGACCCGGCCAAGCTCCAGGCGTTCCAGGGCCGGGCGATGCAGAAGCAGCCGATCAAGCAGCGGGTCGCCAGCTGCACCCGCTTCTTGCAGCGGGCCGGGCTGCTGGCCGAGCCGCCGCCGTGCGAGGCGGGCGCGGCCGTCCGGGCCATCCTGGAAGCGGCGGGCGACCGGATCAAGGTTGCCGGCGACATCCTCGACTACGAAGACTTCTTCACCGCCGACGACCGGCTCGCCTACGACGAGAAGGCGTTCGCCAAGCGGCTCACCAAGCCCGCCGACGCCGGCGAGCTGCTCGCCGCGTTCAGGTCCCAGCTGGCCGTGCTCGAGCCGTTCGACACCGCCTCCACCGATGCCGCGCTGCACGCGTTTGTCGAGGAGCGTGGCATCAAGATCGGGCAGATCATCCACGCCCTGCGCGTCGCGGTTACGGGCAAGGGCGTTGGGTTTGGCGTTTTTGAGACCCTTGAAATCCTCGGCCGCAGCCGCTGCCTGGCGAGGATTGACCGCACGCTCAAGCTGCTTGACGTTGACTGATACGCCGACGCTGCCGCCACCGCGCCGGCCGCCGCCGAGTTTGCCGGCGCCGCCACTTGGTTGGTAGACTGCCGCCATGGCAGACGGCCCCGACCAGACCGATGTCGCCCCCTCCGGCGAGCCGGACGAACGCAAGCAAGTGCTCGCCGAAACCCGGCTCCGCCTTGGTCAACTGGAAGCCGAGGCCTACCGCCTGCGTGCGCAGCTCGCCCGGCTCGAAGCCGACGGCCAGGAGCAAGCGGCCGAGCGGATCGAGTCGGAATTGCTCCGACTGGCGGACGAGCAGTCGGCGCTCCGGCACGACGAGGGTGGGGACCCGCCGCCGATCGATCGGCCGACTCGAAGCGACAACGGTGCGGGAGAGGCCAAGCCGGCTAGCGACTTGTTGGCGGGGTTGGCTGCGGGCGGGCCCGACGAACCGTTCTCTTTAGGCGGAGCCGCGGCGGGCAACGGCGGTGCGCCGACTGAACCCAGCGGGCGGTCAAAGCCAGGCGGGCCGTCAAAGCCAGGCGGGGCCAGGCGGGCCGGCAAGCAACTCCGTGGCAAGACGCCGACGGCTCACAAGCCGGACGGGGTGGCCGACGTTACCGAGGCGCCGGTCATCGCCAAGAAGGAAGACGACGGCCAACCGCGACCTTGGGCGTCGCGGCTGCGCGACGCCCCGGCGGTGGCCGCGAGCCTGGGCGTCCACGCGGTGCTGCTGCTCATCTTCTTCTTTTGGACGATCGTCACGCTCACGAAGGAGCCGCCCGTCTTGCAGGCCGGCGCGGTGGACGGCTCGGATGAGTTCTTCGACGAGTTCACCGACGTCGACTTCTCGCCCGAAGAGCTCGAGACGACCGAGCTCGAAGAGATGGACCTCGAGCTCGCGTCCGAGGTCTCGGAGGTCGACCCCAGCGAGCTCGACGCGCCGTGGGACGACGCGGCCGCGGGGATGACCGACCTGTCCGCCGGCGCCACGTCGGCGCTGCCCGCCGACGCGGGTTCGCTGATGCTGGGAGACGCGGGCGGCCAACCCACCGGCGCCGGGCGTGGCGAGCGCCCCGACGGCGGCGGCAAGCCGGGCTCGACGCAGTTCTTCGGCGCACGCTCCAAGGGGAACCGCTTCGTCTTTATCGTTGACAACTCCGGCAGCATGAAGGAGGGGCGGATGGAGACCACCCTCATCGAGCTGCAGCGGGCCGTGATGGCGATGTCCTCCAAGCAGATGTTCTACGTCATCTTCTACAGCGATCAGGCGTACCCGATGTTCTTCCCCAACGGGGTCGACGCGATGGCGCCCGCCACGCGGGAGAACAAGCAGAAGCTCGCCGCGTGGCTGCCGACGGTCGAGATCTGCCTCGGCGGCCGGCTCAACGAGGCGATGGAGATGGCCGAGCGGCTCGACCCGGCGGTTGTCTACCTGTTGTCGGACGGCGACATCCGCAGCACGCGGACGATGGAAGACCTCACGACGCGCGGCGACCGCGAGTTCATCATCCACACGTTCGGCATGACCGTCCGCCAGCGTGCGCACGC
>JBCCZD010000187.1:0-7633 GCA_039188275.1 Planctomycetota bacterium
GCGCTGCCCGGCGCCGACGTGCTGGTGGTCGACGACAACTCGCCCGACGGCACGGGGCGTTGGTGCGACGAGCGGGCCAGCGTCGACACTCGGTTCCGCTGCCTGCACCGTGAGGGGAAGCTCGGCCTGGGCTCGGCGACGATCGCCGCGTTTGAGCAAGCAACCGCCGACGGCTACGCCTTGGTGGCGACGATGGACGCCGACTGGAGCCATTCGCCTGACACGCTGCCGGCACTCGTCGCGGCGACGGGAGAGGCGGACGTCGCGATCGGATCGCGTTACTGCCGCGGCGGGCGGATCGAGGGCTGGCCGGCCAGCCGCCGGGTCGTGAGCGCGGCGATGAACCGGGCGACCCGGCTGCTGCTCCGCGTGCCGGCCCGGGACACCAGCGGCGCATTCCGCGTCTACCGCGTCGCGGCGCTCAAGAAGATCGATCTCCGCCGAGTCAGCGCGACCGGCTACGCCTACCTGGAAGAAATCGTCTGGCGGCTGCATCACGCCGGCGCGACGTTCGCCGAAGTGCCGATCACGTTTCGCGAACGGCAGGCGGGCCAGTCAAAGATCGGCGTTGGCGAGCTGATCGGTAAGCTCCAGATGCTCTGCCGTTGCACGCTGCGGACGCCGTAGCCGGGTTACGTCTACCTGCAGGGCGCCAGTTCTGTACGAGGCGTTGCGCCGGTTGTGAGGTTTGCACGGCTAGCAGCGTCCGCGCTGACGCCCCAGATTCGTGTCCCCTGCCCTCCGAGCGGCGTAGCGTTGAGCAATCCCCGCGTGGGGGGCCCTCTACCCAGAGGGCAATCGCGCTTGGGGCCCACCAAACTCCGCCGGAGCCGCGCCTGATGTTGCCGCCAGCCACAAAGCGAATCGGTATCCTCACCTCCGGCGGCGACTGCCCCGGCTTGAACGCCGTGATCCGCGGCGCCGTGAAGAGCTGCCACCAACTAGGCTACGACTGCGTCGGCTTCCTCAAGGGCTACGAGGGTTTGTACGACCCCGTCCAGTACGTCCACCTGACGCCCGCCAGCACCAAGGGTATCCTCAACCAGGGCGGCACCATCCTCGGCTCGACCAACAAGGGCCGCTTCGCGGCGGTCAAGGGCGTGGACGACCGCGTTGAGATCGCCCCCGAGTTGATCGCCGGCGTCAAAGAGACGGTCGCCCAGCTCGGCATCGACGGGCTGATCTGCGTCGGCGGCGACGGGTCGCTTGCCATCGCTCAGCAGTTTCACGAGAACGGCATCCCCGTTGTCGGCGTTCCCAAGACGATCGACAACGACCTCTCCGCCACAGCGTTCACCTTCGGATTCGACAGCGCTATCGAGTGCGCGACCGACGCCCTCGACCGGCTTCACACGACCGCCGCCAGCCACGAGCGGATCATGGTCCTGGAGGTCATGGGCCGGCACGCGGGGTGGATCGCCCTGCACTCGGGCATCGCCGGCGGCGGCGACGTGATCCTCATCCCCGAGATCCCCTGGACGTACGAGCACGTCTGCCACAAGATCCTGCACCGCGAGAGCCAGGGCAAGAAGTTCACGCTGGTCGTCGTGGCCGAGGGGGCCCACCTGCCTGAGGGGGGCATGGTGGGGGAAGACAAGAAGGGCCAGCAGATGAAGCTCGGCGGCTTGGGCAAGGCGGTTGTGACCGAGATCGAGCAACGGCTGCACCGCGAGGCGCGCCTCTGCATCCTGGGCCACCTCCAGCGCGGCGGCAAGCCGACCACGTTCGACCGCGTGCTCGCCACACAGTTCGGCGCCCACGCGGTGCGGCTGATCGTGCAGGGCAAGTTCGGCGAGATGATCTGCAGCCGCCCGCCCGAGATGACCAGCGTGCCGATCATCGACGCGGTGTCAAAAATCCGCCAGGTCGACCCCGAGGGCCCCGCGGTGATGGCCGCCCGAGCCCTGGGCGTGAGCTTCGGCGACCGCCCCGCCGACGAGGGCGCCAGCGGCGTCTTCACTCGGCAGGAAGACCAACAGTTCGCCGCGTCGCACGCCGGCACGCACCTCCTGGGCGATTCGCTCAGCGGGGCCGAGGAGGCGCTCGAGGCGGCGCTGGCCGAGTAAGCCGTTGAAGCCTGACAGGCCCGTCGGTTGCGGACGGTGCTGGCAGGGCTTACGTTCCTCGGCATGCAGTACCGACGCTTCGGCCGAACCGAGCTGCGAATGCCCGTCTTCAGTTGCGGCGGCATGCGCTACCAGCAGACGTGGGACGACGCCCCGCTGGAGGTCGTCGAAGACGAGAACCAGCGGAACCTCGAAGCGACCATCCGCCGGTCGCTCGAGCTGGGCATCAACCACATCGAAACCGCCCGCGGCTACGGCACCAGCGAGCGGCAGCTCGGCGTGCTCTTCCCCAAGTTGCTGGCCGCGGGGACGCCACGCGGCGACCTGATTGTCCAGACGAAGATCGCTCCGCACGCCGAACCGGCCGTCTTCCGGCAACAGGTCGAGGAGTCGCTCGAGCGGCTGAACCTCGACTACGTCGACCTGCTCGGCCTGCACGGCATCAACACGCACGAGCTGCTGTGGCAATCGGTCCGGCCGGGCGGTTGCCTGGAGGTCGCCCGTCAGTTGCAGGCGGAGGGCAAGGTCCGGCACGTCGGCTTCTCGACGCACGGCTCGACGGAGCTGATTGTCGACACGCTCCGCTGCGACGCCCACGGCGGGTTCGACTACGTCAACCTGCACTGGTACTACATCTTCCAGCGGAACTGGCCGGCCGTTGAAGTGGCTGCCGAGCGGGACATCGGCGTCTTCATCATTTCGCCGACCCACAAAGGGGGCATGCTCTACGACCCGCCGGCGAAGCTCAGCCGGCTGTGCAAGCCGCTCCACCCGCTGGTTTTCAACTGCCTGTTCTGCCTCGCCCGCCCGGAGGTCCACACGCTGAGCCTCGGCGCGTCGCAGCCGTCGGACTTCGACTTGCAGATGCAGGCGGTCCCGATGGTCGACAACGCCGCGGAGCTGCTGCCGCCAATCGTTGATCGGCTCCGCGAGGCGATGGTCGAGGCGGTCGGCGCCGAGTTGGCGGGCCGCTACGCCGAGGGCCTACCCGCCTGGGACGACGACTCGCCCGGCTACATGAACGTGCCGATCATGCTCTGGCTGCGCAACCTGGCCCTCGCCTACGACATGACCGAGTACGGCAAGATGCGGTACAACCTGCTCGGCAACGGCGGCCACTGGTTCCCCGGCTTGGGGGCCAAGAACCTCGACACCCTCGACCCCGACCAACTGACCAAGGCGTTCAAGAGCTCCCCTTTCGCCGACCAGATCGTCGACTTGCTCCGCGAGACCGAGCAACTCCTCGGCGGCACGGAAGTGAAGCGACTGAGCACAAGCTAGTCACCATGTCACGCGTGCAGTTCTCGCTGAAAGAGTTGGCCGTGGTCGTTGGGGCTGTCGCCCTCTCGATCGGAATATGCTCGGCGGGCGAGTCCGCCAAAGGAGAGAAGGCTCTCGGGTTTCTCGTCTGGTACGGCGGTCTGCTTACGACGGTCGGCGCCGTTGCTCTACTGCGGGCAATCATTTCACCGTCCCAGCTCTACGGAAAGACTACGGCATTGGTCTGGGCGTTCGTCGCCGCGTATTGGCTCGGTTTATTCTTTGCTGAACGCAGCGAAGGGTTCATACGCCAGGTCTCGATCGCACCTTTGTTGGTGGGGTTGGTCGGTGGCTCGCTCCTGACGCCGATTGCGGTGTTGGTTGCTGTGTTCCCCGGAGATGCCATAACGCGGCGGTCGGCCGACTCAACGGATCGCGACTGAGTTGGGCGACGCTCGTCAACCAACGCTGGTGTTTGACGCCGAGTACGGTGGCGTTGCCGAGTTCGTCTGCGAGTCCTCTTTGACCGGGTGGAACCTGCTGTTCGCTGCGGTTTGGGCGCCGTACTAAACGCTCGTTGCCCGAAGCCAGTACCTGCGATTGCGACGGGCGGCCTAAGTCGGCGCCGGGGTGCGGATGAGACGCCGTTCGAGCGTGCTGTGTATCCGGGCTAACACGGGCGGGCGATTGGCGCTCCGGAGATCCATTTGAATCGGCGACGGTTCGAGTAAGCTTGGGGGCGGCCTTAAGGAACCTCGTCCCGGAGCTCGCATGCTAACGCCGAACCTCCGCCTGTGCTTGATCGCCTGCCTCGGTGCGCTCGGCGCCGGTGTGACGATCTACCAAGTTCAACGCGGCTGGCGGCTCGCCGGGCAAAGCCACGCCAGTGCACAGGCGAACCTGCCGCTGCGGGCGGTGCAGTTCACCCCTCCAACCCCGCGTGCGGACGGTTGGTTGCCGGTCGACGCGGTGCTCGGCCTCGGCCGGCTCTCAATTCAAGACGGCGACCGGCTGTTCGACACGGTCGACGAGCGCTGGCGCGATGGCTACGCGCCGATGCTGCTCGAGGCGTCCCGCTTCGGCAAGCGTCACCGACAGGCGGTGCTCAACCGCCTCCGGCCGCACGCCGGCCGGCCGATCGGCGTGGGCCGCGCGGGTCGCGACGACGCTTGGCAGTGGCTCTGGCGGGCCGACTTCAAGCCGCACCCCGACTACGCCGACTTCAAGGCGAAGCTGTACGCCCGGGTCGACCCGCGGTTCGCGAACTACTTCGCGAAGGGCCGCCCCGCGACCATCCGACTCGACGAGGTCCGCTGGGGCGGCGTCGTCCGGGACGGCATCCCGCCGCTGGACAAGCCCAACATGCTCTCGGTGGCGGAGGCCACGTACCTGGCGGACACCGACGTGGTGTTCGGCATCCGGGTCAACGGCGACGCACGGGCCTACCCCAAGCGGATCCTCGCCTGGCACGAGATGTTCAAGGACACCGTCGGGGGCATCTCGCTGTGCGGCGTCTACTGCACCCTGTGCGGCGCCATGATCCCGTACGAGGCAACCGTCAACGGCGTGCACCACGAGCTCGGCACGAGCGGCTTCCTCTACCGCTCCAACAAGCTGATGTACGACGCCGCGACCGAGTCGATGTGGTCGTCCAACCTCGGCGAGCCGGTCATCGGCCCGCTCGTGGGCAAAGGCGTCCGGCTGAAGGCGCTGCCGGTGGTGACCACCACCTGGGGCGCCTGGCGGAAGCTCCACCCGGAGACAACCGTGTTGTCGCTGGATACCGGCTACCGGCGCAACTACGGCGAGGGGGTTGCCTACGCCGGGTACTTCGCGACCGACAAGCTGATGTTCGATGTCCCCGAGCTTCCGCCGCCGGCCGACGCCGACGGGCCGGTGGCCAACAAGGCGGAGGTGCTGGCCCTCCGCTTCGGCGCCGCCGACGGGGCCGGCGACCCGCCGCTGGCGATCCTGGCCGACTTCCTCGCCAAGCAGCGGGCGTACCACGGCGAGCACGCGGGGCAGGCGTTCGTCGTCCTCACCGACGCCCACGGCGCCAACCGCGTCTACGCCTCGGGCGGCCGTCGATTCTCTTGGCGTGGCGAACAGGTCGTCGACGAGACGGGCGCCGCCTGGGGCATGTCGGAACAAGCCCTCATCGGCCCCGCCGGCGCCCGCCTCTTCCGCCTGCCGGCGCACCGCGCCTTCTGGTTCGGCTGGCAAGCAGCGTTCCCGAAGACCAGACTCATTGGTGGCTAGCCGTCTGCTCAAGGAGTCGATCGTGGAGTGCTACGGACCGGTCGCCCGTGCGTTGATATTCGTCGGGCTGAGTCTTGCCGTGAGCGCAGGCGAAGAGATCAACTTCGGAAGCGCCTTTTCCGCGTTCCTCGGGCGGCCCCAGCAGCATCTCCCGCCGGCACCCATCGCCGTTTGCCTGGCGCCGGGAGGCAGGTCGTTTGCCGCCATGGCTGCTATCGCCGTCACCTGGATCGACGCCGATTGAATCGTCGCGGCTGGTGTCTTTGTGGCGACGCCCCCGCGTGTAGAGATCGCGGGTGGGGCCTACCTTGCTCGACAAGGCGGTCGTCGTCATGTCGTGCAGGACTTCGTGCGTGCGCTGATTCAACGCGTTGGCAACCCGGTCGCCCCGTTTGACGCGCACCGGGCCGCTCCGGCACAATCGGGGCCTCTTCGAAAGCCTCTTCAGGAAGCCAACGCCCAACGCGGAGCGCCCGATGGCAGAGCACGGCCAGATCGACACCGTTATGCACGAGGATCGGCTCTTTCCTCCGCCCGCCGGGTTTGCCGCCGCGGCGCGGATCAAGTCGCTCGAACAGTACCAAACGCTCTGGGACCACGCAGCCGCCGACCCGCCGGCGTTTTGGGCGAAGCTCGCCCGCGAGGAGCTGCGCTGGTTCGAGCCCTTCACCGAGACGCTCCGCTGGAACGAGCCCGACGCGAAGCCGAACTGCGCGGAGTGGTTCGTAGGCGGCAAGACGAACGCCTGCTACAACTGCGTCGACAAGCATGTCGTCGAAGGCCGGGGCGACCGGACGGCTATCATCTGGGAGGGCGAGCCGGGCGACCAGCGGACGCTGACCTACGCCGAGCTGCTAGGCGAGGTATCGAAGTTCGCTAGCGCCTTGAAGTCGCTGGGCATCAGGCCGGGCGACCGCGTGAGTATCTACATGCCGATGGTCCCCGAGCTGGCGATCGCCATGCTGTCGTGCGCCCGGATCGGGGCGGTCCACTCGGTGATCTTCGCCGGGTTCAGCGCCGAGGCCATCGCCGAGCGGAACAACGACGCCGGCGCCGTGGCGGTGATCACCGCCGACGCCGGCTGGCGACGCGGCAAGGCGTTGCCGCTCAAGGCGACCGTCGACGAGGCGCTGGCCAAGAGCCCGACCGTCAAGCACTGCGTGGTGCTCGACCGCGTCAACGAAGCGGTCCACTGGACCCCGCGCCGCGACCACTGGTGGCACGAGCTGATGGCCGAGGCGCCCGCCGACTGCCCCGCGGCGCCGATGGACAGCGAGGCGCCGCTGTTCATCCTCTACACGAGCGGCTCGACGGGGAAACCGAAGGGGATCAAGCACACCACCGCCGGCTACAACCTGTACGCCAAGAAGACGTTTGAGTGGGTCTTCGATCACCCGGCGCCCCCCGAGGAAACGAGGGGTGACGTCTACTGGTGCACCGCCGACTGCGGGTGGATCACCGGGCACAGCTACGTCGTCTACGGCCCGCTCGCGGCGGGCGCCACGTGCCTGATGTACGAGGGCGCCCCCAACCACCCGGCCGGCGACCGCTTCTGGGACATCGTCGAGCGCCACAAGGTGACGCTCTTCTACACCGCCCCGACCGCCATCCGGGCGTTCATCAAGTGGGGCGACGAGCTTGTCACAAAACACGACCTGTCGAGCCTCCGCCTCCTGGGAACCGTCGGCGAGGGCATCAACCCCGAGGCGTGGATGTGGTACCACAAGCTCATCGGCGGAGAGCGGTGCCCGATCGTCGACACCTGGTGGCAGACCGAAACCGGCGGCGTCATGATGTCGCCCCTGCCGGGGGCCATCGCCACCAAGCCGGGCAGCTGCACCAAGCCGCTGCCGGGCGTCGTGCCCAAGATCATCGGCGAGGACGGCTCCGAGTGTGGGCCCGACCAGGGCGGCATGCTCACGATCGCCCACCCCTGGCCCGGCATGCTCCGTGGCATCTGGGGCGATGAGGAGCGCTACCAGGAGGTCTACTGGTCGAAGGTCCCGGGCAAGTACCTCGCCGGCGACAACGCGCGCTGCGACAGCGAC
>JBCCZD010000188.1:0-7597 GCA_039188275.1 Planctomycetota bacterium
ACGGCTGGCTCCGACGAAGACGACACTCGCCGGTACCGCTGCGAACGTATAACTCAAACCCTCGTGGGCGAAGGACTTCAGTCCGTAGCTCACGATTAAACTCGAACCCACCGGCTTCCAGCCGGTGGTAGCTTCAGTGCGACAACCCCGTTGGGCAAAGCCAGCGGCGGCGCCCACCGTAACAGGGGCTATCGCATGCCTGCCGTTTCGGTCGCCCGTCTCATCCTCCGGCCTCTATTTGCTTAACAAGCGTGTCTGAGCTTAACCCTCCCGCCACCGAGGACCCTGCCGGCGCGGCGGACGCCGCGGCAAGCTCGGCGGCCGCGCCGACACCCGAGGAGGCCGCCGACGCCAAGCGGTACGCCCAAGCGTCGCTTCGATTGACGGTGGTCGATATGGTGGTCGACGTGGCGGTGCTCGTTGCGGTCGCGCTTTTGGTCGGGCCTTGGCTCGACGCTTGGCTGGGGGCTTGGGCGCCGTTAAGTGGTGAGCGATCGCTGCTGCGCGTCGCTGCCCTTGGCGGCTCGATCACGCTGTTGCACACCCTCGCGTCACTGCCGATTTCGTTCTACGGCGGCTACGTCGTCGAGCACCGCTTCGGCTTGAGCACGCAGTCGATCGGGCGTTGGTTGAAGAGCTGGCTGAAGAAGTCGGCGTTGGCGCTCGCGTTGCTGGTGGCGATGTATACCGGACTCTACGCCATTATCTGGTGGGCGGGCGGCTGGTGGTGGGCGGTCGCGGCGGCCGCGTTTTTCTTGGTGAGCGCGGTGCTCGGTCAGTTGCTTCCGGTTGTGATCTTGCCCCTCTTCCAGAAGACCGACCCACTGCCGGCCGACGCGTGTACCGATCGGATGCAGGAGATGGCCCAGCGGGCCGGCATTACCATCGATGGCGTCTACCGACTCGAGATGAGTGCGGACACTAAGAAAGCCAACGCCATGCTCGCCGGCATCGGGGCCACGCGGCGGGTGCTGCTGGGCGACACGCTGATCGAAGAGTTTACGCCCGCTGAGGTGGAGATCGTCTTTGCGCACGAGTTGGGGCATCAGGTGCATCGGCACCTGCCGAAGATGCTTGTCTTCACCGCCGCCGCGTCGCTCGCGGGCTTCTGGCTATGCCAGCAAGGCGTCGCCGTGTGGAGCGGCGATAGCGACCCACGGCAGTGGTCGCCGGCGACGCTGCCGGTGCTCCTCTTGTTGCTCACCACTTTCTCGATGCTGATGGGCCCGTTGATGAACCTGCTAAGCCGCCACTTCGAACGCCAAGCGGATCGCTACGCCGCGGCAGCGACCGCCGACTTGCCCGCGTTCCGCTCGGCGTTTCTCAAGCTGGCCCGGATGAACAAAGCCGAGCTTGAGCCCGGCCGGATCGAAGAGTTCTTGCTGCACAGCCACCCGTCGATCAGCGAGCGGCTGCGGCTTGTCGGCGCAGACGCCGAGGCGCCGGTTCCGGGTCGCTGAACGATCTGCCAACCCTCGCCCGCATTCGCCACGACTCGCGCGAGCCATCCGCGGAACGGGCGTGTGCGGGGAAGGGGTTTCCGAAGCGGCCTAGTGGTTTGCCGAGTTTACGCCGCCGCACGCATTGAAGCGACCCACGCTTGGGCATGGGGACGCTGGGGAATCTGCCGCCGAATATTGTGCTGTTGCCGGTCATCAGCCCGTGGCCGCCGCGCGCTGCACGGACGCCGCCGGAGCAAGACTCAGACGCGGGCCACCAACGCGCCGCTTACCCGGCGGACAAGCCGCTTCATCTCCAGGACGCTGAGCGTGGCGAGGACGCGGTGGACGGGGACGCCTGACTCCTGCACCACGCGATCGACCTCGGTTGCCACGGCGCCGATCGCTTGGAGCACGCGTTGCTCCACGTCGTTCAGGCCGAGTTCGGCGACGCTGCGGGTCTCGCCGCCGCCCGGCTTCGGGACCGCCTCGATCAAGGGCCCGAGTTCTTCGAGGATGTCGTCGACGCCGGCGACGAGCTTGGCGCCGTCGCGGATCAAGCCGTGGCAGCCGCGAGAGAGCCGGCTGGTCACCGGCCCGGGCACGGCGAACACCTCGCGGCCCTGCTCGCCGGCGTGGCGGGCGGTGATCAAGGCGCCGGAGCGATTGGCCGCCTCGACGACGACCACCCCGAGCGACAAGCCGCTGATCACCCGGTTGCGTTGCGGGAAGCTCCCGCTCATCGGCGGCATCCGCGGCGGCGCCTCGGCGATCAGGCAGCCGTTGGCCACGACGTCCTCCGCAAGGCCGCGGTGCTCTGGCGGGTAGAGCTTCAGCAATCCGCCTGCCAGTACGGCGAGGGTCCGGCCGCCCGCGGCGAGGGCGCCGCGGTGCGCGGCGGCATCGATCCCACGGGCAAGGCCGCTCACCACGGTCACGCCGGCCCGCGCGAGTTCTTGCCCCAGCCGCTCGGCCTGCTCGAGGCCGTAGCGCGTCGCGTGTCGAGAGCCGACCAAAGCAACCGCGATCTGATCTCCCGCCAAGAGGTCGCCACGCGTGAAGAGCACGGCCGGCGGGTCGTGTACTTCGCGGAGGGCCCGCGGGTAGCCGTCGGCGGACGGGAGCAGCACTCGAATGCCGTGCCGACAGGCCGTAGCAAGTTCTCCCTCAGCGTCGAGTTCGCCTGCCGCGAGGATCTTGTCGGCGAGCTTCGGGCCGACACCCGCGACTTGCAACAAACGGCTGCGACCGGCGCCAAGGACCGCCTGAGGGGAGCCGAGCTCCGCGAGCAACGCCAGGCGTGTCCTCGGGCCGACACCCGGGACCATGGCGAGTCGGACTTCGGAAACGACCAGCGGGTCGAGCGGCGTTGACATGGCCGTCTAGCGTAACGACTAGCGTCGCCGATCGCGAACCGCCTCTGATCGTTGCTAAGAGGTTTCGCCTAGGCCCTTGGCGATGCAGACCAGCTTGACGAGCTCCGCCAAGCTCTTGGCGTCCATCTTGCGCATGATCTTCGAGCGGCGGAGTTCGACAGTGCGGAGCCCGATCTCAAGCGCCTGGGCAATTTGCTTGTTGGCCATCCCCACAAGCATCGCTTCGAGAACTTGCTCCTCGGCGGGCGTGAGGGTTGCGAGCTTCTTCTGCAGGCGCTGTCGATAGGCGCCGGCTGCTGCCGACTTGACTCCTGCTGCAACGGCTTCGTCGAGCGCCGCGGCGCGGGCGTCCGCTGTGTTAGCTGTGGTCAGCACGTGGGATGCGCCGGCCCTCATAGCGGCGATCGCCTCGTGTGTTATTGCAGAGCTGGTGTAGACCACGAGCTGAGCGGCTGGCATCGCCTCGCGCACATCACGGATGCCAGCTTCGCCGAGCCAATCGGCAAGCGGCCCCACCAGCACGACGAGCGCTTCCCCCCCGGTAGAGTTTGCGGCTCCGCCGTGCCCGTTGACCGAGTTTTCGCTCCAGCTCTCGGGCTCAGTCGACCGCTTCCAAGAGGTAAAGTCATCGATGCATACCGTTTCGCAAGGTACTGACTTCAGCAGTTCGAGCAGCTCCGATCGAAGGGGCAACTCAGAACCCAGCACGAGCACTTTAGGGAGCTCTCGAGCGGGCGATTCGAAGCCGTTCGTGGCGAATGACGACGTTGCAGGCTGCGTTTCGTGCGACATAAATCGATGCATGGTAACGGTTTGCCGATTGGCGGAGGTTGCCAGGGCTTCCTTGCGGTCTACCACCGAACGTTAGGCCGACGGGGCAGAACGACCAGCTATTCACCAGCGCTGACCGCTAGAACCGGGGGCCAGCACCGTCGCGGATCGCAGAGTCCAGGCGGCGAGCGCCGCCGGGTGTTATGCCCCCAATGCCTTGCGGGCGGTTGCTACGCAGGCCGACGCTTCTCGGGCTTCAGCCGTGAATCGCCGCCAGCACCTGCTCGGGCTTGGCAGAGTCGACAAGCTCGACATGACCGATACGACTGGGCAAGACGAACCGGATGCGTCCGTCTTTTACTTTCTTGTCACGCCACATGAGTTGGTATAGCTCTTCGGCGTTAAGATCAGGCGGCACGGTGGTGGGCAGCTTCAATTTGCTGAGCAAAGACCGTTGACGATCGGTGGATTGGCTGTCGAAAATCCCGACCTGTTCGCCTAGGCGTGATGCGCATAGCATCCCCATCGCGACGCCTTCGCCGTGCAACACACGGGCGTAGCCGGTGGCCGCCTCGATGGCGTGGCAGAACGTGTGGCCGTAGTTGAGGATCGCCCGCAGGCCCGATTCTTCTCGTTCGTCCGCCTCGACGACCTCGGCTTTAAGCCGGCAGCTCCGCGCGACAATGTGTTGCAGGACGCCCGGGTCGCGGGCGTTGATGGCGTCGGCTTGGTTCTCGAGATAGGCGAAGAAGTCGGCGTCCAGGATGACGCCGTACTTGACGACCTCGGCGAGGCCGGCGCGGTAGTCACGGTCGGGCAGGGTGCCGAGCGTGTCGATGTCGATCAGCACGCCGCGGGGCTGCCAGAAGGCGCCCACCATGTTTTTTCCGCCGGGCAGGTTGACGCCGACTTTACCGCCCACGGAGCTGTCGACCTGGGCGAGCAGCGTAGTCGGCGTCTGAAAAAAATCGAGCCCGCGGGCGAACGTCGCGGCGACGAAGCCCGCCAGGTCGCCGACGACCCCGCCGCCGACGGCTAGCACCACCGACCCGCGGTCGACCCCTTCCTCGAGCATCGTTTCCCACAAGTCATGGGCGACCTCGGGCGCTTTGCTTCCCTCGCCGGCGTCGATCACCAGCACGTGGGCCTCGATCTGCTCTTCGGTCAGCAGATCGGCCGCCCGGTCGCCGTGCAGCGGGTCGACGTTCGCGTCGGTCACCACCACCGCGTGCGCGACGTCACGCCGAGCCTTGAGGAACGCCGCCACGCCCGCAAGATTGCCCCGGCCGATCTCGATGTCGTACGCGCGGTCGCCCAGCTTGACGCGGACGAGGGAGTCGGTTGGCTGGGGCATGTTGCGTTGGGGGTGCTAGCGTCCGGCGCAGGTGTTGGCGTTCGACTCGGTGTTTGGCGTTGGCGACCCGTGTGACGCCCAGCGAATGGTCTGGGACGGACCAGCCTCTTGTCCTAGACTCTGCCCCCCCGGATCAGGCCGCTCGGAATCGGGCCTCTCGGATCGGGCCGCTCAGGTTCCTGCCGCCTGGGCCGTTACCCGCCCCTCGGCAGCCCGCTGGATAGGTCCCGCCATGCGTTCGCTCGCGATCATCAATCAAAAGGGAGGGGTTGGCAAGACGACCACCGCCGTCAACCTTGCCGCCGCGCTCGCGCGGTCGGGCGCGCGGGTCGGGTTGCTCGACTTCGACCCGCAGGCGCATGCGTCGCTCCACCTGGGTGTCGACCCCAAGCGGCCGCTCGCGACGACCTACGACTTGCTAACAAGCGACACGCCGCTCGAGCAGACCTGGCAGCATGCCGACGACAACCTCCGCGTGGCGCCGGCTCACATCGACCTGGCGGCGGCCGAGGTTGAACTGGCCGGCGTTGTTGGCCGCGAGGTGATCCTCCGCGATAAACTCGCCGCGTCGTCGCCGGAGCTCGACTACTTGCTGATCGACTGCCCGCCCTCGTTGGGGGTGCTGACCCTCAATGCGTTGACCGCCGTCGGCGATGTTTTCCTGCCTTTGCAGCCACACTTCCTCGCGCTGCACGGGCTGAGCAAGCTGATGCAGACGGTGGGGCTGGTCGCCGATCGGCTAAACAACCGCCTGCGGATGGCGGGCGTCGTCCTCTGCATGTACGAGTCCGGCACCCGGCTGGCGACCGAGGTGACCGCCGACGTCGACGCCTACTTCCATCAACTCCGCGGGCACGGGCCGGTCTGGAGTGGCGTGCGGCTGTTCCAGACCCGCATCCGCCGGAACATCCGCCTGGCCGAGGCGCCCAGCTTCGGGCAGTCGATTTTCGGCTACGCCGACGACTCGCGCGGCGCCGAAGACTACCGAGCGCTTGGCGGCGAGGTGCAGGCGTACTACGCCGGCCGCGACTTGGTCGCCGCGGCGTAACCTCTGAGTCGCTGCGGAGCGGGCCCTTGCGGTAGACGCTCTGCCTTGCGGCGTTAATCGGGCGGCGTCCTGTTCCCCATGCGGTGTGAACTGCCCGGCGAGTTTGCGACCCCGACCGAACGCCGGCTGTTAAGCTGTACCGGTTCGGCCGGGGGCGCCGTGTCGGCGGACTGTTCGCGTCGCAGCGATCGCCCGATCATCGGCGACCGAATTCTCTTTCACCTGGTCCGATTCTGCGGATCGGCGGTCCGGTTAGGTCGATTCTCCCTCTTGAGGCGGTCGGACTTCGATCGCGCTCTGCACCGATTGAGCCGGCCTGGGACGGCCGGCGGGCAGGCCCTTGCCGCCTTCGAGCCGATCAAGCGGAACCGTCTGCGCCCCGAATCGGGGGCCGGAACCTTGGGGGAGAATCAAGGATGCGACTCTACCAAAAGCTCACGAGCGGGTTGATGGCCGCCGCGGCAATGGCCGGCACGACGGCGGTTGCCCAGTACACGCCGTACCCGGCTGCCAACACCGCCGCGCCGGCGTACACGCAACCGGCCTACGCCGCCTACCAGCCCGCGGCGCGACAACCCGCCGGCCCGCAACCGGCCGTCCAGCAGCGGGTTGCAGCGCCGTCGACGCCGCCGCCTTTTTCCGGCCAAGCGTACGTGCCGGGCTACGGCGCACAGCGGCCAGCGTACGCTCAGCCGACCTACGCCCCGCCGAATCTAACGCAGCCGAATCCAACGCAGCCGAATCCAAAGCAGCCATACGCGGCGCAGCCCGCGTACGCCCCGTCCGGCTACACGGCGCCCGGCTACACGGCGCCGGCGACGGTCGCTAAGCCGCAGTTGGGCGTCGCGCCGCCGGTTGCGGCTCAGCCGTCGATTGCCGGTCAACCTCCCGCCGGGGCGGTTGCCCCGCCGATGAACGGGCAGCCGCCCCGCGTTGCGATGCAGGCCGGCAGCGGGTCGCGTGAGCTGCCGGCGCCGACCGAGCCGATTTCCCCGGCGCCGGTCGCGTCGGCGATGCCGGCCGTTACGCCGGGCCCGATGAGCGCTGGCGCCATGAATGCTGGTGCGATGAACTCGGTCGTCTCGGCGCCGCACCCGTCATACGGCTCCTCGCCGGCGGTTGCCTCGTACCCGGCTGGCGCCGCCGGCGCGGATTGCGGCTGCAACCCGGCGCCCGCCGCCGCGAGCTGGGAAGGCTACATGCCGCAGTCCGACGCCTCGTACGGTTGTGCGGTCGACTCGTGCTACAGCGCCCCCGCGTGCGACGTCGCTTGTGCCGCGCCGGCGCCGCGTCGGCAATGGTTCGCCGGCTTCTACGGCCTGTACATGGGACGCGACAACCCGGGCAAAGCGACGTCCGCGTTCTTGGTCGACGGCGCCCCCGCCGGCAACTACTACCCGCAGCCGGGCACCGACGTCTTCTTTCTAACGAGCGAAGCGGACGTCGACTTCACCGGTGGCGGCGAAGTGCGGCTGGGAAGCACGTTCGGATGTGCGTCGGACCCGTGCGGCTGCTACTCGTACCAGCCGTTCGCCTGGGAGGTTGGCTACTGGGGCTTGGCCGAAGACTCCAGCTTTGGCGAGTTGTCGGACGACGACTTCGCCGGCAC
>JBCCZD010000189.1:0-7386 GCA_039188275.1 Planctomycetota bacterium
CCGCCACGCCGCGCAGAGCGTCTCGTTCCTGCCGGCGCCGCACCCCGCCGAGACAAGCCAAACAGCGGTCGCCGCTCACGGCGCGCTGTGGGAAGTCGCCCCGTGGATGCCGGGTGAAGCGGACGCCGCCGCGCTGGCGCCGGCGCGGCTGATTGCTGCCTGCGAGGCCCTCGCCGAGTTCCACAACGCCACACGCGACGTTGCCGTTGCCAACCCGCACGCGGCCAGCCCCGCGATCGCCGAGCGGCAGTCGCTTGTCGGCGATGCGTTGGGCGCCGATTGGCCGGCCCTCGCCGAACGGGCCGCGCTGGCGTGCGAGCCGCTCCGGGCGCCGCTCGTCACGGCGGGCACGCTCATCGGCCCGGTGCTGAAAGCTGTCCGCCCGAAGCTAGCGGTTGTCGCCGGCCTGGCGACCCGCCTGCAGCCGATCGTCCGCGACTCCCGCCGCGAACACTTCTTAGTTACTGGCGACCGCGTAACCGGTCTGGTCGACTTCGGCGCGATGACGATCGACACGCCCGCGGTCGACCACGCCCGCCTGCTCGGCGAGGCGGCGGGCGACGACCCGGCGTTGTGGCGGCTGGGCATCGGCGCCTCGGGGCTCGACGCGACGCAGCGTCGGCTCGTCGGCCCCCTCGACGCGAGCGGCGCCGCGCTAGCCGCTTGCAACTGGCTCCGCTGGACCCGCGACGGTCGGCCGCCCGACACGCCGCGGTTGGCGTGGCTCGTCGGGCGATTGCGTGGCATCTTGCGGGGTGGCTTTCCTCTCGACCGCTGACCCTGGGCCTAATGACAATGGGCCTAATGACAATGGGCGATCTGAATCTGGGCCACTGTGCGGGTCCACTGTGCGGGTCCACTGTGTTGGGCTTCACCGATCCGTCGGCCGGCATCACCGATCATGTTGGTATCGCCAGCGCCTCGTCCGCTCTCCGTGGTTGCGTGCCGAACGTCCGAACCCGTGTGTCGGCAGTGGCTTAAGATCGCTTGGTCGCGGCTCACGCGACCCCTACAATAGCAGCCTGCGTAACGACCAAGGCGTGCGAACGAAGCCGCCGCTGGCAAACGGCTCACAGGCACCGCGAGAGTCCCCCGAGATGCGTTCACAGATTGCCCTCCGCTGGTACGCCCTGCTGCTCACCACGATTGGTGCGGTAACGGGGGCCGCGCGGGCCCAGGACTTTGGCTTCGGCGATTTCGGTGGAGGCCTCGATGGCTTTGGTGGTGGCTTCGGCGGCGGCTTCGGCGACGAGGCCGGTGACCCGGTGTCGCTATCGGCCCAGTTCACCGCCGCGACGGACGACCGCCCCGCGGTGCTGATGATCACCGCCGACATCCAGCCCGGCTGGCACGTCTACTCGGTGACCCAGCCGCCGGGCGGGCCGATGCGGACGAACATCGCCGTCACGCCGTCGGACGGCTTCCGGGTGATCGGTGGTTTTGCCGCGCTGCCCAAGCCGGAAACGCACTTCGACGACGAGGCGTTCAAGATGAACGTCGAGGAGCACGCCGACCGGGTCACCTGGTACGTGCCAATCGTGTTCAGCCCGGGCGTTGACGCCGCCTCGGCGACGGTTTCCGGAGAAGTGAAACTCCAGGCGTGCAAGACGCAGTGCGTGCCGATGACGATCGCGTTCGAGGCGAAACTCGGCACAGGCGTTGAGATCGGCCCGCTCAACACGGCCCCGAACGAAAACGCCACCGGAGACGGTTCGTCCGGCGCCGCCACGCTCCCCCCCGTGGCGCCAGTCGAGACCGCGTCCGCGGCGGCCCCCACGACCCGAGAATCGGGCGAGGCGTACGACCTCGCCGCGATCGAGTTTGGCGACCTCGATCAGAGCGAGTCGCTGCTTTTCTACCTGGCGGTCGCCTTCGGTGGCGGCCTGCTGCTGAACCTGATGCCGTGCGTGCTGCCGGTGATCGGTTTGAAGGTGATGAGCTTCGTCGACCAAGCGGGCAAGAGCCGCGGGCACGCGCTGACGCTCAACGTTTGGTACTCGCTAGGGATCCTGTCGGTTTTTGTCGCGCTAGCGCTCCTGGCGATCGGCGCCGGCTTGTCGTGGGGCGAGCAGTTCGGCAGCCCGACGTTCAACGTCGTCATGGCGTCGATCATCTTCGTCATGGCCCTCAGCCTGCTCGGCGTGTGGGAGATCCCGATCCCCGGCTTCCTCGGCTCGGGCAAGGCGGCCGAGGCGGCGTCGAAGGAGGGCGCGTCCGGGGCGTTCCTCAAGGGGGTCGTTACGACGCTGCTCGCCACGCCCTGCATCGGCCCCGGCATGGGCGCCGCGCTCGGTTGGGCGGTCAAGCAGCCGCCGGGGGTGACGCTCGCCGTCTTCGCGTCGCTCGGCATCGGCATGGCATCGCCGTACCTGTTGATCGGCGTCTTCCCCAACACGGTCCGTTTCTTGCCGAAGCCGGGCGCTTGGATGGAGACCTTCAAAGAGCTGATGGGATTCGTGCTGCTCGGCACGGTCCTCTTCCTGCTGGCGATCCTGCCGACGCACGACCTGCTGCCAACACTCGCGTTGTTTACCGCCCTCGCCCTTGCTTGTTGGACATTCGGCAAGACGCCGCTGACCGCCTCGTCGGGCGAGAAGAACCAGACGTACGCCCTCTGCTCGGCGATCACCGTCGGCGGCGCGGTCTTCGCGTTCGGTTGGTTGGCGCCGCTGCTTAGCGCGGAGGACGACCCCTCGTGGCGGCCCTTCTCGCTGCCGGCGCTCAAGCAAGTCGCCGTCGATGGCGGCAAGACCGTGCTTGTCGACTTCAGCGCCGACTGGTGCGCCAACTGCAAGGTGCTCGAGAAGGCGGTGCTGCACACCGAAGCGGTCGAGAAGGCGGTCCACCAGAACGGCGTCGTAACGATGTACGCCGACAACACCAAGTTCCCTCCCGAGATCGAGAGCACGCTCCGTGCCCTCGGCGCCAACGGCGTGCCGGTGATCGCCATCTTCCCGGGCGGCGACCCCTACCGGCCGATCGTCTTCCGCGACGGCTACACCCAAAACGGCCTGATCGAGGCGATCGAGAAGGCGGCGGCCCAGTCGCCGCTCGGCAGCGTGACGGCCAGGCCCGGCCCGAAGACGCTGAATTAGTGACCGCGGCGGCTGGCTGCTACACTAGAGAAATGGCGACCGAATCTTCAACCCGCCTCCCCAACACCCGGCGGGTGGCGTGTTGTCGTCGGCGCCGGCGCCGGCGGGGCTGCCTACCGCTCGGTTCGACGCTTCGCAGTACTTGCGGATGGTTGACGCCGGCATCCTAGGCCCGCACGACAAGGTCGAACTCATCGCCGGAGTGGTTGTCCTGATGTCTCCGGCCGTCCCAAACCATCATTGGTCTCTCGTTCGACTCAACGAACTATTCGTGCCAGCGATGCGAGACTTCCATTGTCTCGTGCAGGGGACGGTCGTTCTGGGCGAGGGCGAGGTCTTCGACCCCGACTTCGCGCTGCTGAAGAGAAAACCAGGGGGCTACCGCCAAGCCCACCCCAGGGGCGGAGACGTCGAACTCGTCGTGGAAGTCTCGGCGTCGTCCTTGCCGCGGGACCGGCAAGTTAAGCTCCCGGTCTACGCTGCGTCCGGCATCCCCGAGTTCTGGATCGTCGATCTCGAAGGCGAATCGATCCAAGTCTACCGAGAGCCTCGGGGGAATGAGTATCGATCGGTCGCCTCCTTGCAAGGCGCCGACACGGTCTCTCCGCTCGCGTGCGACGATGCTACCGTTACCGTTAGCGACTTGTTCGCCGACTAGCCCGGCTGGCTAGCCGGCCACGGCCTCGCCGATCCGCCAGCAGGTTTCGCCGGCGGCGGTTAATTGGGCGATCACGCTGTCGGCGTAGTAGTCGCTGACGACCATCGCCAGGCCGACGCCCAGGTTGAAGACCCGCCGCATTTCCGCGTCGTCGACGCCGCCCAGCTCTTGCAGCCATGGGAAGACCGGCGGCACGGGCCACGCGTTGTGGTCGATGCTCAGCGACACGCCCGCCGGCAGGATGCGCTCAAGGTTTTCTTCGAGCCCGCCGCCCGTGATGTGGGCGATGCCGTGCACGACCTGTTTCTTGCGGTAGTGGTCGAGCACCTTCCGCACCGGGCGCGTGTACAGACGGGTGGGCGTGAGCAGCGTGTCCGCAACAGTTGCGCCGAGCGCGTCGACGTGGTCGTCGACCGTGTGGCCGGCGATGTCGAAGACGATCTTCCGCACCAGGCTGTAGCCGTTGGAGTGCAGCCCGCTCGACGCGAGGCCGATCACGGCGTCGCCCGCCGCGATGTGCGATCCATTGATCAGCTTCGCCCGCTCGACAACGCCCACCGAGAAGCCGGCCAGGTCGTAGTCGCCCGGCTGGTAGAGGTCGGGCATGATGGCGGTCTCGCCGCCGATCAGGGCGGAGTCGCTCTCGACGCAGCCGCGGCTGATGCCGTCGACAATCGCGGCGAGTTGCTCGGGGTCGTCGCGGCTCATCGCCACGTAGTCGAGGAAGAAAAGGGGCTCGGCGCCGCAGCACAGGGCGTCGTTGACGCACATCGCCACGAGGTCGATGCCCACCGTGTCGTGCCGGCCCGCGAGCTGGGCGACCTTGAGCTTCGTGCCGACGCCGTCGGTGCAGGCAACCAGCACCGGGTCTTGGTAGTTACGGGCGAAGAGCTTGCCGGCAAAGTCGAGCTGGAAAAGCCCGGCGAACCCCCCCTCGGCCGGAAGCACCCGCGGCGAGTGCGTCCGCCGCATCAGCCCAGGCAGCCGGGCCATGGATTGGCGGTAGACGTCGAGGTCGACGCCCGAATCCTTATAAGTTGCTCTTGCCATGCAGTTTACCGCGTCTCCGGATTAGACGGGCGATTGTAGTTAAGCCGAGCCGGCGGGCGGAAGGGTCGATGCACGCCCGCCGCTATGCCGCCCCGCGGGGCTTGTTCGCTGCAACCGGCGCGACCGACCCCTGCGCCTGACTCCTGGGCTGACCTAGACTAGGGCTCCGGATGGTCCGCAAGCGCCGGGCGATCCGGACGTTCTAAGGCGGGAAGCTCTGAGGCGGGAGAATGCCAATTCTGGAGTGTGCCAGCGGCGAATGACGAAGGTCCAAGCACGCCGGGAGCGCAAGCGGTTCGGGGGCCGCCTGACCCCCACCCGGCGCCGCTTTCCTGACCCGCGCCAGGGTCCCGCTTGCGGGGCTCGGCGGGGGCCGCCCCTTCGCCTCCCAACCGGGCTTTCGCCAAACCAATGACGCTCCTGCAAAGTACGACTTCCCTGATCGCCCGTGCCGCGGGCCTGACGATGCCGAAAACCCAGCCCGTCCTGCAGTTCAACTACCCGCTCCCGTACGGCGCCGTGCTGCGCGACGGGGGGGTGCAGTTCGCGGTCTACAGCAAAAACGCCACCGGTATGCGGGTGCTGCTGTACAAGCGGGTGAGCGACCGCGAGCCCTACCGGCTGATCGAGTTCCACCCGGACACCGACCGCTGGGGAGACATCTGGAGCGTCTTCGTGCCGGAGCTGCCGCCGGGCACGCTCTACCACTTCCAAGCGGACGGGCCGTTCGAGCCCGAGAAGGGGCACCGCTTCGACAGCCGGGCCCGATTGATCGACCCCTACGCCCGGGCGCTCGCCGGCAAGTTCCAAAAGTCCGAGGACGGCATTGTCCGCCCGCCCAAGTGCGTGGCGGTGGACGACCACTTCGACTGGCAGGGTGACCGGCACCTGAAGCGGCCGCTGTCCGAGACCGTCATCTACGAGATGCACGTTCGTGGATTCACCCGCAGCTCGACCGGCGACGCCGAGCGCCCCGGCACCTACCTGGGCGTGATCGAAAAGATCCCGTACCTCAAGTCGCTGGGCGTCACAGCGGTCGAGCTGATGCCGGTTCACGAGTTCCCGATGGCCGAGTCCGACGGCTCGAAGCCGGAGCGGGCCAACTACTGGGGCTACGACCCCATGGCCTTCTTCGGCCCCCACCGCGGCTATATGCACGGCAGCAAGCCGGGCGACCAGGTCCGGCAGTTCAAAGAGATGGTACGCGAGCTGCACGCGGCGGGCATCGAGGTGATCCTCGACGTCGTCTTCAACCACACGTCCGAAGGGAACGAGCGTGGCCCGACCTTCAGCTTCAAGGGGCTGGAGAACAGCGTCTACTACATGCTCAACGGGGACGGCTACTACAAGAACTTCTCCGGCTGCGGCAACACGGTGAACAGCAACCACCCGATTGTCCGCGAGATGATTTTCCACTGCCTCCGGCACTGGGTCTACAACTACCACATCGACGGCTTCCGCTTCGACCTGGCGAGCATCCTGCACCGCGACCGCAACGGCGAGCTGGCGCCCAACCCGCCGCTGGTGGAGTACATCGCCGAAGACCCGATGCTGGCCGACACCAAGATCATCGCCGAGGCGTGGGACGCCGCCGGCGCCTACCAGGTGGGCCACTTCGCCAGCGAACGCTGGGCCGAGTGGAACGGCAAGTACCGCGACAACGTGCGCCGCTACTGGCGGGGCGACGGCGGCATGACCGGCCTGATGGCCACCCGGCTGGCCGGCTCCAGCGACCTGTACCAGCCGAGCGGCAAGAACCCGTACCACTCGATCAACTTCGTCACGTCGCACGACGGCTACCCGCTGAACGATCTTGTCAGCTACGAGCGGAAGCACAACACGGCCAACGGCGAGGACAACCGCGACGGCGAGAACAACAACTACAGCGCCAACTACGGCGTCGAGGGCCCGACGCGCCGCGCGCCGATCGTCCGTCTGCGTCGGCGGCAGGCGAAGAACATGATGGCGTCGCTCCTGCTCTCGCAGGGGACGCCGATGATCCTCTCCGGCGACGAGGTCCTCCGCACCCAAAAAGGCAACAACAACGCCTACTGCCAGGACAACGCCATCAGCTGGTTCGACTGGCGGCTGGTCGAGAAGAACACGGAGATGCTCCGCTTCTGCCAGGCGCTGATCGACTTCCGCCTGCACCAGCCGACGGTCCGCCGCGAGGAGTTCCTCACCGGCAAGGCCGAACAGCCCGGCACGCTGCCCGACGTCAGCTGGTACGGCACCGACGGCCGCACGATCGACTGGAGCAAGACCTACCACAGCATGGCCTGCATCATGGCGTCGACCGGCCTCACCGACCCGGCGGCGCGGCACGTGATGATCTTCATGCACGCCGGCGGGCAGCCCCAGTCGTTCGCCGTGCCGGAGCCGGCCCGCGATCTCCGCTGGCGCCTGTTCATCGACACCGCCGCCCGCGCCCCCGGCGACATCCACCCCGAAGGCAACGGCCCGAAGCTCAAGCCCAACGAGCTGGTCGACCTCGACCACCACTCCCTACGCTGCTACGTGGCGCCGAAGTCGGCGGCTCCGCCGGGGGGCTTGGGGCTCGGGGATGGGGGCTGGGGAATGGCA
>JBCCZD010000190.1:0-7363 GCA_039188275.1 Planctomycetota bacterium
CGTGCTCGGCGTCGATCCGCTGGTTGGCGCGGTGGGCGCGGGGGGCGTAGTGGGAGCCCTTGTAGTAGGTCGGCGTCGCCCGCGGGCCGGGGCCCGCGACCGACTCCTGGAAGCGGGCCTCGACCGTGGCCGCCCAAACCGGTTCGCCCGTCGCCGCGGCGTAGGCGGTCACCGCTTCGTTCTCGCCGCGTTGCTCTTGGGTATAGACCGTGTCGCCGACGACGCAGAAGGAGGACCAGCCGGGGCCGATCTCGCGGCGCCAGAGCTCCTTGGGGGGCTTGGACCAGTCGCCCGCCAACGCGCCGGGCTGGACCAGACCGTCCCGGGCCGGGCCGCGGAAGCCGGGCCAGTCGGCTTCGCCGAGCGGGGCGGCTGGTTGATCGCCACCGCTGGTCGGGGCGCGGCTGCCGCCTTCCAACGAGGCGAGCAGCCGTTCTTCGCTATTCATTTGCCAGCGGGCGAGGAACTTCGGCACAAACGCCGAGTTGACCCCCTCGTACCGCAGCAGCCCCGCCGCCACCACGCCGAGCAAGCCAACCGCCAGCGTCAGCCAGCGGCCCGCCGACCAGCCGATCGGCTTGGTGAGCAGCATGGCCGCCACGATCGCCGACAGCAGCCAGGGCCCGACGAAGAACATGATGGGCAGGAACGCATCCCCCCCACGGAGCGAGACGTGGAAAAGGGCGCCAATGCCGACGATTAGCCCCCCGCCGACGAGCCCCAAACCCACGAAGCGGTCTCTCCAAGCGACACGGCTAGCAAAAACCCACCACAGCAACGTCAACGCGTAGCCGCCCAGCAGGCCCATGAAGAGCGGCTGAAAACCCTTGGGAGACTCGGGGAACAGGGCGGGTGGGATGGTGATCGCCCCCCACATCGCGGCGACCGACACGACGCCGGGCCACACGCGGGGCTGCTTGCCAGCCGAATCGGCGCCGGCGCCCGCCGGCGCCTCGTACGGGTTTTTGGAGGTGGTCGAAGCGGGCTCTTCTGACGCGCGGGCGTAGGGAGTGTCGGACATTTTTCGCCTTTGGGAGGGAGGGCGCGGGGTCCGCGCATTTTACGCCTTGTCCGCCAAGGGTGAACCGTCGGGCAGACCGCCACTGGCGAATCGGGTCGCCGCATCCTTCCACAGCGCTAACCACGCAAGCGGTTAAGCATTACCGCTGCCGCGGGCGACGCAGGCACGCCTACGCGGCGCCGGGCCTCGGCCAGCACCACGGCTCGCCGAGGCCCGGCGGGGCGTGTTGCCCCCCTCATTTCGCCGCTCAACTCGTCTTGCCTGCGAAAGGGGGTTTGAGTCACTCTGTCGATATGCCCGCGAACGCCGAAATCTCCGTGATCATTTCCACCTACGAGCGGCCGCGCCACTTAGAGCGGTGCTTGCACTCGCTCGCTTGCCAGCAGGGCGTTGCCGGGCGGTTTGACGCCGTGGTGACCGATGACGGGTCGACCGACGGCACCGCCGACCTCGTCGCCGACTTTGCCCGCACCGCCGCGTTCCCGGTCGGCTGGGTCACGCAGCCTCAAGCAGGCTTCCGGCTGGCCCGTTGCCGGAACAACGGGGTTCGTGCGAGCAGCGCACCGTACCTCCTCTTCACCGATGGCGACTGCGTCTTTCCGGCAGATCACCTAGCGACGCACCTTTCCGCCCGGCGGCAGGGCGTCGTGCGTGCGGGGGACTGCGCCCGGTTGAACGAAGTCGATTCAGAGCGGGTTGACTTCCAGGCGATCGAACGGGAGGCGTTTGTCTCGCTCGCCGACCAGCAGTCAGTCGGCGGCATCCGCCGGCTGGGCAGGAAAGCGAAACTCCACCAACTGATCGGCAGCCGTAAACACCCGAAGCTCGTGGGCGCCAACATCGGCGTTTGGCGGAGCGACTTCGAGCGGGTCAACGGCTTCGACGAGGCGTTTGTCGGCTGGGGGTGCGAGGACGACGACTTCGCTCATCGGCTGCGGAAATCGGGCGTGCGGGCCCGGACGATCGTTGATCGGACGCTAGCCTACCACCTCTGGCACCCGCCACACCCGTCGACCCCCGGTCGCTGGAAAGACGGCCCGAACGTCCACCGGCTGATCCGGCGATCGCCCCTGGCGCGGTGCCTGGTGGGGCTCGACCGCCGCGGCGTCCGCGACCTGGCGGTGCGGGTTGTCAACCGTCGCTACCGCTGGTTCCACGCCGTTTGGCCGAACCTTGTGGGCGCCGAGTCGCCCACGCCCTGCGATGTGGAGCTGCTGGTGCTGCCCGGAGAGGGGCGTTTCCGGGGCGACGGCCTCCGTGTGGTTGTCGCGCCGGAGGCCATGCCGCTGCCGCCGGAGGTCGCCGATGCATCGAGCCTCGTCGTCCGCACGCCGGCGCCGGTCCGCACCCCGGACGAGCTCTTCTCGGCCGTCGGCCAAGCGGTGCGCAACGCCGCCTGACGGGCGTGGCTTTCCGCCCCACCCGGTGGCGCTATAATCGGTTGCTCTTGCGGGCTTGTCTGGCGTCGTCTGCATCTTGCCGGCCCCCGCCCCGTGCCGCCCTGCCTCGCCCCGCCCCCCTAGCCGGATAAGCATGTCGCTCACCACCACGATGCGCCCCACGACCCTTGCCGAACTCCGCGAGAGCGGCTGGACGAGCAAGCCGGTCAAGCAAGAGATCCACGACAACTTCTTGGCTCAATTGACCGAAGGCGCCGAGCTGTTCCCGGGCATTGTCGGGTTCGACGAGACGGTCATCCCCGAGATCAACATCGCGTTGCTCGCCCAGCATGACTTGCTGTTCCTAGGTGAGAAGGGACAGGCGAAGAGCCGGTTGATGCGGCAGGTCGCCGGCTTTCTGGACGACGCCCTGCCCTACATCGACGACCCGAAGATCCCGCTGCGCGACGACCCCTACCGGCCGATTACCAAGCGTGGCCGGCAGGTCGTCGGCTCCGTGCCGGCGGACGAGGTCCCCATCGCCTGGTGGGACCGCGAAGACCGCTACGCGGAACGCCTGGCGCCCGGGACCAAGTTTGCCGACATCATCGGCGAGATCGACCCCGCCAAGCTCGCCGGCGGCGTCAGCATGGGGGCCGAAGAGGCGTTGCACTTCGGCCTCATCCCGCGCATGCACCGCGGCATCTTCGCGATGAATGAGCTGCCCGAACTCGACGAGCTGGTGCAGGTAGGGCTGTTCAACATCCTTGAAGAGCGTGACGTCCAGATCCGCGGCTACCCGGTCAAGTTCGACATCGACGTGATGATCCTCTTCAGCGCCAACCCCGCTACGTACAACCGCAGCGGCAAGGTGATCCCGCAGCTCAAGGACCGCATCGGCTCGATCATCCACACGCACTACCCGCTGGAGCGGTCGCTTGGCGTCGAGATCTTGGAGCAGGAAGTCGATTCCAATGCGGAATCCGGCGTGCGGAATTCGGAATCAGGCGATGCCGAGTCCCACATTCCTCAGCCCGCAATCCGCAATCCGCAAACGGTCGTGCCGTACTTCATGAAGGAGCTGGTTGAGGAGATCAGCCGGGCTGCGCGGAACTCGAAGTTCATCGACCACGACTCGGGCGTCTCGGCCCGGTTGTCGATCGCCAACTACCGGACGATGATCGCAAGCGCCCGGCACCGGGCTGCCGTTCTGGGCGAAGCGACCGCCGTGCCGCGGGTGAGCGACCTGGGGCACCTCTACGCCAGCTCGCTCGGCAAGCTGGAACTCGACCTGATGGGCTCGCACCAGATGACCGAGCGGCAGGTGCTCGACTCGGTAATCGCTGAGGCCCTGGCCACGGTCTTCGCCGAGTACATCGAGAAACACGGCTTGGCGGAGATCGCGGAGATCTTCTCCCAGGGCGTCAAGATCGAGGTCGGCGACATGCTCGCTTCGAAGCACTACGCCGACCTCTTGCAACGGGCGCCGCCGGTGTGGGATAAGGCGTTCGAGGTCAATGCGTCTGAAGACGAGGCGGTGCGGGCGAGCTGCGTTGAGTTTGTCCTCGCCGGCCTGTACGCTACCGACCGCATCAGCCGCAACCAAAGCCACGGCCGGATCGTGTACGAGGTTTGACTGGTGGGCGGCCGACCCGCTGTCTTAACGAGAGATAGAGTGGGCCTCACGGTGCTGACCATCGAAGTGGGCAACCCCGCCGATACCGCGACTCTCGAACCGGTCGAGTTTTTAATCGACTCCGGGGCGATCTATTTCGTGGCGCCTCGGCCGGTGCTGGAGAAGCTTGGCATCAAGCCGCACTCGAAGCAGGAATTCCGTTTGGCGAACGGGCAAAAGATTGAACGCGACCCCGGCATGGCGTTCTTCCGCTATGGCGACCGTGTGGGTGGCGCCGATGTCGTCTTCGGCGAGCCCGACGACAGCGCGTTGCTGGGCGCCTTCTCGCTCGAGGCAATGGGCTACGGACTCGACCCCCTGAAACGAGAACTTATCGCGTTGCCGATGATCCTCGGCGGCTATCGCTAGAGTCGGCAAGCCCTGTTTCAACCAAACAACGAACCGAATGGTGACCCCATGAACACCCTCGAAGCCATTGAAGCCCGCCGCGCAGTCAAGCACTACGACCCGGACTTCGAGATGCCCGCGGCGGACGTTACGAAGCTGTTCGACCTGGCTCTGCTGTCGCCGACGTCGTTCAACATCCAGAACTGGCGGTTCGTCGTTTGCCAGGACCCGGAGGTCAAGAAGCGGCTGCGGGCCGTTTCGTGGGACCAGGCGCAGGTCGAGGAGGCCCAGCTCACGATCCTGCTCTGCGCGAAGCTCGACGCCCACGCGGACGACCCCGACCGGTACTGGGCGAACGCCCCCGAGGCGACGCGCGCCATGTTGGTGCCGATGATTGGCAACTTCTACAACGGCAACGACGGGCTGCAGCGGGACGAGGCGATGCGTTCGATCGGCATCGCGGGTCAGACGATCATGCTCGCCGCCAAGGCGATGGGTTACGACAGCTGCCCGATGATCGGGTTCGACCCCGAGAAGGTCAGCGAGATCATCGGCCTGCCCGACAAGCACGTCGTCGGGATGATGATCACCGTCGGCAAGGCGCTCAAGCCGGCCCACCCGCGTGGCGGGCAGCTGCCCGCCGGCGAAGTCGTCTTCACCGACGGGTTCCCGGGGTGACCCGCTTGAGCGGCTGAAGGACCGACGTCGGGGCGACCGAGTTAGAGGCTCAGCGCGTCGTTGATGGCGTCGAGGTAGATGGCCTGGAACATGCGGATGGCCATCGCCGCGACAATGACCATCACGAGCCCGCTGAGGACGAAGCCGAGGACCGTGGTGAGCGTCGCCATCGCGCTCTGGGCTTCTTCGTCGTACTGCTTGGAGAGCCTGCCCGTTGACTCGACCATCTGCCCGCTCTCTTCGGCGACTTGCAGCGACTCGATGAAGTGCTGAGGGAAGATGTGGGCTTGGTCAAACGCTTCGTGGAGCGGGCTGCCGGCGGCTACGAGGGCCGTGATCGGCTTCGACCAACGCGTGTAGTAGCCGCTGCCCGTTGCCCGCAGCGAGAGCGGCACGATCCGCCGGAGGTCGAGCGCCGTGTTGAGCGTCAGGTGCAGGGCCCACGTTAGCCGCGCCAGGCAGACCTTTTGCAGGGCGGGGCCAACCGCGGGGGCCGCCATCGCCAGCCGCTCCACCGGCGCCATCCATAGCAGGCCCTGTTTCGCCGCGATGACCAGGCCAACGGCAACCATCCCCACGCCCGATACGATCTGGATGTAGAGCGACAACGCCGCGGCGCCGGTAACGCCGAAGCCGAGGATGTCGACCGGTTTGCCGCTCGGAAGCCTCAGGTCGAGCGCGCCGAGGACGCCGATCATTAGTCCCACGATGAAGACCGCCGCCGCCAGCTGCATGAGCGGCCACGTCAGCCCGGCAAGCAGCGACCGCGTCATTTCTGCCCGCCGCTGGTAGTGCGTACTCAGCCGGTGCAGCACCTCGGCCAGGCTCCCCGTCTGCTCGGCGATGTGAACCATCTCCAAGAAGAGCCGCGGGAAGAGTTGCCCGGTGCGGCCCATCGATACCGCGAGCGTGTCGCCGGCAGCGACGCCATCGCGGATCACCGCGTACTTCCCCGCGAGCTTCCCCGACGCGTTGCGTGCCTCGCGCTCCCAGGTGCGCCGGATGTCGATGCCCGACTCGGCGGAGATCGCCAAGCGGTGGCAGAGGTCGGCTAAGGCTTTGCCAGTCAGTCGTTTAGGGAAGATCATAGCTTCCGTTGTTGGCCGCTTAGGTGGAGGGACGCACTAGGAACCAATTCGGTCGAGCGGCTCACAGGTGTTGCATTCTAACGGCAAGACGCAATTCGGGCCGCGCCCGGGCGAGTTAGCGCGACTCGCCAAAGCCAGAGTAGACAGCGCGCGAAAAAAACGCCGTGGCGCCGGGCGCCGCGGCGTTTGATTGCCGTCGGATGTGGTTAGCTGCTGCTCGGCTCAGCGGCGGCGACGCCGCGAGAGGGGAATCAGCCCCAGCGTGCCGCCGAGCAGCAGGCTGGTCGGCTCGGGGGTCGAGACCGTGTCGACCAAGGCGCCACCCGAGTTCTGGGCGAGGAAGGCGCTCCGCCAAACCGTGTAGTCGCCGGCGTCGACGACGCCTGACCCATCACCGGAGCCGGGGGCAAGCAGGGTCGACTCGTCGCCGGCAAGGTTGTCACGCCAGATGGTGTAGTCGGCGGCGTTGACGAAGCCATCGTTGTTGAAGTCCCCCGGCAGGACGTCCGGGGCGGAGATGTCGATGGCAATGTTGTCCACCCGCACCTGCGCCAGGATGTCCGTGTTCGAGATATCCGCCGGCAGGACACCGGCGCCTAGGTTCGGGATTGCCGTGGTGTTGATCAGGTCGACGACAAGGTTAATCTGGCCGCCGGCCGCCACGAGGTCGGCGCCGGTGACCTCGAAAGAGAATCGTTGCATGTCGCCCACGCCACCCATCGCCGTGATCTCGTCCAGGGGGATCTCGATGTCGGCGATCTCATTAGCGGGGTCGGTCGCGTCGGTCCCGGTTCCCGAAGTGATCGCGAAGTTGATGGTCGAGTTGCCGTTTGACGTCTCACTCCCCGAGACCCGCAAGAACTCGCCCTCGACGCGGTAGGTCGCGTTGGCGTTGATCGCCGTGCCGTCGAAGATGTTCTCGTTGACAATCCCGTTCCGGTAGTTGGACGCTGAGTTGAGGGAGATGTTCCCCGACGCGGCATCCACCCACAGGTTGTCCAAGTAGAACGTGCCGTCGAGTTCGGCGGTGGTCCCGCCCGGGCCCGTGGGGGCGTCGTCGACGCCAACGGCGCCGAGGGCGGCGATCAGGCTATCTGGGTCTTCGTGGAAGGGGGCCCAGCCGGTGACGTCAATCGTGCTGCCGATAAAGTCGCCGTTGCCGATGTTCTCGCCA
>JBCCZD010000191.1:0-7239 GCA_039188275.1 Planctomycetota bacterium
GGCGGGGGGGGGGGCCCGCCTGCCCCTATTCCTCCCCCGGCGCCCCAACGCTCCACTCCCAGGCTAGCCATCGAGGCGCCGGAAGCTGGTTCCCCCGCTTCATCGGTTGACCGACGCGGTGCACATCATGTGGACTTCCACGCGTGCCGGGCGGACTGCCGCAGCGTGCCAACGCCAACAGCTGGTTGACGCGGACGCCTAGCGGCGGCTAGGCGTCGATGAACCCGGCGGCGACGCAAAGCCGCACCAACTCGGCGACCGAGTTGACGCCCGTCGTCTGGTAGATCCGGCTGCGGCGGGCCTCGACCGTCCGCACGCAGACCTCCAGCCGGCGAGCGATCTGCTTGTTGGGCGTGCCGTCCAGCACCATCTGCAGCACCTGCCGCTCGCTGTCCGAGAGCTCCGCGAGCTTCTGCTTCGCTTCCACCACAGCCTGTTCTCGCTGCCGGCGCTTCTCATCCTCCCGCAGCGCGTCGCTCACCGCCTCGCGGAGGATCGCTTCGGTGCACGGCTTGTCGAGAACCGCGGTCGCCCCGTGCCGCATCGCGGATACGGTGTACGAGGTCGTGGCGTACGCCGTCACGACGATCGTCGGCAGGTCGATGCCGTCGGCGTGCAGCCGGCGTAGCAGTTCGCTACCGGGCATGCCCGGCAACCGCTCGTCGAGCAACAGGCACGCCGGGCCGTTGGACGAGTAGCGTCCCAGGAACTCCTCGGCGGAGCCGAACGAGCGGACCTTCACTCCGCTCGGTGACAGGAGGTCCGTGATGGCCTCCCGCGTGTCGAGGTCGTCTTCGACGACAAAAACGGTTTGCGTGCCGACCGCTTCGGGCGCTGGGCTGACTGCTAGCATGTCACTGCACCTTTCGTGTTTGGTTCCTGCTTTGATTCCAGACGATGCCTCGGGTTCAGGTGAGGCGTCGTGCCCGTCGAGCGCGTCGTGCCCGGCGAGCCGGCGTTGTTCTCGAAGCCTATCGGTGAAGGATTTCGCCATCGCGGTCTTGCTGAATGATGCGAACCAAGCCCTAGGCACGAGGAGGTTAGCGGCCATCCGCGCGCCAGCAGCCGGGCCGATGCGGCTCGCGACTCTTGGCGGTCCCCCCTTTGCCCGCTTACATCAAAGTACGGCTCGGCTGCGGTACGCAGCAGATCGCAATCAGCGCGAACTGAGTGGTAAAGTCCGAAGCGGCGCGTGGTAAACCACAAGCTTGGCGCCAAGGCTAACGAATTTGCTTCACAGAACGCCAAGTCTTTCGCAGCTGGCGGTTAACCGCCGCGGGCTTCGATCACGAGCCTCACCAACTCCGCGAGCGAATCGGCGCCCATTTTGGTGTACAGGCTTTGACGGCGGACCTCGACGGTGCGGATGCTGACGTCGAGCGCCGCGGCGACCGCCTTGTTGGGCTCGCCGGCGAGGACCCGCTCCAGCACGGCGTTTTCTGCCGGGCTGAGGGTCGCGAGCCGCTCGGCGACCTGCTGGCGTTGGCGGTCCTTGGCACAGTTTGCCGCGTCGAGTGACAACCCCTCGCGGATCGCGTCCCAGAGTTCGAGGTCCCGGCACGGCTTCTCCAGCAGCGTGACCGCGCCGTTCTTGATGGCCCGCACGGTAAGCGGCGTGTCGGCGTAGGCGGTCAGGATGATCGTCGCCAGGTTGACGCCGCGGCGGGCGAGTTCTTCTTGCAGCTCCAGGCCACTCATCCGTAGCATCCGGACGTCGGTCACCAGGCACGCCGGCCGGCGGCCGGCGTAGCCCTCCAGGAACGCCTCGGCCGATTCGAAGTCTTGCGACGGAACGCCCATCTCTTCGACGAGCAGCGAGACCGCCTCGCGCGACGCCGCGTCGTCGTCCACGATGTAGACCACGCCCGTTTCGTCGGCCGGCGCCGCTTCGCTTTCGTGCTTGTTCACAGTGGGGCGCCTCCTGCGTCACGCACCGCGCGGCCCGCGGCCGACCCAACGGGCAGGCGGACCGTGATGGCCATCCCTCCGCCGGCGGGCTTCGCGGCTTCGATCCGACCGTTGTGGCCGGCGATGATGGTGCGGCACAGAGACAGCCCGATGCCCATGCCGCCAGGCTTGGTGGTGAAGAAGGGGTCGAACATTTCTTCCGGGTCGTTTACCGGCGATTCCGGGCCGTTGTCGCGGATGGTCAGGACGAGCTCGCCGCCCGTGTGTTCAGCGGTCACGCGGATCCACGCGTCCCCGCCGGGCGACTGCGCCAGCGAGTCGTACGCATTTTGCAGCAGGTTCACGACGACCTGCTGGAGCTGAACCGGGTCCGCCTCGACGGGGGGCAGGGATTCCGGTAGGTCCAAGTCGATTCGGACGTCGCGGCGGTTCGAGACGTGGCTGAGCAGCGCCGTGGCTTCCTCGACGGTCGCGGCGATGTCAACGGGCTGCATCGGCGAGGGTTGCGGACGGGTGAACGCACGGAGCCGGCGGATAATGTCGCCGGCCCGGCTGACTTGCTCGCCGATCTTCTGGGCCAGATCGGCGCCCTTCGCCAGGGCGTCGGGCCGGCCGCTGGCCAGCGCCCGCCGCGCCGCGGCGCTGAACGTGGCGGCCGCGTGCAGCGGTTGATTGACTTCGTGCGCGATGCCGGCGACGGTCTCGCCCATCGTGGCGACGCGCCCCAGGTGCACCAGTTGCGCCTCCAGGTCGTGCGTCTTCTGCTGCTGGGCGACCCGTTCGCTCACGTCGCGGTCGACGCCTAGCATCCGGAGCGGGGCGCCCGCCGCGTCACGCTTGACGACCCGGCCCCGCGCGTGGCGCCAGCCGTAGCTGCCGTCTTGGTTCTGCAGTCGGTACTCGACCTCGTAGAACGGGGCTTCGCCGTGCAGGTGGTCGTCCAGGGCTTTCTCTACGCGTTCCCGATCGTGGGGGTGCACCAGAGACCGCCACTTCTCGGCGCTGCGGTCGTTCTCGCCGGCCGGCAGCCCGTACGTCCGCAGCGTGTGGTCGCTGACAAACAGCACGCCGTCCGGGACGTTGAGGTCGAACAGACCGTCCTCGACGGTTTCGATCGTCAGCCGCAGCCGCTCTTCGCTGAGCCGGAGTTCCCGCTCCGCTTCCTCACGCAGCAAGAAGTTGACCAGCGCGCCACCGGTGAGTTGCAACAGCGCGAGCTCGTCATCGTTCCAGCACTTTTCTCGCGTGAAGACCTCGGCGCCGACATAGCCGATGGTGCGTCCGTCGGCCACCATCGGGACGTTTGCAAGAGACCGGACACCGGACGCCCGCAGTTGCTCGGCGAAGGCGGCGACCTTATCCGGCAAAACGTCGAGCGTCGGCACGTGGAGCGGCTCGCCGGCGAGCAGGGGCCCGAGCGCCCAGGAGTGGTCTTTGGCGTCCAGCCGGCAAGCCGCGTGCGGCAGGGGCGGGGCCGCCGTGGTTGACCACTCGTAGGCGACCTCCGCCGCGGTTCGCGCCTCGTTGAATAGGCAGACCTTGCACCGCTCGACGCCCAAGTACTCGCCGATCTGCCGGAGCGCGTCGGCGACGCCGGCCGCCGCCTGGGCGCCCGGCAGATGCACGAGCGTGAGGCTGATATCGAGGATCAGCCGCTCGAGTTCGAGCCGCGACTGGAGCGTCTCTTGCGCCTCGCGCAGCTCGGTCACGTCGCGGCCGATCGACTGGTACTCGACCGCCCGGCCGTGGCCGTCGAACAGGGCGCGGTCGACCCACTGCATCCAGACCGTCACGCCGTCGTGCCGGGTGACCCGGTGCTCGTCGGTCGCGAACGGCCGGTCGGGCGTCAGGCCGGCAATCTTCGCCTCGACCTGCCGGCGGTCGGCCGGGTGGATCCCTTCGTAGACGCTCTTGCCAAGGACCGCTTCCCGCGGCTGATTGTGGAACCGGCAGACCGCCTCGTTGACGAACGTCTGCGTCCCGTCGGGCCGCCAGCGGACGATCATGTCCACCTGGTCTTCCACGATGCCGCGGTAGCGGTGCTCGCTGGCGCGCAGCGCCTTCTCGGCGCGGTACCGGTCGAGCGTGTTGACCAGCACCTCGGCGAGGACTTGAACGGCGCCCGTGTCGTCGTCGCTCCACTGCCGGGTCTCGTGGATGCTGACGAAGCCGAGCAGCCCGATCAAGTCTTCGCCGCGCATCAGCGGGACGTTAACGCCGGACCGTACGCCCAGTTCTCGGTAGAGTCGCTGGAGCGCGGACGCCTGGGCCGGCAAGGCTTCGACGTCGGGGATGTGGAAGACGCGGTCACGCTGGAGCCTGTTGAGTTCCCATGCGAAGCCGGCCAGCGGGACGCCCTGCATCCGCTCTTGGACCGAAGGCACGCCGGGCGCCACCCACTCGTGCGTCAGGTCCGCCACGCCCGCGGCCGCGTCGATGTTGTAGATGAAGCACCGGTCGACGCCGGCGAACTCCCCGATTCGGCGGATCGCGTCTTGCATGCCGGCGTCGATCTGGCTGACCGGCAGGTTGATGAACGCCGTGCTGAGCGTCACGAGCAGGTTCTCGAATTCGACCCGACGGTGTAGCTCGGCGGTCCGGTCGCGGACGCGTTTATCGAGTTGCTGCGTCAGCCTCACGAGCTCCTTTTCGGCCCGCTTGAGCTCCGTGACATCCTTGCAGATGCCCTCGACGCCGATGATCTCGCCGTCCGCGTTGCGGACGGCGGTCGGCAGGACTTCCAACAGCCGCCGGCTGCCGTCGGCGTGGTTCACTTCGACCAGATTGGGGGGCGTGTCCAGACCCTGGAAAGCCATGTCCTGGTGCCGCGCGGCCGAAGCCCGCGACTCGGCACAGGGGACTAGGTCACGCCAGTCGCAGCCGATCAGGTCTTCCGCCTCGTAGCCCAGCACCGCCTTGGCGGACGGGCTGACGTAGGTCAGTCGCCCTTCGAGGTCGTTGCCGTAGATGATGTATTCCTTTTGCACCCCCTCGATCAACCGGCGGAACCGCCCGTCGTCGTAGGCGCCGCCAACCCGTTGGTCGCCGGCGCCGTTGCGATTGAGTTCGGTAGACATCGGCGGCCGAGCGCGTCGCTTCGAGATCGGTGCAGCCTGCGGACCCCCGAAGTCTACCAGCTACGCGAGCGTGCTGCATGACGGCGTTCGCTCAGCACGCGGGGATCGCGGAGGGGTCGATCGGCTTGCGGAACAAGGACCGGTAGACCGGCTCGCCGGCCTGACGGGTGCGGCGCTCGAAGTGGGTGCGGTAGTCGAGGTCGTGATCGGCGGCCCTTGCCTGGACCGGTTCGGGGCCCACAAGCGGGATCGCCTTGGCGATGAGCTCCAGCGTCGCGTCGTAGTAGTCTTGGACGTCGGTCCAAAAGTGCAACTCGCCGCCGGGCTTGAGCACGCGGGCCACGTCGTTCAGGAAGGGCTCGTTGAGCACCCGACGCTTGTGGTGGCGCTTCTTCCACCACGGGTCGGGGAAGTAGACGTGGACCGCGGCGACGCACATCCCGGGCAGCACCTCGCGGAAGAACCACAGCCCGTCGCCGGCCAGGACCCGCCCGTTTGGCAGTGAGCGTTTGGCGAGCCGAGCTGCGCAGTGCCGGGCGTAGCTCGCCGAGACCTCGATGCCGAAGTAGTCTCGCTCGGGGTTGGCGGCGGCGGCCGTTTCCAAGAACAACCCCTTGCCGCTGCCCACCTCGACCTCGAGCGGCGCGGCGCGACCGAACAAAGCCTCACGATCCCACGGGCGGGGGACATCGTCGGGCGTTAGCAGCAGCGGCCCCAGGTCGAGGCGGGGGTCAAGCTTCGGGAGTGCGCGGCGGCCCATACGCGGTTGGCGAAAGCTCGGGGGGTCGTTGCCGGCTCCGGGAAACAGCGTGCGGCGCGTTTCGACGGGGTCAGGACTTGACGGGCGGTGACGTTTTGTCGGTAAGAGGTTTGAGCATCGCCTCGGCTTCACCCCGCCAGTCGGAGTCGGTTGGCGGCGAGCCCAACCCGAGCAGCGGCATCAGCAGCACGCCCGCCGCGCCGCCTCCGACGTGCGCCCAGTGCGCGATCGGTTCGGCAACGGCTCCCTGCAGCATCTGGATGCCCAGCATAAGGTCCGTCCCGAACTTCACGGCGATGACCAGCAGCGCCGGCAGGTTCATGGGTATCGGCACGCCAACAAACACGATCGTGAAAATCTTCGACTTGGGGTACGTCACCGCATAGCCGCCCAAGACGGCCCAAACCGCGCCGCTGGCGCCGACGACGGGGGCCTGGCTCGCCGGGTCGACCGCCCACTGGCACGCGGCCGACAGCAGCCCGCCCAGCAGGTAAAAGGCGGCAAACGTGACGTGACCCAGCCGGTCTTCGACATTGTTGCCAAAGATCCAGAGCATCCACATATTGCTAATCACGTGCAGCCAGCCGCCGTGCAGGAACATCATCGTCACCAGGCTGCGATAAACAGACGGCGGCGACGTATTGAGGTTTGCCTGGTAGAAGACGCCCTCACGGACCTCGGCTTGAAACACAAGCGGCTTGCCCGAGCCCGCCTCGGTGAGCCGCTGCGGGACGAAGCCGTATTCGAACACAAGGTCGAGCAGCGGCCCTTCGCGGAGGTTCGTCGACCACCAGGCGACGCCCAGGTTGGCGACGATCAGCAAGATCGTCAGCACAGGGAAACGCGTGGTCGGCTGTCGATCGAATAAGGGCAGCATGAGGGGCGCGTTTCGGTGGGCGACACGCTTGAGCGTTGCCGGCGTGGGCGTTGACGCGGAAGCTCGCCGCTCGGGACCGCTGAGCGGAGGAAGTCACCCGCGGAGGGTGGCGACCGGGATCGGGATCCCGCGGATTTCTCCCTCGCAAGCGATCTCTTCGCCAACGAAGCACTGGAACCGGCAGCGGACGATCGTTTTGGGCCGGAGCTGAAGCTTCTGGGCGGCGATCACCAGGCGGTCACCGGGACGGACTAAGCTGCGGAAGCGGACGTTATCCATACCGCCGAAGCCGATCATCTCGGCCTCCATCAGCCCGTTGGCAATCACATGATAGCTACAGACCTGAGCGGCCGCCTCGCACATGATCACGCCCGGCATGAGCGGCATGCCCGGCATGTGGCCTCGGACCCAGAACTCGTCTGCCGAGAGGTCCTTGTACCCAACCACAATACCGGCATCGACGTCGTCGCGTAGGATCGCCGTCAGCTGCTGCATCTCGTGGCGTTGCGGCAGGAGCTGATCGATCCGGCTCCGGTTCGCCACGATGGCCGAGAAGTCGATCGACTTCGGTTCGACGATGGGGTCCTTGATGGGCACGACAAGCGGCGCGGCGGGGA
>JBCCZD010000192.1:0-7227 GCA_039188275.1 Planctomycetota bacterium
CCAGAAGGGCATGAACGCCCTCTTGAAGTTCGTTCAGACAAAGAGCGAGCTGTTCCGCGCCGTTTACTTCCACCGCACCGTGCGGGCGATCGACAAGACGCTCGAGGGCCTGTTCCGCGACAGCCGCGAGCGGCTCTTTCCCGGCAACCCGCTGGATCACCTGGACGCCTACCGCGGCTTCACCGAGTGGAGCCTGCTGATCGACGTCTCGCGGTGGAGCGTGAGCGAAGACGCCGCCACGCGCGAACTCGGCCAGCGTTGGGACCGGCTGCTGGAGCGGCAGGTCGACTGGATCGCCGTCGACGAGCGGAACCTGACCTTCAAACAGGGGGAGTCGGAGCAGGCGAGCATCTTCAACGACGCCGACACGGTCGAGCAGCGGCTCCGCAAGCAGATGCCGGCCGACAACGCGGGCGTGGCGATGCAGATCGACCTTCCCCGCCACATCTACCGGCCCGATGCGCTCGCCGCAACGGCGGGCCAGAACTTTCAGTACAACCCGGCGACCGGCAAGGTCTACCCGCTTACCGACGACCAGCTGTTCGCCCAACTGCCGGTCGCCCATCGCTCGTGCCGGGTCTACCTGGCGAAGGACCACACGCCCGAGCAGAAGGCGGCCGTCGGCGCGGCGCTCGACGCGATCGTCGGCAGCCGGAGCGAAGACGACTTGACCAACATGTGAGGAGATGGGGGGATCGTCTTGCGATTGGTTGGCAGCCGGGGTGGGTTCGCGCTGCGGAAGCAAGGTGATCTTGATTGTTGGGGATGAGGGGATGGCAACTTGTGGGTTGAACACCAACGGCTGAAGTAATCGCACTTCGATAGGCTTCGCTTAGAAATCGCCCGTGCCGCGCCGCCCCACGAAGCCACCATCCACCCAATCTCCATCAACGCCGGTCATTTAGCAATCGCCAGTCAGAACAACCACCGAGGCAAAACCAACTCATGCCGCCGTCCCCCTCATCTCCTTACGAGAACCCCCTCATCACGCGCTACGCTTCGCGCGAGATGGCCGCGCTGTGGGGGCCGCAGAAGAAGCACTCCACCTGGCGGAAGCTCTGGGTGTGGCTCGCCGAGGCGGAGCAAGAGCTCGGCCTGCCGATCACCGGTGAGCAGCTCGCCGAGCTGCGTGGCACGGTCGACGACATCGACTTCGCCGCCGCCGCGAAGTACGAGAAAGAACTCCGGCACGACGTGATGGCCCACGTCCACGCATGGGGCGACCAGTGCCCAAACGCCAAGGGCATCATCCACCTCGGCGCCACCAGCCAGTTCGTCAACTGCAACACCGAGCTGATGCTGCTGCGCGAGTCACTCGAGCTGGTGATGCGGCGGCTGGCGGGGGTGATCGACGCGCTCGCCACGTTCGCCGAGGAGCACAAGTCGCTGCCGACCTTGGGCTTCACCCACCTGCAGCCGGCCCAGCCGACGACCGTCGGCAAGCGGGCGTCGCTCTGGTGCTACGACCTGGTGCTCGACCTCGACGAGGTGGAGCACCGCTGGGCGTCGATCAAGGCCCGCAGCACCAAGGGGACGACCGGCACGCAGGCGAGTTTTCTCGAGCTCTTCCAGGGCGACCACGACAAGGTGAAGCAGCTCGAGGCGGCGGTCGCCAACAAGATGGGCTTCCGCTCGTCGTACGCCGTCACCGGCCAGACCTACACGCGGAAGGTCGACCAGCAGGTGCTCGACACGCTGTCGGCCATCGCCGCCAGCGCCCACAAGGCGACCAGCGACCTGCGGCTGCTAGCCAATCGCAAGGAGATCGAGGAGCCCTTTGAGAAATCACAGATCGGCTCGTCGGCGATGCCGTACAAGCGGAATCCGATGCGGAGCGAGCGGATCGGCGGCATCGCCCGGTTCGTGATGAGCCTCGCCCAGAACGCCGCCCAGACGCACGCCACGCAGTGGATGGAGCGGACCTTGGACGACTCCGCCAACCGCCGGCTCAGCCTGCCGCAGGCGTTCCTCGGCGTCGACGCGGTGCTGACGATCTACGAGAACATCGCCTGCGGCATGGTCGTTTACCCCAAGGTGATCGAGCGGAACCTGGGCGAGGAGCTGCCGTTCATGGTGACCGAGAACATCCTGATGGAGGCCGTCAAAGCGGGCGGCGACCGCCAGGAGCTGCACGAGCGGATCCGCCAGCACTCGGTCGCCGCCGGAGAGCGGATAAAAGGGGAGGGCGCCGCGAACGACCTCTTGGGCCGCATCCAGAGCGATGAGGCGTTCGCCGCGGTGGACCTCGCCCAAGCGGCCGACCCCTCAAAACTGACCGGCCGCGCGGCGGAGCAGGTCGAGGAGTTCGTCAAGCGGATCGTCGGCCCGATTCGGCGGCGTTACGCGGGGAAGCTCGGCGGCGGGGAAGAGCTGCGGGTGTGAGGGAAAGAAGGAACCGTTGATTCACGCAGATGGACGCCGATGAACGTTATCCGTGTTCATCGGCGTCCATCCGCGGTTCCAATCATTAGCCCTTCGGCACGCATGATGGGTGCAAGCACATCATCCTACGAGAACCTCACCGCTTCTTCTTGTGCGGCGCCGGGATGGGTTGCAGCAAGCCAACCGTGTAGCGGACCAGGAACCTCGGCAGCAGCCGGGGCAAGAACACGCTGACCTTGTTCCGCCAGCCGGGGACGACGATCGCTTTGCCCCGGCGGCAGCCGCGGTGGCCGGCGCGGGCGACGGCGTCGGCCGGCATGGCCGCTTCGAACAGCCGGGTGTCGCCCATGCCGGAGTCGGCGCCGAACCCGGTGCGCGTCGGCCCGGGGCAGAGGCAGGTGATGCTCACGCCGCTGCGGCGGTGTTCTTCGCGGAGCGCCTCGCTGAGCGACAAGACGAACGCCTTGGTCGCGTAGTAGGTCGCCATGTGCGGGCCGGGCACGAAGGCCGCCGTCGAAGCGACGTTGAGCAAGCCGCCGCGGTCCCGCTCGCGCATGTCGGCCAAGAAGAGCCGCGCCAGGTGCGCGAGCGACGCGACGTTCACCTCAATCATCGCCCGCTGCCGCTCGACGGGCATCTTCCAGAACCACTCCAGGCCGCCGAAGCCGGCGTTGTTGACCAGCGTATCGACCTCAAGCCCGGCGACGCGGACCGCGTCGTACAGCCGCTGCGGGGCGTCCGGGTCGGCGAGGTCCTCGATGAGGATGTAGACCTCGCTGCCGTGCTTCTCGCGGAGCTCGTCGGCGAGCTGGTGCAGCCGCTCTTCGCTGCGGGCGGTGAGGACGAGCCGGCAGCCGTCGGCGGCGAAGAGCCTCGCCAGTTCGAGCCCGATGCCCGAACTGGCGCCGGTAATGAGGACCGTTTCTGGGGACATCGTCACTTTGGATCAGGCACGCCGAAACCGCGGCAGATCTTGATGGCGAGGCGGTCTTGGATCTCGGTGTGGCGAGGGACCGCTTCGACGGCGCCGGTCGCCGGATTGGTCCAAAGAGAGTGCGACCGCCCTTCGCGTTTGAGGTAGCAGCCGTGCTTGCGGAGGTGCCGTAGGAGCGTCGACCGCTTCATTCGACGGTGACCACGGTCTGATCGGCGTCCGCCGGCAAACCACGCAGGCCGTCGGCACGGCGATCCTCAAGGATGAGCGCCACCGCGTCGCGGAGGCTTTGCAGTGCCGCGTCACGCGTTTCGCCTTGGCCGTTGGCGCCAGGCATCTCGGGAGAGTAGGCGACGTACCACTTGCCGTCGAACTCAACAATCGCGGTGAATTCGTTGTGCATGGGCGGCGCGATCTTGGCTAGATCAAGTCGAGCGGCGAGGGGCGGCGGTGGCGTTTGGACGCGCACGACTCGCAGACGCCGGTGATGATGAGCCGGTGGCCTGTGACGCAGAAGTTGTTCAGCCGGGCGACCGCCTCACGCAGATCAACCAAGTCTTCGCTCTGGAATTCGATGAGCGCGTCGCACTCCTGGCAGTAAAGGTGATCGTGCTGTGGGTAGCCGTAGTCGTGCTCGTAGACCGACCGCCCGCCGAGCGACATCTTCCGCAGCAGACCCGCCTCGACCAGCTCGTCGAGGGCCCGGTAGATTGTTGCCCGGCTGACCTTGTTGCCAGCCGATTCGCGGCCGATCGACTCGATCAACTCGTCGGCGTCGAAGTGCTCGTGCCGGGCGAAGACGTGGTCAACCAGCGTCCGGCGCTGCTGGGTGATCCGCTTCCCCTTGCTCTGCAAGTACTCTTCGAATCGCTCCTGCGGCGACGACGAGACCTCGACGGCGTTGAGGGAAAAGTCCGTTGACATGACTGGCGAGAGGCTTGAGACAGAGCTTGCGGCTTCTTTCGCAATTTTAGGCGGTCCTATGCCAAACAGCTAGCCGGCCGGCGGTTACCCGTCCGCGGTCGGAGTGCCGCCGCCTACCCGATCTCGTCGAGCAGGCGGTCGAGGGCGGCGTCGATCTTCTCCGGCGTTTCATAGGCGCCTTGCGCGATCTGGGCACGGATATCGGCCACGCGGTCGGTGCGGACCTCGCCTGCATCGGCGGCCTGGGCCGCTTCGGGCGAGATGTCGAGCTGGTCGATTGTCGACGGCTGCGACGCGGCGGCCGTTTGTGGCGTGGCTTTGGCCCGTGGCCCGTGGGGGCCTTGCAGGCCGTGGGCGCTGTGGATCTGGTTGGGTCCTGAGATCGGCATCGAAGTTCCTCCCCGCTGGCCGCGATTGCCGCAGGCGGCCCCGTAGTGGCGGGCGCCGGCGGCCGGAATGGTTCAAACGTTGTTGGATCGGGTCGCTACGCCAGAGGGGGCGGCCCCCGCTTGGCGTATTTCGCTCGGTTGCCGTCAAATCCATCCAACGAGTGGCCCGGAGCCGGGGCAGCGGCGGCCACGGGTGTGTGGCTGCCGGCTGTTGGCTCGCGGTTCCCCTTCCATGCGGCTGCCGTGCTTGATTGGCACGGGCCCTCGACGAGCTTGGCGCCGACTTCCTGTTCGCCGCTGCCCGTTGCAATTGGGGGCGGCAGCCGTCGGCACACACCCAGCATCGACGCGGGCGCCGGGCCGGGTCGAATCTTTCGTCAGAAGGCCAGTCGGCGCTAACACGCGCACTTTTCGGGGTGTTCTGATATTACGTGAGCCGCCTGTGGCGAGGCAACAGCATCCGTCGGGCGAGGCGTCGCCCCCGGCCAACGGCACGCCCGACCGTGTTGCGGTTGGGCAACACGCCCGCCGGCAACGCTGGCGCCGGCGGCGGAACCCTCAAGGGAATTAGGGGTTAGACTAGTGGCCAGGGCCCGGCAGCCGCCGGTCGGGAATCGCCGGGCCGCTGCCACCGCACGCAACGAGGTCCCCCCCGATGCCACGCTCGCAGTCGATTCAATGCCCGCCGATGGCGGGGCGCCCGCTACTCGCCATCGCGCCAACAGCTCTTGCTCTGTCCGCCGTCACGTCGGCCGCCGTCACGCCGGCCGCCGTGGCCCTGGTTGCCGTGGCCCTGGTTGCCGTGGCGTTGTGCCCGGCCCTTGCGTCGGCCGCATCGGGCCCGGCAGCCGATCGCGAACTGTTCGCCCGGCTCGACGCCAACGGGGACGGTCGGGTCTCAGCGGACGAAACGCCCGAGGAGCACCGGCGGTTGTTCGATCGCCTGGTGCGCCGCGCCGATGCGGACCGCGACGGCGCCCTGACGGCCGAAGAGTTCGCCCGGGGGCTGACCCCTTCCGCGCCCGAGAAGCCGATCGAGCAGGCCGACTCGGGCCAGTACCGGGGCGCCTCGGCGGCGAAGCTCCTGCTGCTGAAGCTCGACGCCAACCGAGACACCCGGCTAACGCGTTCCGAGGCGCCCGCCTCGCTGCGGGGCGTGTTCGATTCTTTGGTAAAGGCAGCCGACCGCAACGAGGACGGCCAACTCGCCCGCAGCGAACTCTCGCGGGGCGGCCCGAAGGTCGCCCGGCTAGCGGGGCAGCACGCCCGCCGCGCGCGGTGGGACGTTGAGGCGGAGCTGGCGAAACTCGAAGCCGAGCAGGGCGCCGCGGCCGATCGCTTCGAACAGCAGTATGACCCGGTTCGGGCACTCAGCAACCCGAAGCAGGCGGCCGACCTATTCGAGCAACTCGATGCCGACGGCAACGGCGATCTCGTCGCGGCGGAACTGCCCGATCAGATCAAGGACCGCGTGAGCCGTCTCCTCCGCCGAGCCGACGCCGATCGCAGCGGCGGCGTTTCGAAGCGGGAGTTCCTCGCCGCCGGCAAACGGCTCTCGCAGTTCATGCAGTTCCGGATGGCGCGCAGCGATCAGCCCGCGAGTGCGAAGCTCAACGACCGCCCAGTCACCCGATCGGAGAGCCGGGGCGCCGATCGATCCAAGACGTCAGCGGAATCGGCCTCCGACAAACCTAGCGCGAGTGACGGGCCTGCTTTCAAGCGGGCACGGCAGATGGTTGCCCGCCAGGACCGCGACGGCAACGGCGAGGTGACCAAGCAAGAAGCGCGTGGCCGGCTGGCGAGGGACTTCGCCCAAGCGGACGCCGATAACAACGGCCGATTGGATCAGGCCGAGCTGGACACCGTCGCCCGACGGCTCGCGGCCCGCCTTGTTGAGGCGGACCGCAAGTCTCAGCAGCGAGCCAAGTAAGGTCGATTCAATCGCCCTCTCACGGTAGACGATTCTGCGATCGCGGCCCGAACCCCAAACCTTTGGCGCCGGTCATGCGTAGGAAGCACGGCCCAGGGTGAGGCAATCTGTCGCGGCGCCACCCGGTGGTCACCCGGAGACCGCGACCGATAGTGTCGCGGCGGAACCGATGGCCCCGCGCAGCAGGCGTGGCGTACCCAGGAGGTGTGAGATGACCCTCTTGAACCCCGGCGATGCATTCGTCCAAGACCCCGAGGCGCCCGGCTTGCAACCGGTGCGGCTGCCGCTTAATGCGTGGGCTGACTTCAGCCGGGCGCTGAGCGATTCACTCGAAGAACTCGAGCGTCGCCACGGCGCGGTTACTGGCAACGCCGCCGGCGGTCGCGTTAGCGAAGACGACATTCGTCTTTGACGAAGCCGTTTGTCAACTCTCCGGCGCTGGCCTGTTTCTCGAACGCCACACGCCTGCACCCGGTTGCAACACCGGGCCGCCGCCGCGCGTTGCGTGCGGCACTTCTCGGCGTCTTGCTTAGCGGCTTGGCCGCCTCTGGCCGTTTTCTGACCTAGGTTTTCGTTGGCAGGAAGCCCTCGGCCGGCCGCCGTCGCGGCGCCGGCCCCTCGCCATCGATGGCGGCCCTTGTCCCACCGCGGCCGTGCCCCCAGCCCGG
>JBCCZD010000193.1:0-7214 GCA_039188275.1 Planctomycetota bacterium
AATCCAACGACGGCTTCGCGGCGGGCCTCGACGCCCCGGCCGCGGCCCGGGGCGACGGGGTAAGCGACGCCGACGGCTCGGCCAAGCCTGCACCGGTGACCGCCGAAGCCGCCAAACCGGCCGAAGCGACTGACGCTGCTGAATCGACGGAGGGTGACGCCAACCTCGACGAGTTCGGTCGCCCGAAGCCGGTCGCCAACTACGTGGTTCACGTTTACGAGCACGGTAGGCTGAAGCGGACGCTCGATCGGGACTTCACCCCCGAAGACGCCGAGGCGTTCGCAACGGAGTACAGCCGGACCGCCAAGTCGTACGGCCGATCGGCCGTGGCGGGCAAGAAGGAAGCCGAGCCGACGGCCAGCCTCTAGCAAGGCAGCGTTCTGCATCCGCCGACGCCGATGGCACAACCGGCACAGCCGTGCCCCCGTTTTCGCCGCGGGGGCGACAAATCGCTCGCGGGGTTAACGCCCGCGCTGGTACGATAAGGGGCGCGGAACAGCCGGGCCGCCGCCGCAATGGGGAGGCCCAGCGAAGTGCCGCACTACTTGCTCCCCCGTGTGTTGCTTACCAGGTGCTTGTGACGATTATGACGCGGACTCCCCTCCCCTACGCAACGCCCGCCCTGGTAGTAATCGCCGCCGCAGCGCTGTTGGCCCCGCTGAGCCTCAAGCGAGCCGCGGCACAAGACGAGGTCGCCACGCCGCCGACGCGGGAAGAGCTGCAGGCCCAGTACGAAGAGGCCGTCGCCAACGGGCGGGAAGAGTACGCGGCCGGCGAGTACGAGGCGGCGATCGAGTCGTTCGACCTCGCGGTGCGTCTGACGGGGGGCAACAACGCGACTTCCCTTTACCTGCGTGCGCAGGCGCTCATCGGCGCCGAGGAGTACGCGGTAGCGCTCGAAGACCTCAAGGCGGTGCTAACCATCGGCCAAGCGACCCCCGGCCTGCCGGCGCGGGCTCAGAATCTGCAGGCCGAGGCCTACCTGGAGCTCGGCGCTGTGGACCGCGCGCTGAAAGCCGCGACACAGGCGGTTAAGGCGGACCGCAACGTCCCCGAGTTTCAACTCAACTACGGCCGGGCGTTGGTCTCCAGCGGCGACGCCGGCGGCGGTGAGAAGGCGCTGACGAAGTACATCGAAGCCGACGAGCAAGACCCGCTGGCTTACCGGTTCCGAGCCCTGGCTTACACCGGTTTGGGCAAGTACCCCAGGGCGCTGCTCGACATCGACCAGGCGATCGAACTCGACCCGGAAGACTACGAAAACTACTTCACGAAGGGCCAGATCTACCTGCAGGAGAAGGACTACGAGCCGGCCGCGGCGGCCATTAAGCAGGCGATCGACGCCTACGAGCCCGAGGACCCCGACCTGCCGATGCCGTACGTCCAGGCGCACCTGACGCGGGCGTCGGTTCTCGAGGAGATCGGCAAAGAGAAGGAGTCCGACGGCGACACGGAGGCGGCCAAGGCGGCCTACGAAGAGGAGAAGCAAGAGTGCGAACGGCTGCTGGACGAGCTGCCCGATAACCCGGCGGTCGCCACGTCAAAAGCGAGCGCCCTGTTCCGCCTGGGCGTCGCCGAGCGGTTGTTGGGCAACCTGGCGCCCTCGATCAAGGCGTTCACCGAAGCAATCGACATCAATCCCGGGCTGGGCGAGGCCTACTTCCGCCGCGGCATCTGTTTCTTTTACCTGGGCGAGCCCGGCCTCGCGCTGGGGGATTTCCGCCAGGGCGCCGCGATCAACTGGGACAGCCCTCGGTCCAACCTCTGGAAGGGCCGCTGCCAAGCCGAGCTGGGCGACTACCGTGAAGCGGTCAAGGACTTTAGCTCGGCGATCGCGGTCAGCGATCGTTACACCATCGCCTACGTCCACCGCGGGCTCACCTACCTGCAACTCGGCGAGCACGACCGGGCGTTGGCCGATTTCAACGCGGCGATCCGGCTCGAAGTGACCGTGGGCCGCCACTACTACCATCAGGGTTTGGCTTACAAGCTCAAGGGCGACCGGAAGCGGGCGGTCAACTCGTTCGTCAACGCCATCAAGTTCGCCCCCGAGATGCTCGAAGCGTACGAAGCGGCCGCTACGATCTTTGACCAAGCAGGCCGACCGGAGCTGGCCGACGCCTACCGCCAAGCCGCCGCGGCTCAGCAGCAACCCAGCGCGTCCTAGCTGAACGGCTACGCGGGGCCCCGACTTGATCGCACCACCGCGATCGCTTTCGGTACTCTTCTGGAAGCCTGCTTGAGCGAGCCGGCGGCTGTTCCGCCGGCCGCGTGGCGGCGCCCTGCTCGCCTTGCGGGCCCGGGAGGCACGCCTATACTCAAGCGGTTGGGCAGCGGTTGTCCGCGAGCCCCGTCAGTCGAGCCGCCGGCGTCCTCGCCGCCGGCGCATTGCCGCGAAAGGTGCCGCCGGTGGCCGCTTCGGAGTCGACCGCAACCACTGCTCCTGAACGGAGCGGTTTCTCCCGCTGGCTCGTCAAGAACGAGTTTTTGGTCCGGCGCCTGCACTCCTTCACCGGATTGATGGCGGGCGGGTTCATGTGCGTCCACCTGACCGTGAACGCCAGCGTGGTGAACAGCCCCGAGACGTTCCAGAACAACGTCTACAGCATCCACGCGCTGGGCAAAATCCTGCCGCTCGTCGAGTGGGCGTTCATCTTCGCGCCGCTGCTGTTCCACTCGGTCATTGGTGTTTGGATCGCCAGCGACGCGGCGTTTAACCAAAGCAACTACCGCTACGGCTCGAACTACCGCTACACGGCACAGCGGATCACGGGGTACGTGCTATTCGTATTCTTCGTGTACCACGTCTTCCACATGCACGGCTGGTTCCACTTCGATTGGTGGCTGGCGATTGCCGAGCCCCTCGGCGGCCACCAGTTCCGCCCGTACAGCGCGACGTCGACCGCGGGCGCAGCGCTCCGCAACTGGGGCGTCACGCTGCTGTACGCGGTCGGCATCGTCAGCGGCGTGTTCCACTTTGCCAACGGCGTCTGGACCGCCGGAATCACGTGGGGCGCCTGGACGTCGCCTCGTGGCCAAAAGCTGGCATTCAACGCCTGCGGTGGCATCGGTGCTCTCGTGGGCGTGATTGGTTTGACCGGGCTGTTTGGCATGCGTGCGGCTGCGGCGCCCGACAAAATCGCCGACGTGCAGGCGATCGAGGACCGCATGTACGGGGCACGCGTCGACGCCGGCTCGGTCCTGCCCAACGAGCACAAGCGGGCCGGCTCGCACGGCGAAGAGGCCGCGGCTTTGCTGCTGCCTGCCGATCCGCCCATCGATGCGGGCCGCCAGCGCTAAGCCCCGCTTCGAAGATTCCGATGTAACCCGAGTTATTAAGCAACAGCCAAGAGTCTGAAACATGGCAAAACAACGCGTGTTGGTCGTCGGTGGCGGTTTGGCTGGCCTAGCGGCAACGATGAAGCTGGCGGAGTTGGGCGTCTCGGTCGACTGCTTGGCGCTAGGGCCGGTCAAGCGCTCGCACAGCGCCTGCGCCCAGGGCGGCATCAACAGCGTCAACGACCTCACACGCCAGCAGGGCGACGACGAGTGGTTGCACTTCGACGATACCGTCTACGGCGGCGACTTCTTGCAGCACCAGCCGCCCGTCAAAGAGATGGCCTACTGGGCGCCGCGGATCATCAACCTCATGGACCGGCTCGGTGTTCCCTTTAACCGCACCGCCGAGGGCTGGCGCGACCAGCGCCGGTTCGGCGGCACGCTGTTCAAACGAACCGCCTTCGCCGGCGCCACGACCGGTCAGCAGCTGCTTTACGCCCTCGACGAGCAGTGCCGCCGCTGGAGCCACGAGGGGTTGGTCGAGATGCACGAGGGGTGGGACTACCTCGGCCCGATCGTCGACGACGACGGCCGCTGCCGCGGGGCGGTTGCGCAAAACCTTGTGACGATGGAGACCCGTTCGTTCCGGTCCGACGCCGTCGTGCTGGCGACCGGCGGCTGCGGCTTGGTCTACGGCCGGAGCACGATGTCGATGGCCTGCACCGGCAGCGCCGCCAGCAGGAGCCTGCGGGCGGGCGTGCGCTACGCCAACGGCGAGTTCATCCAGGTCCACCCAACCGCCATCCCCGGCGCCGATAAGTGCCGGCTGATGAGCGAATCGGCCCGCGGCGAAGGGGGCCGTGTCTGGGTGCCCCGCAAGCCGCAAGACCCGCGCTCGCCGCACCAGATCCCCGACAGCGAACGCTACTACTTCCTTGAGGAACGCTACCCCGAGTACGGCAATCTCGTGCCGCGCGACATCGCCACGCGTGAGATCTTCGACGTCTGCGTGAACGACGGGCTGAGCGTCGAAACCGAGAAGCAGTGCGTCTACCTCGACCTCACGCACATCCCGCGTGAGGAACTTGACCGCAAGCTCGGCGGAATCCTGCACATCTACGAGAAGTTCCAGGGCGTCGACCCGCGGGACGAACCGATGAAGATCTTCCCCGCCGTCCACTACTCGATGGGCGGCATGTGGACCGACTCCGCCCGCGCCGCCGACGGCGGCATGGAGGCCGGCAACCCGCGGAATCACCAGACGAACGTCCCCGGCCTCTACGCCATCGGCGAGGCGGACTACCAGTACCACGGCGGCAACCGCCTGGGCGCCAACTCGTTGCTGTCGTGCATCTTTACCGGCCTGTTCGTTGCACCGTGCATCAAGACCGGCATCGACGCGCTCGGCGCCAGCGCCGACGACGAGGGGCACGACAGCCTGGTCGGCAAAGCGCAGGCCGACCACGAGTCCGCGTTCCAGGCGATGCTCAAGCCGCCCGCTCCCGCCAACGGCCATGGCAACGGCTTGGCCAAGAAAGAGAACCCGTACCTCATCCACCAAGAGCTCGGCGACCTGATGACCAAGGCGGCGACCGTCGTCCGGAACAACGATCAGCTCCGTGCGGCGATCGAGAAGGTAAACGAGCTGAGCGACCGCGCTGATCGTTGTTCGCTGTCCGACACGGGCGCCTGGACCAACCAAAACGTCTTGTTCACTCGCAACCTGCGAGACATGTTCCCGATCGCCAAGGCGCTGCTGCACGGTGCATTAGCGCGGGACGAGTGCCGCGGCGCCCACTACAAGCCGGACTTCGCCATGCCCGGCATCACCGCCGAGGACCCGGCCGAGAAGCGCCGCCAGGCGGAACAGTGGTGCGACGCCTTCGAAGAGAAGAACCGCAAGTGGCTCAAGTCGACCATCGCGACGTTCGACGCCAACGGCGAGCCAACGCTGTCTTACGAGGAGGTTGACACGTCGCTCATCCCGCCGCGGCCACGCCTGTACGGGCTGGTCGGCGCCGAGATCATCGATCAGGTCTGGAAAGAACGCCAAGCGGCAAAAGACGCCGCGACCGCCGAGCCCGCCGCCGTCGCGGCGAGTTGACGGCGTCGCGGGAGCAACGGACGGTCTTGGCCCCCGACACTGCGTCCTCCAAGTGGTCTCACGCGAGCCGCTCGACGCAGACCAAAACTCAAAATCTCTTGCCTGCGGCCGCCCGAATGCTCCCCGCGGCGTCATGCATGTGGTACAGTCGCCAGCCACGTTGACTGCAACACGCCCCGATGAGAGTCTGCCGCCATGGACGAGACACAGCCGCTGCCGACGGCTCCCGAAAATCCACTCCCCCCCGGGCCGCCGAAGACGAGCGGGCTGGCGGTAACCAGCTTGGTGCTCGGGGTGCTGTCGTTCTTCTTCTCCGTGCTCGCTGGCCTGCCGGCGATCATCTGCGGCGCGCTGGCGTTGGGCAAAATCGGTAACAGCGGCGGGGCCGTTGCGGGGAAGGGCTTGGCGATCGCCGGCCTCGCGACCGGAGGCGTCGGCACCGTGATGTCCGTCGGCTGCGCCATCGCGTTGCTGCTCCCGGCGGTGCAGGCCGCCCGCGACGCGGCGCGGGCCAACCAATCGATGAACAACATGAAGCAGCTCTCGCTGGCGATGCTCAATTTCGAGACGACGCAAGCCGCCTTCCCGCCGATTGGGCCGCAGGCGTCGATCAACGGGTCCAAGTTGAGCTGGCGTGTGCACTTGCTCCCGTATCTAGAGGAGCAAGCGTTGTACGAGCAGTTCCACTTGGACGAGCCTTGGGACAGCCCCCACAACGCGGCGCTCGTCGACCAGATGCCCGAGTACTTCATCTCGCCCACAAGCACAGCCCCGCCCGGCCACACGGTCTACTTAGCCGTTACCGGGCCGGGCGCCGCCTTCGGAGACGGCAGCGTCGCCCCCACCATTGGGGACATCCGTGACGGCATGAGTAAAACCGTCATGCTGGTAGAAGCGGACGACGCGCTGGCGGTCCCATGGACCAAGCCGCAAGACTGGACGTTCGACCCGGCCAACCCCGTGGCCGGTTTGGGCGGGCAGTTCGGCCGCTTCTGGAACGCGGTCTTCTTTGACGGACACGTTGAGCGGCTACCGGCCGGCCTGCCACCAGATGAAGTCGCCGCGATGATGACAAGCTCCGGTGGCGAGATCATCCAAGACACCGGTTGGTGAGCTTCCGGCGTGGTTACGCGGGTGGAGGTACGCGTCGTGCCCAAGCTGCTGTTCCTCTGCACCGGCAACTACTACCGCAGCAGGTTCGCTGAGTTCTACTTCCGCCACCTCGCCTCAAAGCGGGGCATCGCGTGGGAGGTCGACTCGCGGGGGCTTGAGCTGCACGACACCAACCCGGGCCCGCTCTCACGCCACACCCGCACCGAGTGCCAGCGGCGGGGGGTCTCGATCGAGCCGCTCCGCGACCCGCTGCCCGCGACGCTCGACGACTTGCGGTCGGCCGAGTTGGTGGTCGCGGTGAAGGAGGCCGAGCACCGCTGGCGGATTCGTGAGCAATTCCCGGGGTGGGAAGATCGGGTCGAGTACTGGGCGGTCCACGACCTCGACGCCGCGACCGCCGACGAGGCGTTGCCGCGGCTCGCGGCGTTGGTCGAGGCGGTCGCCGACCGGTTGGCGTAACGCGGCGGGGCCCGGCGTGGGCTGCTTGGCCCGTGGGAATTACGGAGCCCGCCGGATCGCGACGGTCACTTCGCCCGTGTTGTCGCCCAGCGCGCCCCAGCTCTCCCGGCAACGCAGGTAGAGGTCGCCGGCGGCGGGCGCGGTGAATCCGGCATCGGCGCCCAATTCGAAAGGTTCGGACAGCGTGTAGGGGCCCAACTCGCCGCCCCGCAGGATCGCGCCCACGAGCCGGCCCCGGCCGTCGGGGTCGCCGTCGGCG
>JBCCZD010000194.1:0-7099 GCA_039188275.1 Planctomycetota bacterium
CCGGTACCCGGGTCTGGGGGTTAACCCCCTACTGGCGGGCCCCCCGTTCCCCCTATTGGGGGGCCCGTACCCCCCGGGGTTTGTTGCCCCCGGGGGCCGCCGCGGGGTGGGGGGGGGGGTTCACCGTTCACCGAGGCGTTTACGTCGGCATGCTCGGGCCGACATATGAGACCCGCTCTGAGTACCGGATGGCACGGCTGATCGGCGGCGACGCCGCGGGCATGTCGACCATCCCCGAGACAATCGCAGCCGTCCACGCGGGGATGCGGGTCGCGGCGTTCTCGGCCATCACCAACGCCTGTTCCCCCGACCTGCTAGGCGAGACAACGCACGACGAGGTCGTCGAGGCGGCGGGGGCGGCGTCGGCCAAGCTACGGGCGATCGTCCACCGGCTGCTGGCCGAGGGTTCCGCCACGGGGGCCGCATGAACCCCGTCCAAGTGATCGCGAAAAAACGCGACGGCGGTGAACTCGCGAGCGACGAGATCGGCGCCCTTGTCGCCGGCTATGTCGATGGTAGCGTACCGGATTATCAGATGGCCGCGTGGGCGATGGCCGTCTACCTCCGCGGGATGACGGTCGCGGAGGTCGCCTCGCTGACCGACAACATGCTGCGCTCGGGCGCCACGCTCCGCTGGGAGAGCGGGCCGCAAAACGGAGACAAGCACTCGACCGGCGGCGTCGGCGACAAGGCTTCGCTCCCGCTCGCCGCGGCGCTCGCGTGCTGCGGTGTGCGGAACCCGATGATCTCCGGCCGGGGCCTGGGGGCCACGGGCAGGACGCTCGACAAGCTCGAGTCGATCCCCGGCTTCCGGACCGGTCTGAGCCTCGACGCGACCCAACGGATCGCCGACGAAGTCGGCTGCGTGATCTGCAGCGCATCGGCCGACCTGGCCCCAGCAGATCGCAAGCTGTACGCCCTCCGCGACGTCACGGCGACGGTCCCCTCGATACCGTTGATCACCGCGAGCATCATGAGCAAGAAGCTCGCCGAGGGCCTCGATGCATTGGTCCTCGACGTGAAGTGCGGCAGCGGGGCCTTCATGAAGACACGAGAGGACGCCCGTGCCCTGGCCTGTTCGCTGGTCGAAACCGGCAAGCGGATGGGCGTTGCGACATCAGCGATCGTGACCGACATGAGCCAGCCGCTCGGCCGGATGGCGGGCAATGCGATTGAAGTCAACGAGTCGCTCGATTGCCTCGCGGGTGGCGGGCCAGCGGACCTTCGAGAACTGGTCGTCAGGCTGGGCGGCGAGTTGCTCGTGCTCGCCAGCGCCGAGCCCGACTCGGCAACGGCGGAACGGATGATCGAGGGAACACTCGACTCGGGTCGGGCGATGGAGAAGTTCGCAGAGATGGTCGCCGCCCAGGGTGGCGACCTCGACGCCGACCGCCCCGTCGCGCCCGCCACCGAATTCGTCGCCGAGCGATCGGGCGTCCTGACGTCGATCGACACCGAGCAACTCGGGTGGGCGGTTATCGCCCTCGGCGGCGGGCGGAAAGTCCTTACCGACCAGATAGACCACAGCGTCGGGCTTGAGATGCTCGTGCGTATCGGCGACGCTGTTGTGGCGGGGCAGCCACTCGCCCGGGTCTTTGCACGCGGTGCGTCGGACGAGGTGGACGCGATGCTGCGTGCCGCGATCCGGATCGCCGACGCCTCGGTCGCGCCGCCCCCGTTGGTGCATGAGCACGTCCGTTAAGTGTTCCGCAAGGCCCTCGATTGCCCGCCGACCAGCAGATCAGCTCTGATCAGGCCGATGGCCTCGCCGCCGCGGCGTTAGCCGCCCGCTCGAATGCCTACGCGCCCTACTCAAAGTTCCGAGTCGGCGCCGCGTTGCTGGCGGACGACGGGCGTGTCTACCGCGGCGTCAACGTTGAAAACAGCTCCTACGGCCTGACTATCTGCGCCGAGCGGGTGGCGATCGGCGCCGCGATCGCCGATGGAGCAGCGGCATTCCGGGCGGTCGCGATCGCGTCCGACGGCGGGCACGCGCCGTGCGGGGCGTGCCGGCAGGTGCTGTTCGAATTCGGTGGTGGGCTAGAAGTCATCCTGATCGACGCGGCGTGCGGAAGCCCACGCGACGCGAGCGGGTGGCGCCGAGCGACGCTCGCACAGATGTTGCCCGACGGTTTCCGGCTCGGCGGCGGTTGACCGACCCGCGGGCCAAGGCGGTTCGCCCGCGTAGCGCTTAGCGCTGGTTCGTCGGTCGCGCCCCGAGCGGCTGTTCGATCAAGCCGGCTGGCCGCCGGCGACTATCTCCTTGTGCCGGGCCAAGTCGTCCGGTTCGAGCGCCGCCAGAAACGGGAGGTTGCGGTAGAGGTCTTCGTAGTCGAGTCCGTAGCCGACGACGAACTCGTCGGGGATGTCGAAGGCGACGAAATCAGGGTCCGCGGAGACCTCTTGACGCCCCTGCTTGCGGAGCAGGACGGCCGAGCGGATTGACGTCGGCCGGAAGTCCTTCATCTTCGCCATCACCTGGACCAGGGTGTGGCCCGTGTCGAAGATGTCGTCTACCAGCAGGACGTCGCGGCCCTCGATGTCGATCATCAACTCCGAGTTGATGGTCAACTCCCCACGCGTGGTGGTCGCCCCTCGGTAGCTGCTGGCTTCGATCACGCCGACCCGCATCGGTAGATCGAGCATGCGGATCAGGTCGGCGACGAGCACCAGGCTGCCGGTCAAGACGCCGACGATCGTCAGCTGCTGGTCGGCGTACGCCCGGGCGATCTCGCCAGCCATGTCGGCGACGCCGTTGTGCAGCTGGTCTTCACTGAGCAGGGTCTTCATCGGGCACGCCGGGGTTGAGGGTTGGTCCTCCGCAGAGCGGGCTACAGCAAGATACCGGCGATGCAGGCCGTCATAAAGGCCGCGAGCGTGCCGCCGAGCATGGCCCGCAGGCCGAGCCTCGCTAAGTCGCCTCGGCGTTCGGGGGCGATCCCGCCAATGCCGCCGAGCTGGATGCCTATGGAGCTGAAATTCGCGAATCCGCAGAGCGCATAGGTCATGATCGTGACCGACCGTTCGCTCATCGTCCCCGCCTTGGCAGCTTCGCTGAGTGAGAAGTAGGCGATGAACTCGTTCAGCACCATCTTCTCGCCGAGCATGACGCCCGCGGCGTTGCAGTCCGCGGCCTCGATGCCCATCGCCCACGCGAGGGGGGCAAACGCGTAGCCGAAGGCTTTCTCCATCGTCCATGCCGAATCGCCGGTAAAGCCGCACAAAGCCCCGGCCCATCCGACGACGCCGTTTAGCATCGCCACGAGGGCGACAAACGTGATGAGCATCGCCGCGACGTTGAGCGCGAGTTTCATGCCGGCGGACGCCCCCTCCGCTGCGGCTTCGAGGACGTTGGCAGGCAGTTGGGGATCGAGGTCGCTGGCGGCGGTTGGACCCGCGGCGGGCTTGTCGGGGGGGGGCGTTTCGCCGGGCCCCGCGTCGCTCGTGCCCGCCAGATCGACCTCCGGCTGCATCACCTTGGCGATCAGCAACGCCGCGGGCGCCGAGATGACCGACGCGGTCAGAAGGTGCCCCGCGTACTCGGGCCCCAGCATTCCGACGTAGAGCCCTAGCACGCCGCCGGCAATCGTGGCGAAGCCGCCGACCATGACGACCATCAACTCGGAGAGCGTCATCGTCGGCACGTAAGGACGGATGACGAGCGGGGCCTCGGTCTGGCCGACGAAGACGTTGGCCGCCGCCGACAGCGTCTCGGCGCCCGAGGTGCCGAGCGTGCGTCGCATAAGCCAAGCGAGCGCGCCGACGACGCGCTGCATCACTCCCAGGTAGTACAGGATCGACATCATGGACGAGAATACGATGATCGTCGGCAGGATCTTCAGCGCGAGGCTCCGCATCATCGTGTACGGCGGCGGGAAGCCTTCTTCTTCGCCCTTGTCCGGGTAAACGTTGAACAAGAAGCCCGCGCCCTTGCCGATCGCCTTGAGGACCTCGTTGAAGAGCAAACCGAGCTGGTCGAACACCCACGTCCCGCCAGGCGCCTTGAGAATGAGCAGCGCGAAAGCGAACTGCAGCAGCAACCCGCCCCCAACGACGCGCCAGCTAACCTTGCTCTTGTGCGAACTCATGAGCCAAGCAAGGCCGATCATGACGAACAAGCCGAAGAAGCTGACGACGCGTTCCATGGTGCGGCTGCGGGTTCTCGGCTGTCGGCAACCGGCCAACAAACCGTGGCTGAGGCGTGTGAAAGGCTGCTTGCCGAGCGCTAGCAGCCAACGGCTGCCGGGCGCTAGCCCGGCGTGTTGAAGATTCGGTCGCCCGCGTCGCCGAGGCCCGGGACGATGAACTTCTGATCGTTCAGTTCGGGGTCGACCTGACAGACGTAGAGCTGGGCCGTGGGGAACTCCGACTCGATCGCTTTGACCCCGTCTTGGGAAGCGATGATCGACAAGACCTTCAGCTGGCGGACGCCCCACTCGCCCAGCGTCTGCAAGGCCGCCGCGGCGGACCCGCCCGTCGCTAACATCGGGTCCACCACCAGTGCGACGTCGACCGGACGGCCCGGCGGGAGTTTGCTGTAGTACTTGACCGGCTGGGCGGTCGCCTCGTCGCGGTACAGGCCGAGGTGCCAGACCTCAGCCGACGGGATCAGGTCGAGCACGGGGTCGACCATGCCGAGCCCCGCGCGGAGGATCGGGATCAGCCCGACTCGTCCGGCGAGCCGCTGGCCCGTCGTCTCAGCGAGTGGCGTGGCGACCGGCGTCGGCGTGCAATCTAAGTCGTTGGTCGCCTCGTACGCCAGCAGCGTTGCGAGCCGTCGAACCGCTTGGCGGAACTCCGACGGTGGCGTCTCCGCGTCGCGCAGACGCGTCAGGTGGCACTGGATCAGCGGGTGGGCGACTTCGTGGACACCGTGTTGCATCGGGCCTGCGGACTTGGTTGGCGGACGAGGCGCGGCGGGGCAGTCGCCCGCGCGCCACGCGAAGACGCCGGCGCCGCGGCCCGCCAGACCGCCGGCTCCGTCGCCAAGCGGGCCGCATTTTAGACTGCCGCCGGTCGAAAAGAAAAGCAGACCCGCTAGATTCGCGCGGTCGCGGCAAGAACCTTGGGGTTTGGCGCCGCGTTGGGGTTTGAGGAAGGATTTCGGGTAGTACTTGCTCGCCTGGAGGTTTTGGTTGTGGCCGCTGCTCACGCGGGGGATTGGCTGCGTCGCGTGCGGCAAGCCCCCGACCCGCGTGGGGCTCGAGGAAGGCGCCACTCGCTGTCGGCCATGCTGGCCGCCGTCACCTGCGCCGTGCTGTGCTCGTGAGGGGTTTTTCCGCCATCGCCCCGCCGGGCGCCGCGAGGTGTGGTGACTGCTGGGCTACTGCCGCACGCCGCCCAAAGACCGGGCGTTCGGCCGATGGCTGGCTCGGCTCGTACCCGAGGCTTGGCAAGACGCGTTGCGGTCGTGGATCGGCGATCAAGTCGATGCCCCGGGCGAAAATACTCTCCGCCTTCCTCCTCAGTGATCCCGCGGCCAAGCTTGGGATCGTCGAGCTGTCTCTTGGGCTGCGGTTGCTCGGCTTGTCGCAGCCGAAGGTGCGTTCGACGATCCGGCGTTTCTTCTGCAGCACGAACTCGCCGCGGGGCCGCGTGACGATCTCGGCGACCCACAGCTATCGGATCCAAGCCCAACCGACGACCGATAGGCACGCCGTGTCAGCACAAATGACCCCGGGGGATTTGTGCAGTTCGCGGAACGCGGCGAGGGCGAACTTCGCCCCGTCGCGGTCCTGCACGTCCGCCGGCGTGACGACCAGGGCCCACAAGAGCCCGAGCGTGTCAACAACCAAGTGCCGCTTGCGTCCGAGCACTTTTTCTCGGCGTCGAAGCCTCGTGCACCGCTTGGTTGCGGACGCGGTCACGGAGCTTCTCGTGCGGCCGCTCCCAAGTCTCATCCGCCTGCGACTTTCGGAACCGGTGGAAGACGATCCGGTAGGGAGGGAAGTCGTGCGGCAACGCCCGCCCGGCGCAGCCGTTTCGGGGCACGTACAGAATGGCCTTGATGATCTCACGGTTGGTCTACATCGATGGTCGGCCAGCTGCCGCGTCAACCGGAACCCAGGGCCTCATCCGCCGCCACTGGCGATCAGTCAGGTCTGTCGGATAAGGAGTCCGCCTCCTGCCGCGAAGTAGCAAAGTAGAGACAATCCGCTCAAACAGCTGCTATTGAACAACCTCGTTGCGGCACTTGCAATTCACTTGCAATTCACTCATCTTCAGAAGCCTGGTGCTTTTCCTACCGTAGTTAGAACCCGAGCGACCGCCGCATGGACTCTGCTGCCTGGGCCAAGGAATCCCTTCGTTCTGTCGGACTTCGCGCGACTGCTGCGAGGATCGCGGTCATGCGTCGGCTAGCAGCTTCCGGCAAGCCACAAAGCCACGCCGATGTCGTTGAAGCGCTTAAGGATACGGGCTTTGATCCCTCCACGCTTTTCCGGTGCCTAAATGAGCTGGCGGATGCCAATCTCGTGGCTCGGCTCGACTTGGGTGATCAACTGCGGCGGTTTGAACTGGCCAGAGCAAACGGTGAGGGCGAAGCTGAGCATGCCCACTTCATGTGCGTGGACTGCGGTGAACTGACCTGCCTCGATGGTTTTGCGGTCAAGGTGACTCCTGAACGAGGTCCTCGTCGCAAGGCGTTGGGGCGGATCACCGAAGTGCTACTCCGAGGCCATTGCGGCGGGTGCGCGGGCGGGTAAGCCCATCGGCAGAAGGGCGCTCCCTCTTGCAATTGAATTGCAGATGGGTATCATTCGGTGCTTGGCGTGCGTGTCTCGCTCGCTTGATGTTCCTTGGGAGCGCAAGCCTGGTGCTCCCTTTGCTAAGCGTTTGACGAGATCGTGTGCAGCTACTGGGACTCAATGCCTCGGCAGCGCGACGGATGCGGTAAATCGTGGCATTTGAGGGGCGTCGCGGCGAAGCGAACGCAGGCCAACATCAACGAAAGTCACGGCGCCGGACGCTCTTATTGTCCTAACGATGGGTCTAAAACCCTCGCCTTCAGGCGAAACCTTTAGGTTCTTCCGTTAGCTTGCGAGCCGCTCCCTCGGGCATCACCAACAAAGACGGACCGTGTCGTCATCATCTCCACCAG
>JBCCZD010000195.1:0-6863 GCA_039188275.1 Planctomycetota bacterium
CGCTCGGCGCCCAGTCTTATGGAAACTCGTCCTATGGCGAGCCGAGCGACCGCGTTCCTCTCCGCGCCGACCGCGTCACGCTCTGCTACGGCGTGCGAACCGCGGAGCTGCTCGCCGGGGCGGACGACTTCCGCGGCGCGGGGCTCGACCTGCGCGTCGCGAGCGACGACGGCTCGATCGGCCACCACGGGCTGGTGACCGACCTGCTCAGCGCGGCGCTCGACGAGTCTTCCGGCGAGCGAACGCTCGTCGCGTGCTGCGGCCCCGAGCCGATGATGGAAGCGGTCGCCCGGGTGTGCGAGCGGCTAAGCCTGCCGTGCCAGGTTTCGCTCGAAACACCGATGGCCTGCGGCATCGGCATCTGTTTTAGCTGCGTCGCCCGGGTGCGAGAACAAACCCCCGGCGAGGGCGGCCCCGAATGGGACTACAAGCGGACGTGCGTCGAGGGGCCGGTGTTCGACGCCGAGAAGATCGTCTGGTGACCGCGGCTCGTCTGGTGACCGCGGCGTCTGGTGACAAGCGGCAGCCGGCCCTTCCGAGCGACTACTTGCCCTTGATGCCCTTGATCGCCTTCGATAGGCGGCTCTTGGTGCGGGCCGCGGCGTTGGCGTGGATCACGTTGCGGGCCGCGGCTTGATCCAACCGTTTGGTCGCCGCGCGGAACTCGGTCTCGCTGGTTTCGACATCGCCGCTCGCGATCGCCTTGCGGACCTTCTTGATCTGCGAGCGGAGGGCCGACTTGACCGAGTTGTTGCGGGTCTTGCGGACCTCGCTTTGGCGGAGACGCTTGCTGGCGCTAGCTGAATTGGGCATCGAAGACCGGGAGCAAGGAAGATCGGAAACAGGGATCCAACGGGGACCGTGCGGCGGGTTCGCGGGCCGTGGGGGGACCGCACATCCGTCGCACCTAGTCACGTATCTTTACGCATGGCCGCGACCTTGTCCAGCCGGCCCGCGACGTCCCGGTACGAGAAATCGAGCGCCGCCAGCTCCGTCAGCCGCTGCTCCGCCCGGTCGTAGTCCCGCATCCCCATGGCCAGCACGCCCGCACGGTAGAGGCACAGCTTGCGGACGTCTTCCTTCGCGGCGCCCGCGACGGTGGTCTCGGTCTGTTCGATAGCGGCTTCGTAGCTCGACATCGCCAGCTTGTACTGCTCGATGTGCTGGAAGCACTCGCCAAGGAAAATCTGCGTCTCGGCGAGCCGGGAAGAGTCGCCCCGGGCGGCCTGGAAGGCCTTGATCGCCTCGCGGTACTCACCCAACCGCTTGTGCCGGATGCCGATTTCGAAGTGGAGCCGGCTGTCGCCCGGCGAGCGATCGGCGCGTGCCGCGTAGACCGCCAGTTCCGCCCGGCTCGCCTGTTCGACCACCTTCGTGAGCAGCTTCCGCGTTTCTTCGTTGTCGTTCGAGGCGACCCGCGACCGGGCGACCTCTACCTGCTGCCGGACACGCCGGAGGCGGACGTCTTCGAGCTTCTCCTGAACGCCGGCCGCCGCGACCGGGCTCACTTGCTCTGCGGCGGCGTGGGCTTGCTGGAGCAGCCGATCGGCGTCTTTCAGCCGGGCGGCGTTGGGGTAGTGCTCGGCCAGCTCGGGGTAGTTGCCCAGGACGGTGGGCTGGGCGTCGATGGCAGCCAGCAACCGCTTCTCTGCCTGCTCGAAGTCTTCGGTCGGCGCCGACTCGGCGCCTTCCGGCGTGGGGAGGCGTGGCGCGCCGTCGGACTCCGTCGCCGCCAAGTCCGCGACGCGCGCCGTGGAGATCGCCGCGGCGCCACCGTCCTCGGCCTGCACGTCCGCCTTGTAGCCGCCGACGTGGATCGTCTTCTCGACGCTCAGCCGCGACACTTGCTTGGAAGCCTCTTCATCGTTGGGCTTATTTTGAAGTACACGTCGCCAGCACGCGATCGCCTGATCGAACTCGCCAACGCCGGCGAGCGCGAAGCCGGCCATGCGGTTGGTCTCGACATCGGCGCCGTTGATGTCGAGCGCCCATCGGAGGTAGTAGAGCTGGCAGTCGGCGTGGCCGAGTTCGCCCGCGGCGGCGGCCATCGCCTGCAGCACGCCGATGTCGCCAGGGTTTTTCTGCAGCGCCTGGCAGCCCGCGGCGAAGGCGTCTTGCCAAGCGCCCTTGGCCGCCGGTTTCTCAACGGCGCCGCGGCCCGACTTGCTAAGCAGCCCGCCGAAGGCCGACGCCTTCCTGCCGGCGCCGGCCCGCTTGGTCAGGTTCGCCCGGAAGTGTTGCGCGTAGGCGAGCGCCGAGGGGTCTTCCGAGACGCACTGCGTGTAGAGGTCGTGGGCGTAGTCGTGGTCGCCCTTCTCGAAGCTCTTGCCCGCGTGCAGGAACACCTGGTGTAAACGCTGCTGCACCGCGGCCGGGAGGCGTGGGCGGTCGTCGGATTGGCGGGGGGGGCTGGTGCTCATCGGCGTCGGGGGGTCTTGTCTCTGCTGCATCGTACCAGCCGCCGGTAGGCCCGAAAACCGAACCGGCTGCCGGCGGCCAACACGCTCCGGTCGCCGGTGCGCCCTCTTGACCGACCGGCCGGCAGTTAATAATAGCTCAACGGCGAGGGCGAACCTCACCTAACCTCAAACGCGGAGCAACCCGTAATCGCTAAACCGCCCGCTACCCCTGTGGGCCCGCCGGAGAAGCCCGAAGGCGAGCCCCCGCAGCCGACCCCGCCGACGGTCTATTTGATCGGCGCCGGGCCGGGCGACCCGGGGCTGCTAACACTCCGGGGCCGAGAGTGCCTAGCGCGGGCGGACGTTGTGCTGCACGACTACCTGGCCGGCGAGCGGTTGCTCAATCTTGCTCGCCCCGACGCCCGGCTTTATTGCCTGGGCCGCCACGGCGCCGGCAAGCTCTGGAGCCAGCAAGAGATCAACGAGCGGATGGTCGCCGAAGCGCGTGCGGGCGCCTGCGTCGCACGGCTCAAGGGGGGCGACCCCGGCGTTTTCGGCCGACTCGCCGAGGAAGTTGAAGCGCTTTCTGCTGCTAACCTTGCGTTTGAAGTCGTCCCCGGCGTCACCACCGCGGCGGCGGCGGGCGCCTATGCCGGCGTCACGATCACCAACCGCGAACAGGCGAGCTGCGTCGCCTTTGTTACGGGGCACGAGGAGCCCAACAAACCCGACTCGTCACTCGACTACGCCACGCTCGCCCGCTTCCCGGGGACGCTCGTCATCTACATGGGCGTCACCACCGCCGCCCACTGGAGCGGCGAGCTCATCCGCCACGGCAAGCCGGTCGCCACACCGGTGGTGTTGGTCCGCCGGTGCTCGTTGCCGGACCAGACGACGATCGACTGCACGCTGGGGCAGGTCCCCGCCGTGTTGGCGCCGGGCCTCGTCCGACCGCCGCTGGTGGCGATCATCGGCGAAGTCGCCCGGCGGAGCGAACTCAGCAGTTGGTTCACCCGGCGGCCGCTGTTTGGCAAAACCGTCCTTGTCACACGCCCCCAGCGGCAGGCGGGACCGATGGTCCAGCGGCTCCGCGACCTGGGCGCCGACGTTCTGCTGCAGCCCGTGATTGAGGTCCTGCCACCAACGGATTGGTCCGTTGTGGATGCGGCGATCGACCGCTTGTCGGAGTTCGATTGGGTCGTCTTCTCCAGCCGCAATGGGGTACAGGCTTTGATGGATCGGGTGGCGGAGCGTGGCTTCGACGCCCGCCGTTTTGGGTCGGCAAGGCTCGCCGCGATCGGGCCCGCGACGGCCGCGGCGCTCGGCGACTACGGCCTCTCCGCCGACCTGCACCCCGAAGAGTACCGTGCCGAGGCGCTCGCCGAGGTGCTCGCGGCCGGAGCGAGCGGCAAGCGGGTTCTCTTGCTCCGCGCGAGTCGCGGCCGGGAAGTCCTGGCGGAACAGCTGGCCGCGGCCGGCGCCGAGGTGGAGCAGGTCGTGGTCTATCGCAGCGTGGACGTGAAGGCGCCGGACGCGCAGGTTGCCGGCGCCCTTGCCGCCGGGCGGGTCGACTGGACGACCGCCACGAGCTCGGCGATTGCCCGGTCGCTCGTCTCGTTGTTCGGCGAAGACCTCCGCAAGACCAAGCTCGCCGCGATCAGCCCGCTCACGGCCGGCGCCATGAACGAGTGCGGGCACGCGGCCGCGGCGGTCGCCCGCGAGTACACCGCGGAGGGCGTCGTCGCGGCGATCCTCAGGGCGACCGAGTAGCTTGCGCGGCTTCGGTGGTGGTCCCCTGCGTCGGCTCGATCAGGACCTGGGCTTCCCAATACTTGTCCGCGTCGGGGACCATGGGGCTGCTGTAGCCGAACAGGCGGAACGGTGTCATCGTGGCGCGGCGGTACTCGGGGTGGTCGGCTAGCCAGCCGTCGAGACGCTTCTTGGCGTCGATCGTGCTGGCTTGGCTCATCCGGCCGCGGATGCCAAGCGAGACCGCCATGGTCGGCTCGGCGTCGGCGACCACGACGCCGCCCGCGTCGCCCGTCTTGCCGACGCTCGTGTTCTGGTAAAGGAACGCCATCGGCCGCTGCCCGTTGCGGCCCGCCCGGGTCATTTCAACCGGGGCCGTCATCGGGATGTTCTCCGCTTTGATGTGCTGGAACAGGGGCCAGAAGCCCGGCCCGGAAGCCTTGCGGTACGCGGGGTACTTCTTGACCTCGATCACACCGACCGGCGTGAACGCCGGGAAGCCCTCGGGGAGGGGCGCCTCGGCGAGCGGGCGGAACCCGAGCATCGCCCGCGCCCGGTCAAGGTCGCCCGCCTCGACCGCTTGGCGGACCGGGCTCTGCGGCGGGAGCTTCGCCGCGGCGGTCGGCAGGTCGGCCAGCATCGCGGCAACGGATGCGCTAGGCTCCATCCGCGGCTTCGCCTCCCCCTCGGCATAGCCAATCCCACAGGCCGCGAGTGCGGTGAGGGCAAACATCAAGATTCGCATTCGCATCGGCACGGCTCTCCTTGGATCGGGCGTCGGATTGGATCGGGCGTCGGACGGTCAACTCTAAAGACAGGTTCGTGGGGCCGCGTCCCACGGATTCAGCAAAGCGCCGTCGTCGGCCGGCCTCAGGCGGTCCAGTCACGCCCGCCGGCGTGGCGCCCCAGCACCCGCAGCACCGCGTCGACAACAACCCGTCGGGATGCGACGGCCGCCGATCGACTACGAAGCGTCGTACCCCAAGTTCGGCGAGAGCCACCGTTCCGCCTCGGCTAGCGGCATCCCTTTGCGGCGGGCGTAGTCTTCGACTTGGTCGCGGGTCAGCCGGTCAACGGCGAAGTAGCGGGCTTCGGGGTGGGCGAAGTACAAGCCGCTAACGCTCGCCGCGGGGTGCATGGCGTAGCTCTCGGTAAGCGAGATGCCGGTCGCCGCCTCGGCGTCGAGCAGGTCGAACAGGGTCCGCTTCTCGGTATGGTCCGGCTGCGCTGGGTAGCCGGGGGCGGGGCGGATGCCACGGTAGCGCTCTTTGATGAGGTCTTCGTTCGAAAGCCCTTCCTCTTTGCCGTAGCCCCAGTCCCGCCGGGCCTGGGCGTGCAGGCACTCGGCGAACGCCTCGGCGAGCCGGTCGGCGAGCGCTTTGACCATGATCGAGTTGTAGTCGTCGTGATCGGCGTCGTAGGCGGCTGCCAGCTCGTCGCAACCGATGCCGGTCGTCACGGCGAACCCGCCGATGTGGTCGGGCCGGCCGGCGCCCACCGGGGCGATGTAGTCGGCCAGCGAGCGGAAGTCCTGTTGCCCCTTGCGCTCCCACTGCTGCCGCAGGCAGTGGAAACGGCAGCGCTCAGCGGACCGTGAGTCGTCGGTGTAGACGATGATGTCGTCGCCGTCACTGGCGGCGGGGAAAAAGCCGTACACGGCTCGGGCGGTCAGCTTCTGGCCAGCGATCAGGTCGTCCAGCATCGCTTGAGCGTCGTCAAACGTCTTCTTCGCCTCGGCGCCGACGTTCGCGTCGTCGAAGATCTTCGGGTACTTGCCCTTGAGTTCCCAGGTCCAGAAGAAGGGCGACCAGTCGATGAAACCGCGCAGCGTTTCGAGGGAAATCTCCCCTCGCCGGTAGGGGGAGGGGTCGGGGGAGGGGGTTGAGCCGGGTACCCGCTTCGCCCCCTCTCCTAACCTCTCCCCCTGCCGGGGAGAGGGGCCTCGCTTGGCTTCGCCTTCGCTTGATAAGGTTCGTGTCCCCATGAACGCCGGTGTTGGGATATCTACCGCGGCCCAACCGGTGGCGAACCGTTTTTTGAAGGCCTCGGCGTAGGGCACGAGCTTCACCTGCTGCCGCTTGTTGTAGCTGGCGACCAGCTGCTCGTGCTCCTTGCGGTTCTCTTCTTCGAACGCCCTGCGGGCGTCGGGGTTGATCAGCTTCTCGACGACGCCGACGCTGCGCGAAGCGTCCAGCACGTGCGTCACGCTGCCGGTTTCATCGGCGCCGTAGTGGGGGGCGATCTTCACCGCCGTGTGCTTGGCGCTGGTCGTCGCGCCGCCGATGAGTAGCGGCGTGGTCATCTCCAGCCGCTTCATTTCCTTGGCGACGTGCACCATCTCGTCCAGGCTCGGCGTGATCAGCCCCGACAGGCCGATCACATCGACCGATTCCTTGACCGCCGTGTCGAGGATCTTCTCGGCGGGGCACATGACGCCCATGTCGATCACCTCGAAGTTGTTGCAGCCCAGCACCACGCCGACGATGTTCTTGCCGATGTCGTGCACGTCGCCCTTGACCGTGGCCATCAGCACCTTGCCGCGTGCCCGGCCGGCGGTGCCGGCTTCTTCCTTCTCGGCCTCCATGAACGGAGTGAGATAGGCGACCGCCTTCTTCATCACGCGCGCCGACTTCACCACCTGGGGCAAGAACATTTTGCCGGCGCCAAAGAGATCGCCCACGACGTTCATCCCGTCCATCAGGGGGCCTTCGATGA
>JBCCZD010000196.1:0-6855 GCA_039188275.1 Planctomycetota bacterium
GATGGGGCACGTGACCGCCACCGCCGCGACGCCCGAGGCGTCGCGGGCGGCGGTGATCGCGGCCCGCGAGTCGCTGGCGGCCCCAGCGTAGCGGCATCAACTTTGCCGGCGGCAGAAACTGGTCAGCGGGCGGGCGGGGCTCCTACAATGAGCGGCACGCGCCGCCGGCCACGGCGGGCGGCCCTCCATAAGCCCGCTGACTCTCTCACCTTGTTGCAGGAGCCCGTCGTGTCCCCCTTAAATTTCACCGCCGCTGTTGCCGCGTTCGCCACACTCGCCTGCGGCGCGGCCCCCTGTCCCGCCGACGCCGCGGAGGAGACCAAAGTGCCCGCTGTGCTCGACTTCGAGATGAAGACCCTCAAGGGAGAGCCGGTCAAGCTGTGCGAGAAGTACGCCGGCAAGGTCGTGCTGTTCGTGAACGTGGCGAGCCGGTGCGGGCTGACGCCGCAGTACGAGCCGCTGCAGGAACTCCACGAGAAGTACGCCGAGAAGGGCTTGGCAATCGTCGGCGTGCCGTGCAACCAGTTCGGCGGCCAAGAGCCCGGCACGCCGGACGAGATCGCCGCGTTCTGCCAAGACAACTACGGCGTCGAGTTCGACATGCTCGAGAAGGTGAACGTCAAGAGCAGCCGGCCCAACCAATGCCCGCTGTATAAGTTCCTCACGTCGAAGGAGACCAACCCGGGCTTCGACGGCGACATCCAGTGGAACTTCGAGAAGTTTCTCGTCAGCCGCGACGGTAAGGTGGTCAACCGGTTCAGCCCGCGTGTGCGTCCCGACGACGCCGAAGTTACGTCAGCGGTCGAAGCGGAGTTGGCGAAAAAGTAGCGACCCCGGCAATCAGCCCGGCGGCCACGCCAGTGGCCTGCCGCCCAGCACATGGAAGTGAAGGTGGTCGACCGTCTGGCCGCCGTCGGCGCCGCAGTTGACCACGACGCGGTAGCCGCCGTGCGCGAGCCCCTCTTGCCGGGCGACATCGCGGATGGTCATCCAGAGGTGGCCCAGCAGCGGGGCGTCGTCGTCGGCAAGGGCCTCGATCGACGGGATCGGCTTCTTCGGGATCACCAACACATGGACCGGCGCCTGCGGAGCGACGTCGCGGAACGCCAGGCAATGGTCGTCCTCGTGGACGATGTCCGCGGGGATCTCTCCGGCGATGATCTTGGCGAAGATCGTCATGACGGGCTGGGGCTCGGGGCGGACGGGCGGCGGCGCCTAGTTACGTCGCTGGGCAGCCGGGAAGCGACCGATGGTTGATAGCATGCCGTGCCGCGGCGTCGGGTTTCACGATTGTAGCGGCATATCGGCTCCACAGGTGGCGAACCGCTCCTCCTGCAGCCGATATGCCCTTGTGAGGAAGCTGGAGGACGCTGCGCACCATTCTCGGCGCCAGCGGCCGGGTGTCGTTCCCCGGCCGGCGGTGAGAAAGCGCTGTGTCGTGGGGTGCTCGTCAGCCTGGTATTTGGTCCATCCCCCAACCGAGCAGGACGCTCGGTCTGGATGCCATCGAAAGGATTCGAGCGATGCGCAACGCTTTTCTATTCGGCTACGCCTGCCTGTTCGCCACCGCGGGGTCGGCCGCCGCCCAAGAGACGGTTTCGTACGAGCAGGGCGCCAACGGGGTCACGTACAAAGTCACCCGCCGGGTCAATACCCGACTCGCGCCGACGACGCAGATGCAGGCCCGCGAAGAGAAGGTCTACACCCCACGGGTGACGACCCAGTACCAAACCTACCAGCAGGCGTACCTCACGCCGGTCACCGAGTACCGCTGGGTCTCCCGGATGCGGGGCCGGTGGAACCCGTTTGTGCAGCCGTACTGGTCTCAGCAGCTCGAGCCGTTCACACGATGGGAGAGCCGCGAGTCAACCGTCCAGATGCCAACGACCAAGACCGACTGGGTCGAGGAGCGGCGGGTGGTCCAGGTTCCGGTGACGACCTACCAGACCGTCCAGAACGAGACGATCAGCCGCGTGGCGGTTAACTCGGTCCCCGCGGCGACCCCCGCTTTGCCGGCGCCCGGCCGCTTCACGCCGGTGCAAACGCCGATAGTGGCTTCGCTGCCCACGACCCGCCTCCCCACGACTTCTGCCGACTCGACCACCGCCGGCGGCCAACGCCTGCAGAGCGACCCACCGCGGGCCGCCAGCGGCTGGCGGAGTCAGGACGGCACGCTACGGCGATGAAGCTTTCGCGGAGGCAGGGTTGAGACTCCGCCGCGTGAAGCGACACGCAGGGCGACCTGCCGACTCAACCGGATCGCCACCCCGCGCTCCGTAGTGCGGATTCAAGACGCGGTCGTCTTGCGGCGGCGGCGGCTCCGCTTGGGCGCGGGGGCGCTCCACTCTTTGGTGAGTGTCTCGAACACCTCGGGCGACTCGTAGCGAACAATCGCTTTGCCTTCGGCCATCGGACCTATCAGCCCGCGGAAGACCGGCAGCCCGCGGAGGCTGAGGTCGGTGCTGCAGTCGTCGACGCCGATCTGCGTGTGCATCTTGAGGATGGCGTCGGTGTGCGAGTAGTCCTTGCTGCGGATCTCGCCGTTGCTGCCACGTGTGACGATGCGGATCGTGCGTTCCATCGGGTCGCCTCGCAGGAAAGGATGGGGGATCTCGAGAGTTGGGGCGGCGGGATCAGAGGCGGGCGGCGTGCTAACGGGGCCCGCGTTGCCGCTAGCCAACCCACCCGTACTCAGCGGCCGCGTCGCATCGGCGCCGTGGGAAAGCTATCGGCGTTCGCCCCGGCGAGGATCGATGTCGGCGCCGGCGCCGCCCCCATCCCGGTCACGCCGACGAACCGGAACATCCGGGGCGACACGCGGCGGCGGAGCAACCGCCGCGTCGCGGCGCCGGTCGTGGCGGTTGAAACGACTCGGCGGCTGCCCGCGCGGCCACGCGCGACCGTTCTTGCTCGGCGCAAGACCCCGGGCTAAAATCGGCAGCTCCGCGTTGGAGGGTATGCGAATGGCTAGCAGACTGATTCGAAATCAGTTGCCCCGTAAGGGGTTGAGGGTTCGAGTCCCTTGCCCTCCGCTCTAGCAGCGGCGCAAAGTGGTGGTTTTCTGCTCTTATCGGGGCATCGTCTGTCGCCAGCTCGTGTCCTTCACGTGCGGCTCTCATGCTGGCCATCGCCTTCGATGCGACCGCCCGTCGAAACTCCGCGGCCGCTAGCGGATGAGTGCGGTCGCTAGGCGTTCCGTATTGCTGAGATCGCCTTAAGGCAGCGTCGGCCAGCAGTAATCCACGATTGATGGTTGCTCGGCTTATGAACCCTGCGATCAAGCTTTCTCGTACGTGGCCTCGGCTCCCGTTGGTCGCTCTCGATTCATTAGCAGCGCAGAAATCAATAGCCCGAACGTCGAGAGAGGATCGGCGGCGTGCACGCGAATGCCGGCTCCGACGTTTTGGTGGCTCGCGGGTAGACCGGCGAGCGTAGAGCCCGCCATAATGGGTAGCTGGCGACCGCTCGCACTGGTCTTTCCTGGCGCGTCGCCCCCTTCCCACCAGCGTCAACTGTCGCGGGGCCACGGCGACAATGGGCCAGCACGATCCTTCCAGCGGCGCTACCGGTATGGGCTTGGCCGGTCGCGCGTCGTTTCGGCGGCGGGTCCTGGCTTACCGGCGTGGCGCGGCAAAATGGCGGGGCTCTCACAAGACGGCGGTTGCCACTTCTCGCTTGGCGCCCTCGATCGCCGCGACGGCCCGGGCGGTGTGTTGCCGACGCTTCGCCGCCCAACCACTCCAGCGAGCTTGACTCCCGATGCCAGAGCCCAGCGAATCGGACGGCGAGGTCACCCGCCTGTTACGCGACGCCAGCAGCGGCAAGCACGAGGCGAGTTCGCTCTTGTACGTTGCGGTCGAGCGCCAACTCCGCGCGATGGCGGGCAAGCGGCTCCGCAACGAGCGGCCGGACGCCGAGGTGCAAGAAACGGTGCTGGTGAATGACGCCTTCATGAACCTCGTCGGCAGCGGCAAGGGGATTGAGTGGAGCAACCGGAAGCAGTTCTTCGTGCTCGCCGCTAGGAACATGCGGCAGATGCTGGTCGACACGGCGCGGCGGCGCGGCGCCCAGAAGCGTGGCGGCCCCGACTCGCGGCGCGCGGACCTTGATATCGAGCAACTGCTCGCCGCCGGCCCGAGCGCCGCGGGCGACGAACTCCTCGACATCCACGAGGCGCTGGAACAACTGGCCGAGTCCGAGCCGCGGAAGGCGGAGTTTGTCGAGATGCGGTACTTCGGCGGCTACACCATCCGCGAGATCGCCGAGCTATCGGCCGTCTCTGAAAGCCTGGTCAAGCAAGACCTCACGGCGGCTCGGCGCTTGCTTCGCAAGCTGCTGGAGCTGCCGTAAGGCGGCGAGGCCCGTGCCCCGCCGGTTGGCAAGCCGCGGCGTGCTGGTACGCTGTCACCTAGCAACGCCGCGCGGTTCGCCCGCCCGGCAAGCACACGGTGACCGAACCGCCAGGGACGCCCACCAAACCTCAAAGTCACCCCCCGGGGTCAGTCACGTGCGGATCGCGATCCCCCGAGAGGCCTTCGTTGGCGAACGCCGAGTGGCCGCCACGCCCGAATCGGTCGCCAAGCTCATCAAGCTCGGCCACGAGTTGCTCGTCGAGGCGGGCGCCGGCGCCGAGGCCGGTTTCGTCGACGACGGCTACCGCCGCGCCGGCGCCGAGGTGGTCGAGGAGCCGCGTGCCGCGTGGACCGGAGTCGACGCCGTCTTCAAGGTCCGCCCGCCATCGGACGACGAGATCGGCCGCTTGGACCGGGGGACGATCCTCGCCTCGTACCTGCAACCGTCGAACAACCAGGAGCTTCTAGAGAAGCTGGCCGCCGCGGGCGTCACGGCGTTGGCGCTGGATGCGGTGCCGCGGATTACGCGGGCGCAGTCGATGGACACCCTCAGCGCGATGGCGAACATCGCCGGCTACCGCGCCGTGGTCGAGGCGGCCGGGGCGTTCGGGCGGTTCTTCGGCGGGCAGATGACGGCCGCCGGGCGGCTCCCCCCGGCCAAGGTGCTGGTGATCGGCGCCGGCGTGGCGGGCCTGGCGGCGGTCGGCACCGCGAAGAGCCTCGGCGCCATCGTCCGGGCGTTCGACACCCGCGCCGCGACGCAGGACCAGGTCGAGAGCCTCGGCGGAGAGTTCCTCACGATCCACGTGGAAGAGTCGGGCGAGGGCGCCGGCGGGTACGCGAAGGAGATGTCTCAGGCGTTCCTCGACGCCGAGTACGCCCTCTTCCGCGAGCAGGCCGAAGAGGTCGACATCGTCATCACCACGGCCCTGATCCCCGGCAAGCCGGCGCCAAAGCTGTGGCTCAAGGACATGGTCGAGAAGATGCGTCCCGGGTCGGTCGTCGTCGACCTCGCCGGCGAGCAGGGGGGCAACTGCGAGTACACCCAACCGGGGCAGGCGGTCCGCGAGCACGGCGTCACGGTGATCGGCTACACCGACCTGCCCAGCCGGATGGCCGACACGGCCAGCTCGCTGTACGGCAACGTGATGGTCAATCTGGTGAAGCACCTCGGCGGGGCCGAACCGTCGATCGAAATGTCGGACGAGGTGACCCGGGCGATGACCGTCACCCACGACGGCGCGGTCACCTGGCCCCCGCCCCGACTGGAGCCGACCGCCGCGTTGCCTAAGCCGCCGCCAAAGCCCGAGGCGGCCGTGGACGATCCCGCAGCCGAGGCGCCGTCGCCGACGCGGTTCGACACGGCGATGGTCGCCGGCGGCCTGCTCTTGGCTGCCGCGTGGGCGGGGCTACGCTTCGGCGCCAACGGGGAAGCGACCGACGGGTCCGGCGAGCTCCAGGCGTTCGTGCAGCACCTGACGGTCTTTGTGCTCGCCTGCTTCGTCGGCTACCAGGTCATCTGGAACGTCACGCCGGCGTTGCACACGCCGCTGATGGCGGTCACCAACGCGATCAGCGGCATCATCATCATCGGTGGCCTGCTGCAAGGGGGCGCCGGTGGGGCGGGCATCGCCACGGCCTTCGGCCTGCTCGCCATCCTGCTCGCGATGATCAATGTTGCCGGCGGTTTCTGGGTCACCCACCGCATGCTCTTGATGTTTCGGAAAGAGTGAAGCGGGTGCGGAAGCAGGATCGCCAAACGCGGTATGACCAGCGCCTAGCAAACGCAACTGCATAAGCTCGCTACTCCGATCTCCGCGATCCGAACTCCCAACTGATCCAACACCGACGTTTAACCACCGGGGCAGAATTGGACCTCGTCTTCTTATCACTCCCGTACCTCGCGGCGTCGGTGCTGTTCATCCTCAGCCTCAAGGGGCTGAGCAGCCAAGAGACGGCACGCCGCGGCGCAGCGTACGGGATGATCGGCATGGCGATCGCTATCGGCGCGACGCTCACTTCGACGGAGATCACCCGCGGCGGGCTGCTGCTGGTATCCGTTGCCGTGCTCGTGGGCGCCGCGATCGGCGCCGCCATGGCCGCCCGCGTCGCCATGACCGCCATGCCGGAGATGGTGGCCCTGCTGCACAGCTTCGTCGGCGCCGCGGCGGTGTTGGTTGGGTACGCCAGCTACTCCGACATCGACAAGCACGCCGGCCTGGGCCGGGGCATCCACCTGTTCGAGATCTACATCGCCGTCTGGATCGGCGCCATCACGTTCACCGGCTCGGTCGTCGCGTTCGCCAAGCTCAAGGGGCTCCTCTCGGGCAAGCCGCTCCTCCTGCCGGGGCGCCACCTGCTGAACCTCGCCGCGGTCGCACTCAGCCTGCTGATCGGCGGCGCGTACGTCGCCGAGGTGGGCAGCGGCGTCCTGTGGCTCGTCGTGGCGACGCTGATCGCTCTCGCCCTAGGCTGGCACCTCGTCGCCGCGATCGGCGGGGCC
>JBCCZD010000197.1:0-6848 GCA_039188275.1 Planctomycetota bacterium
CGGTCGTGGGCTACACGACCGCCCCCGATACGCGGGAGAACTGCAAGTAGTGGTCGTCGCCCGACGCGATCGCCCGGCGCCGCGTCTGGGAAACGTCCAGGGCCATCCGCCTCGCGAAGCCCTGGGCGTCGGCCGCCTCGTACGTGGCGTGGCCGAACTTGGTCACCGCCATGCCGGCGACAGCGCCGATGATCGCCAGCACCGCCAGCAGCTCGAACAACGAATAAGCACGCCGCTGTTTCCAGCGGCGTGCTTGATCAGTTTCTCTATGCGGGTCGGCCATCGTGGGTTCCGCACCGCTCTCCTTGCGAACCGACACCCGAACCGCGGCTACTCAACGCGGTGAGTCGTGGCGTTGAGGGCGTAGGGGTCCGTCGAGTCGACGGGGTTGTCGGGGATGCCGTCCGGGAAGTAGTCGGTGTCGTTGCCGATCACGCCGATGTTGGCGGGCCAGGCGCCCTCCTCAATGAAGTACCGCTCGACTGCCGCGTTGATCGTCGACCGGTTGTGGGCGTCGACCTGCGTCTTGGCGTTGGAGGTTGAGAGTGAGACGCGCGGCACGATGATCGCGGCGATAATGCCGAGGATCGTGACGACCGCCAGGAGTTCCATCAGCGAGAATCCGCGACGGCCTTTGGGGTTACGCTTCAACATCGCTTGTTTTCCTCCTGGCGCCGGTGGGCCGGCGCGAAACAGAAATTCGGGGTGACTCAGGGGCATTGTCTGTCGTCCGTCAACCGGCGGGCCGGTCGACAACGGGCTTTACCGAACTCTAGGTCGTGTTTTCTCGCGTGCGTGCGGAGCGCGAAGATTTTTCGCAAACTACGGTTGCCGCTAGTGGTTGTGGCCCACCACCAACCCGGTCGCGGTGTCGATCGTGTAGGCGGTCCCGTCGACTGGGCAGGTGGGCACGCCCTCGGGGAAGTAGTCGAGGTCGTTCCCGATGCTGTTGAGCGTTGCCGAAGGGAATGAGCCGTTCACGCGTTTCCAGAGCTGCGCCTGGACCTCGATCTCCGCCTTGTTGGTGTGGCACGCAGCGGCCTCGCCCACGGGGATGTGCGTCGTCACCCGCGGGACCGTCAGGGTCGCGATAATGCCGATGATCGCCAATACTGCTAAGAGCTCCATCAGCGTGAAGCCGCCACGGGGAGATCGCTTTATCGTCGCGGCCCTCATCTTGTCACGCCCCCACGGTGTTGATCATGTCGAACATCGGCAGGTAGATCGCGAGCAGGATCACGGCCACCGCGATCGCCATCCCCATGGTAAGGGTCGGCTCGATCACGCCGACGAAGACGTTCGCCCGGCGCTCGACCTCGATCTGCAAGTGAGACCGGATGTGCTCGGTCGCCTTGGCGAGGTTGCCGGTCTGCTCGCCGACGATCACCAGTTGGCTAACGATCGGCGGGAACAGGTCGCCCATCCGTTCGATCTCACGGCTGAACCGCTCGCCCCGGTTGACCGCGGCGTTCAGGTCGTGGGCGCTCTGCTTAACGACCCGATTGCCGACCGAGTCGCCCGCCTCTTTGAGCGCCTCGGCGAGGGTGAACCCGGCCTCCATCAGGTTGCCGAGCACTTCCATGAGCTCCAGCACGGCGATGTCGCGGAGCCACTCCCCCAGCAGCGGTAGCTGGAGCAGGCGGGCGTCCATCTCGTGGGCGATGTGCGGCCGCTTGCGGGCCTGCTGCACGCCGACGACCGCCAGGACGATCGCGCCGCCGATGAACAACCCATAGCTCTGCGCGATCGCGCCGACGGTAATCAGCGTCTGCGTGATCCCGGGCAGCGGGACCCGCGCGGAGCGATAGGTCTCCTCGAAGACCGGCACGACGTACATCAGCAGGAACGTGATCACGCCGGAGCCCATCACCGTCAGCATCGCCGGGTAGGCGAGCTTCTTGACGATGGTCTCCTTGAGCTTCCCCGCCTTCTCACGCTGCGTGGCGATGTTGTCCAGCGTCGAGCCGAGCGTGCCGGCGCGCTCGCCGACGCGGACCTGGTTGACCGTGATGACGTCGAAGGTCGAGTCGAACTTGGCGAGCGCCGCGCTGAACGTGGCGCCCGACTCCAACTCCCGGCGGAGCCCCAGCAGCAGCTGCCGACACCGCTCAAGCGACTTCTCGTCGGCCAGGGCGCCCAAGGCCTTTGGGAGCGACACGCCGTTCTCGATCAGCGTCGCGAGGTTGCGGAAGATGAACGTGATGTCTTCGGCTTTGGCGCGGACGGCCTTGTCGCCACCCAGGCCGAAGAACCCGCCCTTGGGCCCGGCGTCCGGCTTGGCCTTCGCTTTGCCCGACGCCCGGGGCGCCAGGCTCTTTTTTTTGGTTGAACGCATGACGGGCCTCGCCGCGGGGGTTAGCTCGAGATCTTGAAGAAGACTTCTTCGAGCGACGTCTTGCCCGCGATCACTTGCTCCATGCCGGCGCCGGCGAGTTCAACCATGCCCTCTCGGCAGGCGATCTCGCGCACCTTCGTCGCCGGCACGCCCTTCTCTACCGCCTCGGCGATGGTCGGCGTCACGGTCATGATCTCGTAGATGGGGATCCGCCCCAGGTAGCCGCTGCCCAGGCACTTCTTGCAGCCACGCCCGCGGTAGAAGATCGTGTCGGCGGGCACGTCGCGCCCCTGCGAAAGCTGCTTGAGCAGCGTCTCGTTGGGCTCGACCGGCTCCTTGCAGTCGTTGCAGATCGAACGCAGCAGCCGCTGCGCGATCGACCCCAAGAGCGCGCTGCCGACCTTGAAACCGTCGATCCCCAGGTCGCTCAACCGGGCGATCGAGCCGACCGCGTCGTTGGTGTGCAGCGTGCTAATCAGCAGGTGCCCGGTCAGCGCCGCCTGGACGGCGGTGGCGGCCGTCTCGTGGTCGCGGATCTCGCCCAGCATGATGACGTCCGGGTCCTGCCGCATGATGTACTTCAACGCGTTGGCGAAGCCGAGCCCGTGATCGTTGTCCGACGCGACCTGGTTGACGCCGGGCAGGCGGTACTCGACCGGGTCCTCGACGGTCACGATGTTGCGGCTCGTGGCGTTGAGCTTCGACAGGATCGAGTACATCGTCGTGCTCTTGCCGGAGCCGGTCGGCCCGGTCACGACGATCATCCCGTACGGCTTGTCGATCAGCGACTGGATGGTCTTAAGGTCGCGTTGGCCGAGGCCGAGGCCCTCGAGGTCGAAGATCTGGTTCCCCTCGTCGAGCAACCGCATCACCACCTTCTCGCCGCCGACGGTCGGGATGGTGCTGACGCGGAAGTTGACGCGGGCGCCCCCCTCCTCGATGCTCAGCCGGCCGTCTTGCGGGCGCCGGTTCTCGGTGGTGTCCATGTCGGCCATCACCTTGATCCGCGCGACGACCGACTCCTCGGTGTGGTTGGGGATCGTCATCACGGCTTGCAGCTCGCCGTCGACCCGGTAGCGGACCCGCATCTCTGGGATGTGGGGCTCGAGGTGGATGTCGCTGCAGTTGGCGTTGATCGCGCCCATCAGGATGGCGCGGACCAGGCGCACCACCGGCGCCTGCTCCTCTTCGACCTCGACCTGCGGCTCGAGCTCGTCGTCGATCGCCTCGGCCGCCTCCTCGAGGTCGGCCATCTTCATGTCGACAATCGTCTGCCGAGCGACGAGCCGTTCGTCGAACCCGCGATCGATCGCCGCCTGCACGGGGCCGTCGAGCGCGACGACCGGCTCGACGTGGTAGCCCGTGATCAGCTCCGCCTCGGAGATGGTCTCGATGTCGTCAGGGGCGACCATCGCCAGCCGCAGGTCGGCGCCGTCGACCGCGACCGGCACACAGGACCGCTCACGCGACAACTGCTCGGGCAGCAGGCGCGCGATCTGGGTATTCACCGCCTGCGGGACGAGGTCGAGGTATGGAACACCGTACTGTTCGGCAAGGGCTTCGCCGAGTTGGTCGAGCGAGATCAGCCCGCGGCGGAGCAGGATCTGCCCCAGCATTCCTCGCTCAGAACCCTGCGAGGCGAGCGCGCTCTCCAGCTGCGCCTGCGTCACGAGGTGGTTGCGGATCAGGATGTCGCCGAGGCGTGCCATGGGGGCTGCGGTGCGTCTTGAGGGGCTGGGCGAACGCGTTAGGCCACGCCGCTACGTCTGAGCCGAGGCGCCGGCCGCCTCGGCGAGCCGGTAGACCTTGCGTTCCAGCACCAGCGGGTCGTACGGCGTCACCAAGTACTCGTCGGCGCCCGCGTTGTAGGCGCGCTGCACGTCGTCGAGGTCGGAGTTCGGCGACAGGAACATGACCGGCAACTCGCTGGTCCGCAGGTCGTTGCTGAGCCGATCGACCAGGTCGGCGCCATCCATGCCCGGCAGGAAGTGGCCGACAATCACCAAGTCGGGGAGCCGATCGCCGAGCCAGTTGATCGCCGCCTCGGCGGACTCGAGCGACACGACTTCAAAGGCCATTAACTCCAAGCGGAAAGAGGTTACGTCCCGCAGGACCGCGTCCTCTTCGATCAACAAGACGGTCTGCTTCGGCTCGGCCATCGTTGGCCCCTTCGGTTGGGTGGCGTCGGAGCGCCGGGTTGGCTAGCAAGATGGCCCGGGCGCAACGGTCTACCGATAGGTAGCTCAACCCGGCCGGAAGTCAAAGAAAGGCCGCGGCGCGGTCACGCGGGTGGCGACGATCACGCGGCCCCCGATGGGCTAGGCCGAGCAGACGGGCGCGGCCTGACCGAGCGCTTTGAGAACGTCCCGGCGAGAAACCAGGCCCACAAGGCGCCCCCCGCGGATCACCGGGAGTCGGCGCACGCGGTGCAGGATGAACAGGTCGGCCAGCCGATTGACGGTGTCCCCGGCGCCGACGGTGATCACCTCACGCGTCATGTGCTGCTGCACGGTCTGGTGCTGCAACCCTTCGTCGTAGGCGAGCGCCAGCAGGGCGAACTCCGTGATGATGCCGACCAGCGCCTGGTCTTCGTCGACCACCGGCAGCCCGCTCACGCGCCGATCGAGGACCAGTTCAATCGCGTCGTGCAGAGTCGCCTTGGGGCTGATCGTAACGATTCCCGAGGTCATGATCTGTTCAGCGGTCATCATAGGAATCGCCCTCGAAGATAACTGCGGCACACACGCTGGCCGTTCGACAAGCTAACCCTACCGCACGCTCGCGCGGGCGGAGCCGATCGCCCGGCCCCGCCCGCGTGACGGGTTCACGAACCGCCGCCCTGCGACCGGTCCGACACGCAATACCCTCACGAGCCGCATCTCCGGGCCGCGGGGACGGCGGGCCGCAAACGTCCGCACAATCGGGCCCTTCCCGGCGTAGGATTGCTGGGGGCGTCGCCGGGCATAGAATCACGCACCACGTTGGCGGGGGCGCGCATGCAAACACCGATCGCGGAGCTATGGCCCGGCGCCGCCCTGGCCTTCCGCGGGTACAACACCGCCAACCTGGGCAGGACCGACGAGCTGCTCGCCTGCCCGGCGTACGCACCGCGTGTCCGCGCGAGGCTCGACGAGGCGGGGGCCGTTTGCGCGGATATCCTCGGCCGCCCCGTCGACCTCGAACGGCGCGTCCGCGAAGGCCGCGAAGCGTGCCTCGCCGACTACGCCGAGGCGGTCGCCCTCGTGTTCGCCACCGAAGCGGCCCAGCTCGACCTGCTCCGCGAGGCCCACGGCATCGACATCGCCACGGCCGAACTCGCGTTCGGCTACAGCCTCGGCGAGCTCGCCGCCCTCTCGGCCGCCGGGGTTTTAGACGGCGCCGAGGCGCTCCGTGTGCCGCTCGCCATGGCGGGCGACTCGGCCCGGCTCGCCGAGGGCGTGACGATGGGCGTCCTCTTCTCGCGGCAACTCCCGATCGACGAGGCCGTCGCCGCGCGGCTGTGCGACGAGATCACCCAAGCCGGCGCCGGGGCCATCGGCATCTCGGCCGTCCTGTCACCGAACACGCTGCTGCTGCTCGGCCAAGGCGAGACGATTCAACGGTTCCGTACACAGATGAACGACGCCTTCCCCTCGAGAGTCCACCTGAAGCTCAACCACGAGCACTGGCCGCCGCTGCACACGCCACTGATTTGGCAGAAGAACATTGTTGATCGCGCGGCCGTCATGATCGGGGCGATGCGGATCACGGACGCGCCGCCGGCGCCCCCGGTCGTGTCGCTCGTCACCGGCAAGCCGATCGGCGACCGCGTAGCGATCCGGCAGACCCTCCGCAACTGGGTCGACCACCCGCAGCGGCTGTGGGACGCCGTGTGCGCGGTGCTCCACTCGCCAACCCAAACGGTCCTGCACATCGGCCCGGCGCCGAATGTCATCCCCGCGACCTTCGCGCGGCTGAGCGAGAACGTGCGGCAGTTCCGCGCGCGGAACGACCTGTCCGGGATGAGCTTGCGGGCGCTCGGCCCGATCATCGATCGCCCGTGGCTGAACGCGCGGCTGCCAACCAGCGCCGCGCTGCTGCGGGCGCCTCAGCTCGAGCACGTTGTGCTCGAAGACTGGCTAATCGAAAACGCCCCGCAGTAGGGCCCGCGTCTGGCGGACCCCATCTTGGCCGTGCGCGCTGCTACAAGTAATGTGGCGGGGCGGATTACTCGAGAGCCCATCACGCTTGGCCCCTTCGCGCAGCCGCCATGGCGACCGAACTCAACGGGCAAACGGCCGTCGTTACCGGCGCCTCGTCTGGCATCGGGCGGGCGATCGCGGTCGCGCTCGCGGGACGCGGCGCACGGCTGGTGCTGCACGCGCTCGAAAACCGATCCGGCCTGGAAGCGACGCGAGAAGCGATCGAACAAGCGGGCGGCGAAGCGACGATGCTCCTCGCCGACCTGTCGAACCACGAAGGCCGCCGGCGGTTGGTCGACGACGCGTGGTCGGCGCCCGTGGACATCTGGGTC
>JBCCZD010000198.1:0-6774 GCA_039188275.1 Planctomycetota bacterium
CCTTCGGGCGCGGGGCGGTTGAGCTCGACGGTAAGCGTTCCCTTGTCGAAGGTCACCTCGACGCCGTCACGCGGCACGCCCGGCGCATCGATCTCGACGTGCAGCCGGTCGTCCGCCTCCCAAACGGAGGCGGGGGCCCGCCAGCCAACCGCCGACGCAACGCTCGGCCCGAAGAAGTGCTGGAACAGGTTGTCGACATCCGCCAGGGGACTCGGCGCAAACTGGCGGAGCCGGTTCTTGTGGGCTGTGTAAGCCATGGGGTTGGTCTCCTTCTTTCTCTGACCACGGGGTGAAGTAGCGGCAGAAAGACGGTTCAGGCCGCCACGACATGGAATGCAAAGCCGGCGCCAATCGCTGCATTTGGTCCGCAAATCATTTACCTATTAGGACTTACGTCGAATCGCGGAAGAGGTGCCACGCGATAGAAGAAGCTGAGGCGCCAAAATGGCGCCTTACGACCGCCATTAAGCCAGATTCACATGTGCTACAAGACGCCATTTTGGCGGCTTCGCTTCGACGGGAGGAGAGCGGAAGATGAGCGGATAAGTGGAGAGCCGCCCTGCCTCGGCCTAGGCAAGCGCAGCGCGGACGCGCTCGACGGTGGCGGGCTCGCTGTATTGGAGCTTGCCGAAGCCGCGCAGGGCGCCGGCGGCCTCTGCGGCGTCTTGGTGGTCGGCGTAATTGGTGATCAGCATCACCGGCACCGCGGCGGTCGCGGGGTTCGCTTTGAGCTGGCGGATGACGTCTAGGCCGTCGCTGTAATCAACGTCCAGCTTCCGATTCACCACCACTAAATCAAACGGCCTGCCATCTCTAGCGGCGGCGATCATCTTCTCGAGCGCGTCTTCGGCCCGATCCGCCTGGGCGACAACGCAGCCGAAGTTGCTCTCTAAGAACTGGGTGATCGTCGCGTGATCGGGTCCGCAGTTGCCGACGTCTAAGACTTGCTTGCTCATAGTTACTCGTACGACCGGGGCGGCTAAGGGTTCGCGGGTTTTAGGCCGACCCTGGTTCAGTCCTTGCGGGCGACCTTGTCAACTTTGGCTTCGGCGACGATCGCGAACAAGTGGCTGTTGTTCGAGATGTACAAGACGTTGTCGGCAACGATCGGAGTCGATAGCACGCTGTTACTCATGTTGACCTCGCCGAGGGCGGGGTACGGCTCGCCGTCCTTCTCGGTCAGGGCGACCGCCGGGTCGGCCGAGTGCGGGAAGACCGCGACGTCGCCGTCGCGGTCGCCGATGTAGACCTTGCCGTCAACGACCAGCGGCGAGCCCCACGCCTCGGCGAACATGTCGTAAACCCAGTTCACCTCGCCGGTCGCCGCGTCGAGGCAGTGGAAGAGCCCGCTGAAGTCGGCGATGTACAGGACGCCGTCTTTGATGGCCACGGTGCCGCAGCTCCGGTGCATGGTCTCTTCAAAGGCGATGTCGCCGTCACCGTCTCGGTCGACTTCGCTGTAGTGCCAGACGACGGCCGAGTTGGGGTTGGGCCGGGTGAAGTCGCCCTCGTCTTTGACGACCGCCTGGATCCGTTTGGGCGCGATCGGCGTTTCGGGGTCGCTGGCGTTGAAGGCGAGCTCGGGGCTGACGTCGCCGCGCTTGGTCGGGTCGATGCACCACAGGTGCCCGATGCCCTCCCCGTGCTCGGGGTCTTGGCCCACGGCGATATAGACGAGTCCCTCGTAGACGACCGGCGTGCCGATCACGTTGTTCCGCGTGCCCCGGCCGCCGAGGATCCAGACGGACTCCTTGGGGTTGCCGTCGAACTTCCACAGCAGCTTGGCGTTGCCCTCGCCGTCGCCGGCGGGGTCGAACGAGTAGATCCAGCCGTCTCCGCCGCCGAAGATCACCTGCGGCTGGTCCCCGCCGTCCGGGCCGGGCAGCACGGCGTAGGTCGGGTTCGACCACTGCCCGTGAAGGATGTTCTCGCCGGGCGAGGCGTCCGTCCACAGCACCTTGCCGGTGCTCTTGTCGAGCGCGATGAAGCTGGGCGCGTCGGGCGACGGCAGGTTGATGTGCGACTCGTCGAGGCCGTTCGACGTGTTGACGAACAGCGTGTCGCCGACGGCCGTGACGCTGCAGCTGCACATGTTGTGCTGCGAAACGCCCAGCTCACTCATCATGTTGAAGACCCAGACGACGTCGGCCTCGTTCTGCATATCGTAAGCGACGACGGTCGCCTCTTTGTCCGACGCCTCGGCGGCCTTGCGGTTGGCGGCGGTCATCGCCTCGGCGCGGGCCTTGGCGGCGTCTTCTTCGTTCGTGACGGGTCCGTCGTTCTCGCCGTCGCGGAAGCCCTCCGTGTCGAGGCAGCGGACCTCGCCCCGGCTGGTGACGAACCAGAGCCGGTCGCCCTCGACTAGCGGCGCGCAGCAGATACCCTGCAGCGGCCAGTCGTGGACGCGGCCGGTCTTGAGCTTCTCGCTCGAGTGCTGCCAGAGGAAGTCGCCGGTCTCCACGTCGAAGGCGATCAGGCAACCGAGGTCGACCTCGGCCGGGTAGCGTTCGATCCAGCCGCCTGAATTGTTGGTGCCGATGAACGCCTTCCCGCCGGCGATGACCGTGTTGCCGTAGGTCTGCGAGCCGACGCGTGCGACCCACTTGATGTTCTTGGCGTTGGTCGGGTCCCACTCCCCGGTGCGGAAGTCGAACTCGCCGACGTTCCACTCGCTCGGGATGCCGACTCCCACCGGCGTGTTGTTGCGTGAGGGCGACCCGGCCCACTGCGTCCACTCTTTGGTGATCACCGCCGCCCCGGCGGGCAGCTCACCGGTTTGCTCGGGACCTTCCGCAGGAATGGTGTCGGCGGGCTCGGCCGCGCCGGTTGCGTCGGGGGTGTTGCCCGATCCGGGAGCCGCCGATGCCTCGGTTTCGGCGGACGTCACTTCGGCCTCGCTTGCTTCGGCCGCGGGCGACTCGATGGCGGGTGGCTCGAACGCCGGCGCCTCGGCTTCGGTCACTTCAGGCTCGGCGTCGGAGTCGGCGTCGGCAGCAGCGGCCGGGACGGCGTTGTCCTGCGACTGCCAGGCGTAGGTCGCCCCGGCCACGAGGCCCATCAAGCAGAGCAGCGGGAAGAGGCGTGAGGCGGGTTCAGGCTGTTCCATGGGTCGGGTCGTTTCTGATCTTGTGTGGCTATCTGATTCGATCGGCGGCTTGGGCTTCTCCGCCGAGACGGGTTGAGTGACGTCCATCGACGCGGTCGCAGAACCGCTGCCGCCGGCCGGGGCTAGTTGGCGTCAACCGACAGGTTGTCGACGTAGAACTCCGCCTCTTTGGCGTCGCCGAACAGGCCGGGGCTGCCGCGGTAGTTGGGCGCGCGGTCTTCGAACTCGAGGGTCCAGGCCTCCGGCTCGGCGTCGCCACGGGGCCAGACCTTTGCCGAGACCTTCGCTACCTCCGCCGCTTCGTCGGGGGCGACCCGGAGCTTGACCGTGTACCACTTGCCCGCCTCGAACGCCATCGGCACGGCGGCCTGCGTCCGCTTGTCGTGTGTGCACCAGCTGTACAGCCGTGCCTCGTTGCTAGGGCCGAACAGCGTGAAGGTGTACCCGCTGTTGATCAGGCCGAGCGACGGCAGCTTGACCGAGGCGTCCGTTGTGGCGGCCGGGAACTCGGGCAACAGCTCATCGCTTCCGCCGCCAGCATAGCCGGCCTCGCCGCCGCTACCGACCTGCATCTGCACGTCGGCTTCGATCGTGTAGTCGGCGAGGTCGGACGGCCCCATCCACATCCGGCTGCGGGTGCCGAGCTTGGTGGTCGGCCTGCCGGGTCGGGTGGGCAACTCCGTTGGTTTGGCGAGGTAGTGGTTCCCCGCGGCGTCTTCACGCAGGTTGTACCGCACCCGGCCGCCGACCCAGGTGAGCGGCACTTCGCCGGCGCCGTCTTCGAAGTCGAAGTCCCAAGGCAGCGGCGGGACGATACGGATGCGGGCGGTGGCGCTTAGTCCGCCGGCCTTGGCGGCAATCAGGACACATTCGTGCGAAGCCCCCGCGGGCGCGGTGTAGAGCCCGGTGGGTGAAACTTCGCCGGGGCCGGTGACCTCGTAGACCACGCTGTCAACGGCCGCCTTCTCGGCCGGCCGACCATTCTCGCCGAACAGCCGAGCCGTTAGCTGAAGGGTCTCTCCGGGCGCCAGCAGGGCGTCGTAGGGCGACAATTGGAGCTGCGCCGGCTGGGGCGGGCCGAATGCAGGAACCGCAGGACCAAAGCTGCCGCCACGGAAGGGGATATCAAGATCGCTACTAAATACTGGCAGGTCGGTTGAATCGGCATCTGCGGGGTTAGCGGCGATCGACGCGTCGTTGCCGATGCAGTAGAGCGCCTCGCTGGTGGTCACGTAGAGCCTGCCGCCGGAGACGATCGGCGAGGCGTCGATCTGCTCGCCGCGGAGCGAAACCTTCGAGACCGTCTTGAGCGAGCCGTCCGCTTGCGGCTCGAGGGTGTAGAAGCGGCCGCCGCGGCTGCCGTAGTAGATCTTGCCGTCGGCGTAGAGGGGCGTCGACCGGCTGACCCTGCCGAGCGGCTTGCGCGAGAGCTGCTCGCCGGTCGCGGCGTCGAAGACGAGCATCTTCGCCGAGTCGGTGGTTGCGTAGACCTTGCCGTCGATAAACAGGGGCGAGCTCTTACCGACGGTCGTGTCGTACTTCTTCCAGACGACTTCGTCTTCAGCAATCCTTCCACTCGACGCGCCGTCGACCGCGACGAAGGCGCCGAGCGAGCTGCCGATCAGGTTCTCTTCGCTGTGGCCGATGAAGACCTTGCCGTCGGGCGAGACGACGGGCGAGGTGTTGATGCCCCGGCGGGAGAGCTGCGCGTGCCAAACGGTCTTGCCGGTGGCGGCCTGCATCCCCCACACGGCGCCGTCGCCCGAGCCGAAGACCAGCAGGTCTTGGGCTCCAATCGTGGTCAACACCGGAGTGCTGTAGGTCGTGTCGTAGGGGATGAGCCGAGTGCCGCTTAGCCAGCGGAGCTCGCCGGTCGCTTTGTCGAACGCCAGGAACCTGTGGGCCGGCTTGGCGAGCAGTCCCCACCGGGGGGTGTCGCCCCAGCCGATGACCACGGCGCTGGTGATGACCGTGTCGCGGTAGACCAGCGGGAAGTTAGTCCGCCCGCCGTAGGTTGAGAGGAGGCCAAGCTCTTCGTGCAGGCTCCGCTGCCAAACGACCTCGCCCGACGCGCCATCGAGGCAGCAGAAGTAGCCGCACACGCCCTGGGCGTAGACGCGGCCGGTGTCCGGGTCGCCGACCACGCTCGACCACCCGACCCGCGTGTCGGGCACGTCGGACAGGTAGACGTTGAAGCGGTGCTGCCAGACGACCTTGCCGGTTGCGGCGTCGGCGCAAACCAGCTTCTCGCCTTCGAGTTCGGTGCCGGGTTGATCGCGGACGAGCGTGTAGAGCCTGCCCGCCATCACGATCGGCGTGCTCCGGCCGGCCAGCTCTTCGCTCTTCCAAATCAGGTTGCTGCCTGCGCCTCCCCTGGGCGACCAGTCGGCGGGCAGCGTGGTCTCGACGGAGGTGTTGTTGTGGGTTGGGCCCCGCCAGTTGGGCCAGTCCGCAGCGTAGCCGAGCGGCGCGAGCGGGGCGGAGGCGACGAGCAGGCTGGAGAGGAAGCCGAAAGGGAACGCGGTGCGATGACTCATGGAGGGCGTTTGCGAAGAGTCTGCGGGCGGGTACAGGGTCGAGCATACCAGAGCCACGACGGCCGGGCCATTCGGGGCGAGGCCCGTTCTGTCGGTCGGACAACCGTTACGGCCTGACCGGTCGCCGTGGCCGGCAAAGTTTGCCTAACGCGCGGCGTAAGCCATTCGCTCGAAAAAGCTTGCGATGCCTCAAGGGAGGAAAAAACCGGGGCCGATAGGAGGGATGTCGCAAGCACCGGCGCCAACGCGCCCGCGGCGACGCCCCTACCCCGCGTGTCAACAAGCCGGCCCGGACTGCTTCGAGTCAAGGATTGGCTCGACTGGCGTTGACGCCACCCCCAAGGGACCCGCCTGGTCCACCCCGCCTTTCGACGAACCCCTGCGTCGCCCGTTCGCCGCGAGCCATCGCGGTTGTCACGCGGCCCGCACGTCGGCCAGCCCACACCAGCCGCGACGCGCGGCTGGGAAGGACAGCCGCTCACTCGCTTGAGCGGCGCCGAGCGTTGCCGGGGATCGGTTCGAAAGGGAATCCAGGCAGGCCCGACCGTATGAGGAGTTGTTCGATGAAGTACCTGTTGGGAGCGCTCATGCTGAGCATCTCGCTGGCGGGCCAAAGCTTCGGCTTCGGTCTGTTGGACAAGATGCTCGGGTGCGGGTGCGGCTGTGCGAGCGAGCCGTCCTGTGCCTGTTGCGAGAAGTCGTGCGAGCCGTCGTGCTGCTGTGACGAGCCTTCGTGCTGCTGCGAAGAGCCCAGCTGCTGCTGCGAGGAGCCGAGCTGTGGTTGCGACGACGCCTGCTGCAGCGACGCGTGCGGTTGCGGTTCGAGCTGCGGCGCCAAGAAGTCGTGCTGCTTGCTCGACAAGCTGTTCGGCAAGAAGAAGAGCTCGTGCTGCACCAGCTGCTGCGAGGAGCCCTCGTGCTGTTGCGAAGAGCCCAGCTGCTGCTGCGAAGAGCCTTCGTGCGGTTGTGGCGAGCCGAGCTGCTGCTGTGACGAGCCTTCGTGCTGCTGCGAAGAGCCCAGCTGCTGCTGCGAGGAGCCGAGCTGTGGTTGCGATGACGCCTGCTGCAGCGACGCGTGCGGTTGCGGTTCGAGCTGCGGCGCCAAGAAGTCGTGCTGCTTGCTCGACAAGC
>JBCCZD010000199.1:0-6664 GCA_039188275.1 Planctomycetota bacterium
GGTTTGTTTCGGTGGGGGCGCCAGGCGCCCCGGGGGGGGGGGCCCCCGGCGCCCCCGGCGGGGGGGGCTCGCCGGCTATTGAAGAACCTTGCGATTAGGGCTCAGCCGATGACCGGCTCTCGGAGCCGCGACAGCGTTTCTTGATAGAGGTCGACATAGCGTCTAGCGCTGCGGGCCCATGACCAGTCCTGCCGCATGCCGGTCTCGACGATCTGCCCCCAGACGCCAGGGTCGCGGTACGCCTGGCACGCGCGGTCAATCGCCATGCTCAGGGCGTACGCCGAGGCGTCCGCGAAAGAGTACCCGTTCGCCGTACCAGCGGCCAGCGTGTGGTCGTTGGCGTCGGTGATCGTGTCGGCCAGGCCACCCGTCTCGCGGACGATCGGCACCGCGCCGTACTTGAGGCTGTACATCTGGTTGAGCCCGCACGGCTCGTACCGGCTGGGCATCAGGAACATGTCGGCGCCCGCCTCGATGCGGTGGGCCAGCTCGTTGGAGAAGCCCAGCTCAACGCCGACGCGTTCAGGGAACTCCCGCGCGAGTTGTTCGAGCAGGTCGTGGTACTTCTGATCGCCTGTCCCCAGCATCACCCACTGGGCGTCCATCTGCTTGGCCCAGCGGGGCATCACGTCCGCGATCAGGTCGAAGCCCTTCTGCTCGGCAAGCCGGCCGACGCTGGCGAGCAGCGGTGTATCCGGATTGGTCGGCAGGCCCATCTCGCGCTGCAGCGCCGCCTTGCAGGCCGCTTTGCCCTGGCGCCAATTCCCGGGGCCGTAGTTGGACGCCAAGTGCGGGTCGACTTCCGGGTTCCACTGCCCATAGTCAACGCCGTTGAGCACGCCGTAGAGGTCGCCCGAGCGGTGCTCGAGGACGCCCTCCATGCCGCAGCTCATCGGCGGCGACTGGATCTCATCGGCGTAGCGGGGACTCACCGTGCTGAGCACGTCGGCGAACGCCAGGGCACTCTTCATGAAATTGAGCTGGCCGAAGAACTCCATGTGCTGCCAGTTGAAGTACTCCCAGCCAACGCCGGTGAGCTCCATGTCCCAGTGCCAGAATGCCCCCTGGTAGGCCAGGTTGTGGACCGTAAAGAGGGTCGCGATCCGCTCGAATGCGGGCCGGCCGGCGTAGATGGTCTTCAGGTAGGCGGGCAGCAGGCCCGTCTGCCAGTCGTGGCAGTGGAGCACATCGGTCCGCAGGTCGAGCTTCTTGATCGCTTCGAGGACCGCCCGTCCGAAGAAGACGAACCGCTCGCAGTTGTCGTGGTAGTCGCGTTCGCCGTCGCGGTAGAGCTCGTCGCGGTTGAAGTAGTCGTCTTGGCGGATCAAGTAGACGGGAACACCGCTGCCGGGCAACCGGCTGCGGAGCAGTTCGCCGCCAACCAGCTTTCGGCCGATCGGCGCCTCGAAGCGGACGCCGGTCGACTCGATGGGCTGACCCGAATCAAGGGCGTGGCGGAACGCCGGCAGGATCACCGTCGGGTTGACGCCGAGCTTCTCGAGCGCGATCGGCAACGCACCGCAAACGTCGCCAAGTCCGCCGGTCTTGCAGAAGGGGACCGCTTCGGTCGTCGCAAAAAGGATGTTCACCAGTGGCGCCTTGGGGTCGCAACGAGAGCCGAGCCAGTTCCGCGGCGTATCAGTTCCACAGGAAGCCGCGACGCGAGCGAGGAGGAGAACCCGCCCAAGATATCAGATTCGGCCGCGAGCGCGGCCCCGCTGAGCGCCATTCGGTCTGCCCGATCATCAAGGTTTACCAGCGTGTCGGCCGATCCGGCACGACCGGCGTCGCCCGCCCCGCGCCAAGACCGGGGTGCGATCCGGGTGCGCGAAGGCTTGCGGGCTGTGGCGGTTTCGCCGGCCGCAGCGGTTGCCCCCGGCCGATCGGGTTCAAGACGGCGCGTGCCGAGGGACCGGCGCCGGGCACCTGGCATTCAGGGAATCGATGACAACCGCCCGAGGCAATCTGGCAGCGGCCCTCCTGTGCGTCGCGGCGACCGCCACCGCGACCGAGCCCCCGCGTCGACTGCCACCCATCACGCCGGCGCCCGCCAAACTCGCCGCCCACGACGCGTGGGCGGGCAGCTACGCGTCCGTAGCTGGTGAGCCGGGCTTCGCCCTGCCGTTCGAAGTCGGCGCGAAGTTCAACAAGGGCGTCTTTATCCGCGCCCGCGAATTTCAGCAGAACCCGTACGCGCTGTACGTCGGCGGGCGGCTGCAGCTCCGCTACACCGGCTTCTCGCGGGATGTCGAAACGTTCACCGACAACGCCGGCGTGACGAATCCGGTACGCAACCGCAGCAACTTCGACGCCGAACGGGTGCGGCTCAACATCAGCGGCACGGCGCTCAGCCCGAAGCTCACGTACAACTTCATCTTCGACGCCGACAGCGACGGCGCCTCGCAGGTCGACGGGCTCGCCTACTTCTTCACGTACGCCTTCGACCCAAAGCTTCGGGTCCGCCTCGGCCGGTGGAAGGTCGCCGCGGACCGGCAGTGGCTGCTGTCGTCACGCTACCTGCGGTTTGCGGATCGGTCGCTCGCCACGGAGTACTTCCGCGTCGGCTTCTCCGACGGCCTCTGGCTGCTGGGCAACCTCGACGGCCCCGCCGGCGGGCGGTGGCGCTACGAGGCGTCGCTGACCAACGGCCTGCGGACTTCGACCCGGGCGCCATCGAACCTGGACGATAACCTGGCCGCCGCCGGCACGCTGTACTGCGACCCGCTAGGCCCGTACGGCGACGGCACGCCCGACTACCTTTGGCACGATACGCCCGTCGTGCGGTTCGGCGCCAGCTTCGCCTTCGACAAATCGGACGACCGGAGCGACGCCGGCGGCGCCTTCGCGTTGGGGGACGATAGCTTCCTGCGGCTAAGCGACGGCACGCGGCTGGCCGACACCGGCGCCCTCGCACCCGGCGTCACGCTTCGGGGCGACCGCGTGCTGCTCGCGGCAATCGACGTCGGCATCAAGTACCGCGGCTGGAGCGCCAGCGCCGAGTACTTCCTCCGCTCACTCCAAGACCTCACCGCCGACGGCGCGCTGCCGGTGAACAAGCTCTACGACTACGGATTCCACGCCGAGCTGGGTAAGTTCGTCGTCGAACGGAAACTCGATCTGAACTTCCGCATGTCGCAGGTCTCGGGCTTGTTCGGGAACAGCTTCGAGTACGCCGGCGGCATGAACTACTACTTCGGCGAACCCCGCTCGCACGGCGGCGCCGGCGATCAGTTGAACAAGTTCACGTTCGACGTGACCAACATCATCCAGAGTTCGGTCGACACGACGACCGCCGATATCTTCGCGGGCGACGACGGACTGCTCGTCCGGGCGCAGGTTCAGATCGGCTTCTGAAAGGGCGCCGCTACGGCTACCCCGCAACGCGGGCGATGGCCGCAGCCAGCCGGTCGACGTTCGCCTCGGTAACGCCGGCGACGTTGATCCGGCCCGAGCCGACGATGTAGATCGAGTCTTCCTCCCTAAGCCGAGCTACCTGCTCATTCGTCAGGCCCGAGAAGGAAAACATGCCGCGCTGCCGCTCGATGAAGGCGTAGTCGCCCGTGGCCCCCTTCTCAGCAAGCGTGGCTACCAGCAGCCCACGCATCTGATTGATACGGCCCCGCATCGTGGCGACCTCACCGTACCACTTGCAGGAGAGTTCGGCGTCTTCGAGGATCGTCGTCACCAGCGCGGCGCCGTGCGCGGGCGGATTGGAGTAGAGGGTGCGGATGCACCGCTTCGCCTGGCTGGCGATCGTCGCCCTCCGCTCGGGCGACTCGGCGACGAACGTCACCGCACCCACGCGTTCGCGGTACAGGCCGAAGTTCTTCGAGAACGAGCTGCAGACGACAAACTCCGCCTCGGGGCGGGCGAACTCTCGGAGGCCCGCGGCGTCTTCGTCGATCCCCTCGGCGAACCCCTGGTACGCGAAGTCGATAATCGGCAGCACGCCGCGGGCGTAGACGGCGTCGGCCAGCCGCTTCCACTGCTCCGCCGTCGGGTCGATGCCGGTCGGGTTGTGGCAGCAGCCGTGCAGCAGCAGCGCGTCGCCCGCCGGCAGCGCTTCGACCGCGGCAAGCAGCGCGTCGAAAGCCAGCCCGTTGGTCGCCCGGTCGAAGTACGGGACCGTCTCCGTTGCCACCCCTGCGGCGGCGAAAACCGCCGGGTGGTTCGCCCACGTCGGGTCGGTCAGGTGCAGCGTCGCCGCCGGCAGGTTCTGCTTCAGAAAATCGCCGACGACCCGCAGCGCACCCGTACCGCCTGGCGTGTGGGCGGTCATCGCCCGGCCGGAGGTGACCACCTCGTGCTCCGCCCCGAACATCAACCGCTGCACCGCCGCGCAGTAGGCAGCGTCCCCGGGGATCGGCAGGTACGCCTTGGTTTCGAGCCCGTCCAGCAGCCGGCGGCTTGCCTCACAGACCGTCTCCAACACGGGTGTTTTGCCGGCGGCGTCCTTGTAGATGCCAACGCCTAGGTTGATCTTCTCGGGGTTGGCGTCCCCCTTGAACGCCTCGGTCAACCCCAGGATGGCGTCGGGCGGGGCGGCTTGAACGTCTTGGAACATCGGCGGCCTGTCTTGGTCGGTTTTGAGTCTTGGGGTCGCTCGGCCTGCGGGGCTGGTGTGCCGGCCGTTGACCTCGATCGCGCGGCGTTTGACAATAGCGTAAAGGGAGCGATGACCCGCTCCTAGTGGCTCGCACGCCGCCGAGCCGACCACACCCGGCCCGCCCCCACAACCTTCGCGAATCCTCCCTCCGGCGGCGTGACATGGCGGACAAGACCGGCATCTGGCTCGTCGGCGCCCGCGGCGCCGTGGCGACCACTGTCGCGGTCGGCATGACCGCCCTGCAGAAGCGGGCAGTCGACCGCGTTGGCCTAGTCACCGAGCTACCGATGCTCCGCGAACTGCCGCTGGCGTCGTGGGATCAGCTCGTCGTCGGCGGGCACGAGCTGCGCCGCGGCAACCTCGTCGACGGCGCCGCGGCCCTTGCCAGGGATAACCGACTCTTCACGCCCGAGCTGCTCGCCGCCTGCCGGGAAGAACTCGTCGAGATCGATTCGCGGATCCGCCCCGGCATCCACTTCCGCGGCGGCGACGCCGCGCCCGCGGGGCAAGACGCGACCCGCCGGGTCGAGTCACCACGCGTCGGGATCGAGCGGATCAAAAACGACCTGCTCGATTTTCGACAGGCGAACAACCTGGGCCGCGTAGTCGTCGTTCTACTCGCGTCGACCGAGCCCGAGACGCCCCGCGCAGCCCTCCCCGATCGGTGGGGCGATCTTCGCCTGACGCTGGAGACCAACGCCGCTTGTGTGCTCCGCTCGAGCTCGCTCTACGCCATCGCGGCACTCGAACTGGGCCACCCGCTGATAAATTTTACGCCGTCGCTCGGGTCCGACTGCACGGCCATCGGCGAGCTCGCACTGGAGCGCGGCGCCTGCCACGCGGGGCGCGACGGCAAGACCGGCGAGACGCTCCTTAAGACGGTGCTCGCCCCCATGTTCGCGGCGCGGAACCTGGAGGTCATGAGTTGGGTCGGCCACAACATCTTGGGCAACGCCGACGGCCGGGTGCTGGACCACCCGGAGCACAAGCAGGCCAAGCTCCAGAGCAAGGATTCGGCGCTGTCGAAGATGCTCGGCTACGACCCACAATCGTTGGTTTCGATCGAGTACATCAAGAGCCTGGGCGACTGGAAAACTGCGTGGGACCACGTGCATTTCAAGGGTTTTTTGGGGACGCCAATGACGCTGCAGTTTACCTGGCAGGGCTGCGACTCGGCCCTCGCAGCGCCGCTGGTGATTGACCTCGCCCGCCTGGCCGACCACGCGGCGCGGCGCGGCGAGACCGGCGCGCTCACCTACCTTGCGAGCTTCTTCAAGCGGCCGTACGGCGCCAACAACGAAGACTTCTTCAGCCAGCTCGGCACGCTCGCCGAGTACGTGCGGGGCGTCCTTGAAGGCGACCCGCCGCGCACGGGATCTTAGCGTTGGGCCAACGTGGCTTGATCGTCACCGCGGGGTTCAGCGCACTGTTTGAATCGAGGTTCGACGCCGCGCTTCGATCCTTGGTTTTTCTTTGATTCACCTTGACTTGCCTGTAGTGCGTTTGTTCAATGCGCGCAGTTGAGGCGGTTTACGGCCGGACCGTAGACCACGCAGCAGCCTGCGGCCGCCATCGAGGCGAGCTTTGTTAGGAGCTGATCTTTCCCTCTCATGCAGCGCCCGGGGGGAAGACGCGTCAAACACTCTTGAGGGCGCCAATCAGGGAAGGAGCCATCCGGTATGGCGACGAAGAAGAAGACCGTGAAGAAGAAGGCGGTCAAGAAGAAGGTGGCGAAGAAGTCGCCCAAGAAAAAGGCGACCAAGACAAAGGCCGCTAAGAAGAAGGTCGCAAAGAAGTCGCCCAAGAAGAAGGCCGCTAAGAAGAAGGTCGCCAAGAAGTCGCCCAAGAAGAAGGCGGCTAAGAAAAAGACCGTGAAGAAAAAGGCGGCTAAGAAAAAGACCGCCAAGAAGAAGTAGAACCCCCGGCCGTGGCGAACCCGCCCGGCTGGCAAATCTGTGGCCACGCGACGCCGGCGGGCGGGGCAACCCTTGAGGTCGCCCCACCCGCCGTCTCTTTGCTTTGCCCAGCTTCGCTTACCGCACTAGCGCTGGTACACAC
>JBCCZD010000200.1:0-6639 GCA_039188275.1 Planctomycetota bacterium
CTTGTTTATCAGCGTCTCGCCGGAGTGGAGACCCTGATAAACAAGGGTTTTTTAACGCCCGGCCGGCCCGCGGCGACGAGCGCCACGCCACCAAACGGCTTGGCGGCAAAGTAACCCTACCTCACACCCGGGCCTCCGCTGCTTGCCGTGCGGCTACAACCGTCTCGACCTGCTCAACTGGACCGCCATCGGCGCTCTGCATTGAATGCAAGTGCTTAAACAAAAATATCTTATGGCGATCCAATCGGTTTGGAGTTTTGTGTTGTGCAGCCTGGCTTGCCGTCTCAGCCAAGCGGGCCGCCGAACCCAGTGTCCCAGTCACGAGGTCCCCGATTGAGCATCTTTCCTGGCGAAGCCGAAAGGCGTCATGTTGCCGGCTCAAGTTGGACCGCATAGACTCGGAAAATTGTGGAAAACAAGTGTTTGCCAGGCGGAAACTTCGGCAGCGCGGCGGTCCTGACCACCTCGTCGACCCTGTGCGAGCCCCCGATCGCGGCCACAACGGCCGCAGAAGGAAACCGCTTGATGGCTGCTACCCTGAAGCGAGAGCAGCGCGCGAAAGCGTGTGCCGCCAGCCCCGCCGATCGGGGTCTTCAATCGCGGCCTTACGCTCGACGCCGGAAGGCCGCCCGATCGGCACTGCGGCTAGTGGCCCTCGCTCTGTTTGTGGCGGCTGCTAATTCGCTGGCAACCGCCCTGCCGGCTTCGGCACAAGTGCCACCCGGGCCAGCGGCTGACCAACATCAGCTTTATTACGGCGCGTATCTGCCTCGGGACCGCGGTGCGTCCCGAGCCGTCGATCTGGCTGCCGATCTGCTTGAGCAAGAGCGCTACAGCGAGGCGTTGCCACTGCTGCTCCGTTCGCTTGCCCGCCCCGACGACCTGATGGAGTCGCGGGTTGGCCGCCCGCCGGCGAGCCTGCGGGGACGCGTCCGCGGCATCCTTGGTAAGCTCGGGCCGGCGGGTAAGCGTGCCTACCAACTCGAAACCGACGCCGCGGCCGGCAGGCTCCTGGCGGCCGCGCTGGAAGCCGGTAGCATCGAGACCTTGATCACCGTCCTCCGCGATCACCCGCACTCGCGGGCGTCCGCGATCGCCTGCTGGCAAATCGGCCAGGCGTGCCTCGAACTCGGCGAGCCGGAGTTCGCGGCGGCCGCTTTCGGCAAGCTGAGCGATTCGTCCCACGCCGCGACTTTCCAGCCTCAGCTCGCCCTGGCCTCCGCCCTCGCCGCCCTCGCGAGCGGCAACGAGCCCTTGGCCCGTAAGGCGACCGAAGCCCTCGCCCGTTCGTCAGCCGGGGCGACTGAATTGGCAGGAATCGGCCCGTTGACGGATGGCGCCGAGGTCTTGCGGCGACTAAGTGATCTGCTGCCCGCGACTGAGGCACCGAACCACGGTGATTGGGTTTCGATCGGCGGCGGTCGCAGCGGCAATCCAGTACGGGCAGGCGGAGTGCCTCACCTGTGGGCACGCTGGCTGGCGCCCGTCCACGTCGACCCGCGGGACGACGACCGGCTTGCCGAGACGGCCGACTGGCTGCGCAACAAAGGCTGGTCGCAGGCGCCTTCGCTGCAAGCGATCGCAGCCAAGGACCTAGTAATTACACGGAACGCTGGCGGAGTGGTTGCCATCGATTGGCAGACCGGGCGGAGGCGCTGGCAGGCGACCTCGGGTTCGGCAGCCAATGAGAGCAGCGCGGCCGACCCATTCGGCGAAGTCACCGACCGGGTGCTGGGCAGCCAGCAAACGCTGAAGACTTGGTTCGACCCGATCGGCGGAGCCTTGTCGACCGACGGCCAGCGTGTCTTTGCGGTCGAAAGGGCCGACAGCCCGGCCCGCATGAATCGACTAAACTTCTCGTTCCCCGGCCTGCGCGGCCGCCTGGCCGCCGAGCAGGGTTTAGGCGGCAACCGGCTTGTTGCGTACGACTTGGCGACGGAAGGCAAGATCGCCTGGGCGGTCGGCGCCGGGCGGCCCGGGCAGCTGGCGGACGCCTACTTCTTGTGTGCCCCCGTGTCGATCAATCGCCAGTTGGTTGTATTGGCCGAGGTTGAGCAGGTGGTCTGCCTGCTGCTGCTCGACCCCGCGACCGCGGCCCCACTCTGGAAACAGCCGCTGGTGGGCGTCGAGCGTAGCGTCCGCCAGAGCCCCGTGCGGCGCTTGGTGGGCGGCTCGATTGCGGTTGCCGGCAGCAAGGCCGTCTGCTCGACAGGCGTCGGGGTCGTCGTAGCGGTCGACCTGCTCGACAGGAGCATTGCCTGGGCCGACAGGTTCCCGGCAAAGCAGGGTCGCCGCGCGGTCGAGCCGCTGCCATGGCGGCGTCGGACCCGCGAGGTCTGGCCCGCGAACGCCGACGATGGTTGGGTCGAGAACCGCGTCCTGGTGCAGGACGAAGCGGTCGTCGTCGCGTCGCCCGAGTCGACCGAGCTCCATTGCCTGGAACTCGAAACCGGGGCGTCCCGCTGGCGCATCGAACGGGGCAAAGGGGCCCACGCCTTCGCGCTAACCAACGGCGTGGCCGTTGTGGCGGAGCCGGATGCGCTTGTCGCGTTCGACCTCTTCACCGGCAAGACCCGCTGGCGAGCCGCCTGGGACGACGGCGCCGTGGTGTGCGGCCGAGGCCTGGCAACGTCTGGCGAGCTGCTCGCCCCCCTCTCGGACGGCACCCTGCTCACCGTCAACGCCGCGGACGGAACGATCGCATCCCGAGAGCGGGCCTTGTCGGGCGGGGCGCTCGGCAACCTGATGCTCCACCGAGGCGTGATCGTCTCGCAATCCGCCACGACGCTAGCGCGATACGACCAGCGCAACGCCGTGCTCGCCGCGGCACGGCAAGCGATCGAAGACAACCCGAACGATGTCGCCGCGAACTGCCTGATTGGCGAGGGCTACCTGAGCGAAGGCCGGCTCGGCCCGGCGGTCGCGTCGCTCTCGACCGCCTGCGCCGCGTCGCCCGACTCGGCTTGGGCACGCAAGCGGTTGAGACAGGCCGTTACGCTCCGAATCGAGCTGAACGGGCCGTCGGCAGACGACCTCGCCCTGCTGGAATCCTTGGTCGATAGCCCCGACCAGCGGAAGCGGCTGTTGATCGGGCGGCTCGAGCTAATGACGCGGCAGACCCGCTTGCCCGAGGCGTTCGCCATTGCGGGGCAGCTGTTGGATCATCCCCGCGGATCGACGACCCTGCCCGTGGCCGAGGGCCACGAGGCGTTGCCACTCCGCCGCGCTTCTCGACTGCTGCAAGCCGCTTGGCAAGAAGCGACCGCAGCCGAACAGGCGCCCATGACCGCGGTGCTCGAGCACCGGGAGGGCGCCCCCGCGACGCGTTGCGGAGTCGAGGGCGTTCACGCCGTCTTCGCCGGATTGCCGGCGGTGGGGCCGACTCGGGCCGAGGTCGCCCGGTCGATGGCTACCGCGGGCCGTCGGCTCGACGCCGCGTACTACGACGCGTCGACGGCGCGAGCCGGCTACGCGTCGCCGTCCAGGCTCACGCCATCGGCCGCCGCCACGGACCGTGTCTGGGCGTTGCAGCAGGTCGCGGTAGAAGTACAGAAACGCGAAGCGGAAGAGACCGGCTACCGCAGCAGCAGCCGGCGTGGCAACGCGACCGGGTGGCGCCGCGTGCCGCTGATCCATGCATCGGCGCCCACCACCAGCGTCGCCGCGGACCAGATCACCTCCCTCGCCGTGGACCTCGACGCCGGTGAACTCTTTGGCGTGAACAGCGTCGGCGACACCGTTTATCGCACCACGCTCCCCGGAGCCGCCGCGGGGCTCGTAAGGCGCATCAAGGCGAACGAGCAGCCCAGCGTATGGCGGTACGGACCGTGCCTTTACCTCTCTGTGGGCGAACAAGTCGTCGCGCTCGAGACCCTGCCCGGCAGCGATCGCGACCGCCGTCTGTGGTCCACCGAGGGGCGATTCCAGGCCATCGCCCACCCCGACCACGGGCGGCTGCGGCGACCACCGACCGGTGACGCTCCGGGCGCCCCGGCGCTCGACCCCGCCGCGGAAGCCAAGATCCTCTCGGCCGGCCCTCGGGGCGTGCTCGTCCGGAAGGGGGAAGCCCTGGCCTGCATCGACGGACTCACCGGCGAGATCGCCTGGCTCCGCCACGACCTTCGGTTCGGCGAGAAGGCAGCCGCTACCGACCGGCTGGTCTACGCCGTGACGAAAGGGGGCGAACCGGTGCGGCTCTCGATGCTCGACGGCTCGGCCGTCGGCGACTGGACCCCGCCGCCGGGCGACTGGCGCGCCGCCGGGCAGGGGCGGCTGACCACCACCCGCCTCGGGGCTTCCCATGAGATCGCCGTGACCGATCTCGCCACCGGCAAATCGCTCGTCCAGCGATCGGTCGACGCCCGCGCGAAACTGGCGGATATCGAAAACTGGGGCCTCGCCGCCATCGCCCCGGACGGCCGACTGCTGGTGATCGATCGGCTCGCGGGACGGGTCATCGCGGATACACAGATCGCGGTCAGCCAGGCGCCCGAGAGCCTGCGTGTCGAGCCCCGTGGCGGGGCGCTGGTCGTGGTCGTTGGGTACGACACGCCTCGGGGCGGCGCCACGACGCGGTTTGCCTCGCTGGACGCCGAGGCGGTCGTAAATGGTGAGGTCTACTGTCTCGACGCTGAGACCGGCGAACCGCGCTGGCCCCGCCCGGTAACGATTGTTGACCGCGGGTGGATGGCCCGCCAGCCTCGTGACAGCCCGCTTCTGGTGTTTGGGTCGAGGCGGGAGCGCCGGTCTTCGCGCCGAGCCAGCGTTGATACGAGCCTGCTCGTCGTCGACCTCCTCACCGGGCGGACGGTCCACCGCATTGAGGAGATCGACGAGAACCGCATCGGCTCCTACCGGATAACCTATGCCCGCGAGCCAGCGCCCGAGCTGCGGCTAATTTTCCCGCTGACGACCATCGCCCTCCGCCCGATCGACTCCCCGTCGCCACCGGCGCCGCCGGCGACGGATTCGACCGAATCGCCACGCGGGCAGGCCAGCGTGAGCAGCCTGGTGAAGCAGTTCCAACAGGCGATCGGCGGGGCGATCGAACAACCCCGCCGGGGGGCGCCCGGTCGTTGAGTCGTGGGGGCAAGCAACCCCCGAAACGGGCTCCGCCGGGTTCTCCCCCGCGATCGATTCTGCTTAAGATTAGTGGGTGGTCAGCGGCCGCCCTGGGAGCGAGCCCAACAAAAGAAGCAGGGAGGAAACGCATGCCGCTTGGAACCGCGACGCCCCGGCAAACCTCTACGCCGGTTCTCTGCCTACTCGCAGCCGTGGTCTGGGGGACCGCCCCCTTCCCCGGCGGTGCCGCGACGCCGGCCGAGGTCGACCGCGCTGTCGACGGCGGGCTTCGGTGGCTGGCCGCGCAACAGAACAACCTCGGCCACTGGACCGCCCAAGGCCGGTACCCGGCGGCTATGACGGCGCTGTCGGGCCTCGCCATGCTGAGCGAGGGCTCGACCCCCAACCAGGGCAAGTACGCCGACAACCTTCGGCGTGCGGTCGACTACCTCATCCGCCAAAGCCGCCCGAACGGATTGATCGGCGACCCCCTGCGGGACGACCGCTACACCTACGGGCACGGCTTCTCGATGCTCTTTCTGTCTCAGGTGCTTGGCGAAGAAGAAGACGACGAGCGTCGGCAGGAGCTGATGAACGTCCTGACCGCGGCTGTCAAGTTCACCGGCGAGGCTCAGACCAGCGCCGGCGGTTGGGGCTACGTCAGCGCGAAAGACGGCAACGGCTTCGACGAGGGCTCGACCACGGTCACACAGGTACAGGGCCTCCGCGGCTGCCGCAACGCGGGGGTCGCCGTGCCGAAGGAGGTGATCGACAAGGCGGTCAAGTACATCCGCGGCTGCACCCTAAAGGACGGCGGCGTTCAGTACAGCTCCAAGGGGGGCGGCGGGCGACCGGCGATCACCGCCGCGGCGATCGCCTGCCTGTTCAGCGCCGGCGAGTACGACGACGACTTCGTCCCCCGCATGCAGGAGTACTGCCGGCGGCACCTCGGCTCGCACAACCAGAGCAACTACGGGCACTGGCACTACGCCCACTTCTACTACGCCCAGGTGCGCTACCGCGACGCCCCCGACGAGTGGGCAAACTACCGCAAGGCGGTGCACGCCAAGCTCGTCCGCGAGGCGACCCCCGCGCGGCTGGCGGACGGCCAAGGCGTGACCTGGACGCAGGGCTACATCGGCAACGTCTACACCACGGCGTTGAACCTTGTGATCCTGCAGCTCGACAACGCCTGTTTGCCGATCTATCAGCGGTGAACTGATCGATCGGCGCCCTCCTCGCCGGCATCGGCCGAAGCCACCTGACCTTGAGACGACCACCCGCCCCGAGAAGAATCGACCTAGCCTTGAGCGACCAACAACCAACCAGCAGTGACGACCTCGTCGCCCGCATGCAAACGGCCGGCGACGCAATCCGCGAGCAGCTCTCGAAGGTCATTGTCGGCCAGCAGGACGTGATCGAGCTGCTGCTGATCACCCTCTTCTGCCGGGGGCACTGCCTGCTGGAGGGGGCGCCGGGGCTCGCCAAGACTCTGCTCATAAGCACGCTGGCGCGGTCGCTCAACCTGACCTTCAGCCGCATCCAGTTCACGCCCGACCTGATGCCCGCCGACATCAC
>JBCCZD010000201.1:0-6555 GCA_039188275.1 Planctomycetota bacterium
CAGGCGGGTAGATGGCGTCTGGTCGGGCGAAGTCGCCCAAATGCATCCGGTAGGTACACCGCTGGTCTCCGCGGAGGGCCGACTCCCTGAGCCGGATCGTGTAGAGCCCGTCGGCCGGGACATCCACAACGAAACTCGGGTCTTGATGAGTGGCCGGCGAGTCGTCGCACTTCGCAAGCCGGTCGCCGCCGGGCCCGAGCAACTCGACGTACGGGTCGAAGAGCGTCCGACCGAGCCGCAGGCCCTCGACTTCAACGGCAAGTCGCTGGCCCGCTTGGAGGTCAACGACGAAGCAATCAGTCTCTTCTTGCTCCACCACGCCGTTGACCACGGCCCCGTACGCGATCGGCTGAGCTTGATCGACGCGGTCGTTCGGCTCGGCCTCGACGGTCTCGGGCAGGGCTCCGACATGAAAAGTGACGAGGTTGCTCAGCCCGGTCGCGGTGCGGAGCCGCAGGGCGTGTCGGCCCAGTGGGCAGGCGTCCGTGAGCCGCAGCTTCGCTTCAACAACGTCCGGCTTCTTTGCTTCGATCCCCACCAGCTCGATGCCGGCCTCGTAGAACAACAGCCCTTCGGGCCGCAGCCCCACGCGGTCGCCACGCAGTTGGATCGCGACTTCCGAGCCCCGCTGGCCGCCCTGCGGGACGACTTGGCTAACCACTGGATCGGCAGCTTGGGCCGAAGCGGCCACCAACGCCGCGACGCAGCAGGCCCCCGCCCCCAGACACTGCGGTAGGAATCGTTGCATGGTCTTGCCCCGGATGCCTAATGCGATGATGTTGCCCTGATCGGGGCCCGTGGTGCACCGCCCCGCGCGTCCTCAGCCGACGAGCTCGCGGAGGACGTTGCCCCCTTTGACGATCTCGATTGGTCGGGCGCCGGGCGCCATGAGTTCGTTGTCGGGCGCGATCCCGAGCTGGTGGTAGAGCGTGGCTGCTAGGTCTTCGGGCGTAACGGGGCGGTCTTCTGGCTCACTCGCCGTGGGCCCGGACGAACCGAGTACCTGGCCGCCACGAATGCCGCCGCCGGCCATCGCGACGCTGAACACCCGGGACCAATGGTCTCGCCCGCCGTCTTGATTGATCTTCGGCGTGCGCCCGAATTCGGAAGAGACCAGCACCAGCGTTTCTTCCAGGAGCCCACGCTCGCCGAGGTCGCGGATAAGCGTGGCCAGCGCCTGGTCAAATGAGGGGACCAGGCGCCGCATCGACGGCGTGACCTGCTGGTGGTGGTCCCAGTTGCCGTAGGTAAGCGTCACGAAGCGGGCCCCGGCCTCGACGAGTCGCCGCGCCAGCAGCATCCGCTGCCCGATCGCGTTGCGGCCGTAGCGGTCCTTTACCTTTTCGGGTTCTTGATCAAGCTGGAATGCGGCGCGGGCCTCTTGGGAGTTAATCAGGTTGAAAGCCCGCTCGTAGAACGCGTCGACGGCGCCAACCGCGTCAGAGTCGGCGGTCTCGGCGAACCTGGCGTTAGCGATTTCAAGCGCTTCCAGCCGCCGCGCTTGGCGTGGGGCTTCGACACCGCTAGGTGGGTTGAGGTCGCGGACGCGGAAGTCGCCGCGCGCCGGGTCGCTGCCCAAGGCGAACGGGTTGTAAGCCGAGCTGAGGTACCCCGAGCCGGCGGCGACGTCGGGCTGCTCGGGGATGCAGACGTACGGCGGCAGGTTATTGCGGGGCCCAAACTCGTGGCTCACGACGCTGCCGAAGCTCGGGTACTCGATCGCCGGGCTCGGGCGGTAGCCGGTCAGCATGCTTTGACGGCCCCGCGGGTGGGCCGCCTCGCCGTGCGTTAACGACCGGACCACCGCCAGCTTGTCGGCGACAGCCGACGTCCGACGCAGTAGCTCGCCGAACTGAATGCCGGTGACATTGGTCGAAATGGCCGACAGGTCGCCGCGGTACTCGATCGGGGCCAGTGGTTTCGGGTCCCAGGTCTCTTGGTTGGACATCCCGCCCGGCAGGAAGATGTGGATCACGCTTGACGCACGGGCTGCCGGCGCCGTGGGATCATTCCGTGCCGCTTGCGCCGTGCGCAGCGCAAAGAAGTCTCCAAGGCTGATGCCAAGCCCGCCGAGCGCGCCGGCCGCCAGAAACCCGCGCCGAGTCCGCGCACGGGGCGACCGGTGCTTGTGCTGGAGGCGCCCAGCTCGTCTTGTTGATGACATGGCTAGCAAGTCCTTCGAGGCTTAGCGACCAGCGGCGGCGGCCGAGTGAGCTAGCGACTCGGCGCAACGGTAAAGGAGGGACGCGACCCCGCGGTCCTCTGCAGCTATGGTCTTGCGACGGGGGAACGAATCGTCCGGCTGCCACCAATCAATCCGAGCGGGTGGTAGCGAGCCTCCCGTGGTGGGGAGGAGGCGGGTTCAGGCGGCCGACAACCAGCCTAGGCGCGCGCTTCGCGAGACGCCAGTCGACCGAGCCGATTCCTGGAATCTAGAAGGTCCGAGAATGGATGTCAAAAGTGCCGCGGTCTCGTGGCCAGCTGCTATACGCCTAGCAGGCCAGGTTGCCTAACCTGGCCTGCTAGGGGCAGCGGGCTCCAAACACTCGGGAAATCGCATCCGTCCGCGATCACCTGCGCCGGATGAGGGTGTCTGACAGGAGACTCGGAAGCTAAGCCGGCGGCCACATCAGCAGTGAGCGCCGGCGGCCGAAGCGTTCATCCGTCCGCCATCGATCGGCGAGAGATAAACGCCCCCTCGTTTTCAGGGTCTAAGCCGCTTCAGGGTCTAAGCCGCGTGTTGCGGCGTCTTGACCGCTGCGGCTGATTCGGCATCAAGCGTGGGCTTTGCCCAAGCCTCCAATTCATCCCGGAGCACCAGCACGTCGTCCGGGGCCTGAATCCCGACACGAACCTTGTCGCCGGCGATTTTCACGATTGTCAGCACGATCGAGTCGCCAAGCCTGATCCGCTGCGACTCTTTGCGAGAAAGAACTAGCATCGTCGAAAGACCTCCATGCTCGATTACGTCGACCACCGTCTTGGTGGTCGTATGTATACTTTTTCCGTTGGCGCGTGTCAACCGTCGCCTCTCGCCAAACGAGGGTGAGAAGGCGCCGCCTGCCGGCTTCTGACATCCGCTTGCCTACGCAATCGAGTGTCGCCTCAAGCGGCGAAGGAGGGGGCGTCGGTCGGAGACGCCTCGCCAGGGGGTGAGACCAGTTGCGTCTTGAGAAAACGTTCGCCCTGTGACCCATAGAACAGGATCGTATTGGACTCGGTTTCCCAGATCGCTGTCAGTCGAAGAAGCCTCGGCCCGTGCAAGCAAAAATAGACGCCGCAAACGCGGCCGCCACGCCGGAGTGGCGATTCGGAGATGGCAAAGCAGCCGAACTCCAGGTTGTCTCTTGAGCAGAGCACTCTGCCAACATAGTTGCGAACCGAATCGAGATCGTTGTGGTGCTCAGTCGTGGCGTGCATGGGGCGTTGGGTGCTCCTTCGGGTGATGGTTGTAACCCTATCCGCCTTAGCCGCTGGGCAGCGATTCATTGCGCCAGCAGAGAGTTTATCGGTGCGGAAGGATCGCGATCTTTGGAAGACCTGGCAAATTGGGTTGATGGCGAAGAATTCGTAGCCGTTGCCGGCGTGCAGCGGGAGGGCACTTCTACCTTGGTATCGGATGGATCGCCTGCGAGGCCGTCAATCGGATTCACCGAACACCACATCATCAGCAACCCTCGCAAACTCGCGCGCTCTCGCGGCTTTAGCGCGTTCGCGTTAGGTCTTCGGGAGCCGCCGCCGCGTACTCCCGGAAGCGCCGGTCGATTTGCCCGCGGGCCTCGTCTCCACGGTGGAGAAAAAGTCGGTACCGCAGCGTCAGCGATTCGCCGGCCGGCATCGCGAGGGCGCCCTGGCGGTAGCCGCGTGCCGGCGGAAAAGGCTCGTCGCCGAGCGGGTTAGCGGCGAACAGACCATACCGCCGGACGTGCCAGCGCGGCGTCGGGCGGGGGTTCGAAGGGTGGCTGAAGATCGCAACGCCGACGCGCCCCTTGCCGCCTGGGTCGGGTGCGTGGTAGTCGACCCAAGTGGCCGGCTGACCCCACGCGGCCGCGTCCTGCTGCCGACGGCTGTTGACGATCCGCCCGCCGAGACCGGCGTCAACAGTCAGCCAGCCAGCGACGCGGATAGCGAGCAAGCCCTCTTTGGAATCGCCAAGTTCGAGCGGCCCGCCGACGCCTGACCACTCGATCTCGAAGTCGATCTGGCGGGCGTCGCCTACGACGGCAAAGGTCCAAGTCCGCCGGTCCGTCGCGACGGCGGCGCCGTCGGGCGCCAACCAGTCGTTCTCGGTTGCGATGACCGCGCGGTTCGGCCCTAACGCTTTCGCGTTCAGGAATCGTCGATGAACTTGTCGCCCTTGCCCAGCCTTTTGGCGCTTGGAGCCGCTCGTCGCTGCGGCGCGGCGTGGGTCGTGCCAGAAGTTCACCCCATTGACTTTGTCGTAGCCGAACCAGACACCGCGGTGGTGCGTGTGGTCGTCGACTTCGCCCGGCAGCCGCTCGCCGACGGGGTAGCTGCGTGTCATCGTGGCGCCGGTCGGCCCGCGCACCGGCCACAACACGGGCCTGCCGCCAGAGTTGACCCGGTAGCCGGCAAAGAGTTGTCCGCCGACCCTCACCTCTTTGCCATGCGGCGTTGTGTGAACCGAGATTGCCTGCTCGGCGGGGGCGAGCGGGGCGAACAGCGCCACAGCGAGCGAGGCGTGAATGGCACGGAGCAAGCCGTCATCGCGCAACGATGCGACGGCTTGCGTCGCCGCGCGGGGGAGGCGGGGGAAGAGCATAAGCCTGAATTCCCGCGGTTTCGCTACCGCAGGCCACGGCGCCGGCCTACAGGATGCCGGCGCCAAAACCATCGCTCGCGGCATCGTTGCCCGGGTCGCGTGCCGTCCGTGACGGTGAGGGCCTGCCGGGGCGCGTGTGGGGTCCGCTGCCGCCACGCTGCGAAGCGTTGCCTTGCGGCGGCGTGTGCGGCGCGTTTGCGTCGCCGCGGACGTGCGGGGCGTCGTAACGCTTGTTGGCGGATGGCTCGGCCGAGTAGTCCCCGCCGTCGAAGTCGTCGTAGCGAGACACGTAGCCGGGCTGCTTGGCGCGTTCGAGTTCTTCCCGATACTCACGCACCACGTGGTCCTGAATCATTTCCCGGCACGACGAGTTGATCGGGTGGGCGATGTCCGCGTACAGCTTCGCGCGTCCGTCGGCGTCTTTGATCAGTCGGTTCTCCGCTAGGCGTGCGCCGCACTGGTTGCAGTGGTTGGCCCGCAGGTGGTTTTTCATCCCGCAGCGGGGGCAGTGTGACGTTAGCTTGCGGCTGGGCATCGCGACAAACGGACCGCTCGTGCCCTCAATGATCTTGAGGTCCCGTACCACGAAGCAATCGTCGAACGTGATGGAGCAGAACGCCTTGAGCCGCTCGCCGGGCTCGTCCATGAGCTTGATGCGGACTTCGGTGATCTCCACGGTGGGTCTCCCTTAAATCGCCCGCCCCCCCGGGCCCTCCTTGCGTTACCAGTAAGCAACGCCGGGCCCGACGCACGATTCGGTTTGTGTTTGCCCCAATCTTCTGTTGCTGTACGTCTGCTGTCGTTCGCTGTTCTTGGTTCGTGGTATTGCCGCCGCCGGCTCAGAGTGTCGTTGCCAATCCTACCCACCCGAGTCGCCGCCCGTCCAACCGCAACCCGCCTAGCTGGCCGGCAACCCGGCGGGCTTGTGTCCGGTTGGCGCAAATCCCGAAGTAAACCGCGCCGCTGCCGGTCATTTGGTGCGCCGGAACCTCCAAGCGGTTGAAGGCTGCGCCAATCCGCCGGCACCACCCGCTGATCCGCTCTGCCGGTTGCTGCAACCGGTTCCGCATCATGCGCCCCGCTTCGCTCAGCCGGCCCGCACGTAACGCGTTGAGCAGCTCATGCAGGGGACACCCCTCGCTTCGCGAGCGCTCGTCTGGAGTAAGTTGCCCGAATACTTCACCCGCTCCCAAACCGACGGGTGGCTGGGCCAGCACGCACGTGAGACCCGCGGGCGTCGCCGCCGGTTCGATCTGCTCACCACGACCTCGGCACACGGCGCTGCGGCGCGTCAGAAAGAACGGCACATCGCTCCCGAGATCCTCGGCGATTCGCTTAAGCCTGCCAGGCGGCAGCGACGCCTCCCAAAGCTGCAGGCCGGCCTGCAGCGCCGCCGCCGCGTCGCTGGAGCCCCCGCCGAGGCCTGCGCGACTCGGGATGCGCTTCCAAAGGGTGACGTCGGCGCCCTGATCGGTGCGGAGCTCGTCTTGCAGGCGCTTGAGCGCCCGCACGACCAAGTTACGATCGTCGGTTGGGAGTGGGTCTTTGCTGAAGTCGTCGACCCCCGCGGGCGAGGACTTCTTACAGGTCAAGCAGATCTGGCCGTCGTCTCGCGCCGCGAGGTGAAGGGTGTCCCACAAGGACACCGGCGCCATGAGGGTTTCGAGCTCGTGGTACCCGTCGGCCCGACGGCCGAGCACATCGAGGTACAGATTCAGCTTCGCCGGCGCCTGGACGAGCCAGCCGGTGGGGATTTTGCGGAGGTCGTTCGC
>JBCCZD010000202.1:0-6507 GCA_039188275.1 Planctomycetota bacterium
CCCCCCACCCCCGGCCCCTCCCCCACGTGGGGAGGAGAAAAAGAGGCGCCCGTCATTGGCTACCTTGCCCGCGTGTGCCACGACAAGGGGCTACACCTGCTGGTCGACGCGTGCGAGCGGCTAGCGGGGTCGCACGACTTCGAACTGCACGCCGCGGGCTACCTCGGCGCGGCGGACCGAGCGTATCTCTCAGGGCTTGAGAAGCGGGCCGCCGCCGGACCGCTGGCGGGGCGGTTCCGCTACCTTGGCGAGCTCGACCGCGCCGCGAAGCTCGACTTCCTGCGCGGCGTGACGCTCTTCTCGACGCCGACCGTCTACCGCGAGAGCAAAGGCTTGCCAGCCCTCGAGGCCCTCGCCGCCGGGACACCGGTCGTGCTGCCCGACCACGGCGGCTTCCCGGAGTTGGTCGCCGAATCGGGTGGCGGCTTGCTGCACCGGCCCAAAGACCCGGTCCACCTGGCGGAGCGGCTCGCCGCGCTGCTCGACAATCCTTCACACGCGGCGTCGCTGGGCGAAACGGGCCGCGGGCACGTCCACCAGCACCGAAACGACAAGCGCATGGCGGAAAGCACCCTCCGGCTCTACCGAACACTTCTCCCCTAGCCGGACCGCCACGCGGTCCGGAGCGCTCCCGCGATTACTCCGGACCGCCACGCGGTCCGGCTGGGGGGGGCAGGTTCGAACTGCGGAGCCCACTTGCGGAAAGACGCCTCGTCGATATGATACGGGACTGTCGAAACCCTGACCTCCGCCTTACGTCAGCGAACCCCGAGCAAGCGAAACCGATGGCAAAGCGCCGCGCGAAGATCAAGACGCCCAAGAAAGACCCGCTGTTTGTCGACGGCGTCAAGCCGCGGCCGATGTACGTCGACTACAAGGACATCGACCTGCTGTCGAAGCTCACCAATCGGCACGGCCGGATCGTCAGCCGCCGCAAGAGTGGCTGCCACGCCGCGAGCCAGCACGCCGTGGCGAAGGCGATCAAGCGGGCTCGGTTTATGGCGCTGATGCCGTACGTCGGCGACTGAGCGAGGATCGAGCCTGCCCCCCGTCCGAGCATCTGCCCGTGGGTCAAGTATTCCGGACGCAGCGGCTCGTCGAGTTCGCCGACACCGACATGGCGGGCATCGCTCACTTCTCGGCCTTCTTCCGCTGGATGGAGGCCGCCGAGCACGAGCTGCTCCGCTCGCTCGGCCACAGCGTGTTCGACAAGCGTGGCGACGACCGGGCCGTGAGCTTCCCCCGCGTCAACGCCACGTGCGACTACCGGTCGCCCGCCCGCTGCGAGGACGTACTGAAGATCGCCGTGTCCGTGGTGAGTCTCGGCACGACGAGCATCACGTACGCCGCCCACTTTTCCCTCGAAGAGCGTGTTGTCGCCGAGGGCCGGATGACGAGCGTCTGCTGTTGCATGGGCGGGGGCGAAACCATCAAGCCGGTTCCGCTGCCGGCCGAGTTCGCCGAGAGTTTGCGTCCGTTCGCCGGCGATGGTTAGGGTGGCGGGTGCGGGAGCCGCCTCGCCACGGCCCGACCGCCGCCAACCTACCCGAACTCTCGCGGCTCCCACGATCGACACTCCCCTGCCCTACCTGGTTGCGCTAACGATCCGCCTCGCCGAAGGGCTTGGTCGGCTGCCGGCGCCGTGGCGTGACGCCCACGCGAAACGCTTCTTAGCCGCCCTGCGGCCCGACGGCGGCTTCGCGGGGCGGGACACCGTGAGCGACCTCTACTACACCGGCTTCGCTGTCCGGTCGCTGGCGTTGCTCGACGCGCTCGACGGTCCGCTCGCGGAGCGGATCGCCGGCTACCTGCGTGGCCGGTTCGGCGAGCAAGCGCACGTCGTCGACCTCTTCTCGCTAGTCTTCGCTTCCCAGCTAGTCCAGTCCGCGACCGGCGTCGACGCGATGGCCGAGCAGCCGAGCGACTGGCGCGACCGCGTCGCCGAGCTAATCGAGTCGCTCCGCCGCGACGACGGCGGCTACGCCAAGAGCCCCGAGGGCGCCGCGAGCAGCACCTACTACTCGTTCCTGTCGGTCCTGACGCTCGAGCTGCTCGAACGCCCGATCCCGTCTCCCGACTCGTTGGCGGAGTTCATCCTCTCGCAGCGCCGCGAAGACGGTGGTTTTGTCGAGATCCGCCCCATGCGGCGGGGCGGCGTGAACCCGACCGCCGCTGCGGTCGGCGTGCTGCGGGTTGTCGCCCCCGCGGCGGTCGAGACCGTGGCGGACGACGTTGTCGACTTCCTGTGCGACCAGCAAACCGACGAGGGCGGTTTCCGAGCCAACACCAAGATCCCGATCGCCGACCTGCTGAGCACCTTCACCGGCCTGCTCACCCTCGCCGACCTCGACGCCGCGCAGGAAGTCGACCTCGCCGCGGTCCAGCGGTTCGCGCGGTCGGTCGAGCAGCCGGGCGGCGGTTTCCTCGCCGCGGCGTGGGACGAGGTGGTGGACGTCGAGTACTCGTTCTACGGCGTCGCGACCCTCGGCCTGCTGGAGTCGCTCCGCGATCGGGGCTGAGCACGACGCCCTTGCCAACGGGCGAAACTTGCCGCGACAATCGCGGCATGGCGGAACTCGTTGTCCAAGACCTCTCCAAGAGCTACCCCACGCCCGCCGAGCCGCTGGTCGTGCTGTCGGGCGTCGAGCTGTCGCTCGCCAGCGGCGAGAGCCTGGCGGTTGTGGGGCCGAGCGGTTGCGGCAAGAGCACGCTGCTCTCGATCCTCGGCGCGCTCGACCGGCCGACCTCGGGCTCGGTTACGCTGGGCGGCCAAGACCCGTTCGCCATGCCGGATGACCAGCTGCCAGCTTTCCGTGCGGCGAACGTCGGCTTCGTCTTCCAGGACCACCACCTGCTGCCGCAGTGCACGGTGCTGGAGAACGTGTTGGTCCCGCTGCTGGCCGACGGCGTCGCGGGCGCCGACTCGCAGGGCAAGGCCCGTGGACTGCTCGAACGGGTCGGGTTGAGCGACCGCCTTTCGCACCGCCCCGCCGAGCTTTCGGGCGGCGAACGGCAGCGGGTCGCCATCGCGCGGGCGCTCATCCGGGACCCGCCGCTGGTGCTGGCCGACGAGCCGACGGGCAACCTCGACGCGGCTACCGGCGAGCGGGTGGTGCAGCTGCTGGTCGAGTTGCACCGGCAGCGAGGGTCAATCCTCGTCGTGGTGACGCACAGCCCAGCGCTCGCCGGCGTGATGGGCAGCCAGCTCCGCCTCGAAGCGGGCCGACTGGCGGCCAGGCGTTGAAAGGCTGCAACTCGACAGACCTTTGACTGATCGACTCGCTCTCGAAAGGAAGCGACGGTGACGACGGAGCAACTCGCGGCCGAACTCTCTTCGGGCCAAGCAGAACGGCGCCTCGCCGCGGCCCGGACGCTCGCCTCGCTCGGCCAAGCCGCGGCGCCGGCGGCGGCGATCCTCGCGGCGACGACCGGCGACGCGCAGGCGGGTGAGTGGTGCGTGGCGGCGCTCGAGGAACTCGGTCCGCCACCGGTCGACCAACTCGGTGCGCTGACGCGGCTCGCCAATGAGCCCGACGAATCGATCGCCTACTGGGCCGCCACGCTGCTCGGCCGACGGGGGCCCGACGCGGCCGCCGCTACCAACGCCCTGGCGACCGCCGCCGAGTCGCACCCGGCGCCCGCCGCGCGGGAGCGCGCCGTTTGGGCGCTGGGCGAGATCGGCCCCGCCGCGTCGGCCGCCGCCGCGACGCTCGAGGCCCTCGCCCGTTCGGATCAAGCCCGGCTATCGAGGCTTGCCGGGCAGGCGCTCGAGGCCATCAACGGAGCGAGCAAGGGCTGATTAGCACAGACACCCGTTCTGGCGTCCTCACTAGGGGAACCCCGCTCCCCAACGGGGGGAGGGGCTGGGGGAGGGGGCGCCCCGGGTACCCGCTTCGCCCCCCTTGATTCATCCCTCACGCACGGGGGCAGGGTGAATTCGAGGCAAACACGTCGTGTTGAATGCCTGTACCCGCTTACGCCTTGGCTAATCACGAACGGCGTACAACGCGTCGAACGTTCGGAGGTAAATCGTTCCGCCCGCCACAACCGGCGTTGAAGAGATCGGCTCACCCATTTCGTTGCTGGCCAGCAGCTCGTAGTCGCGGCCCGCGCGGACGACGTTCACCAGGCCACGCCGGCTGGTCATGAAGAGCTTGCCGTCAGCGAGGATCGGCGACGCGCGGTGGCGATCGGCGACGACGCGCTTGCGGTAAACGACCTCGCCACTCACCGCGTCGACGGTGGTGAGCGTGCCGTTCTCGCCACAGAGGTAAACCAGGCCGCCGTGCACCAGCGGCGTCGGCACATCGGGCGTGCTCCTGTTGAGCGTCCAAGCAACGCGGCCGGCGCCCGTGACGTCGCCGGCGCCGCCGGGCCGGACGGCGTAAACCGGCCCCCGCTTGGCGGTCGGCACGATGAGCACGCCGTCGCCCGCCGCGGGCGAGGCGACGAAGCGGAACGTCGGGTGGTAGTTGCCCGGCGGGTTCATGCCGCCGAGGCGCCACCGTTCGCTGCCGTCGGCGAGGTCGTAGGCGACCACAAAGTCGGCGCCGTGCGTGATCAGCTCGGCCGCGGCGCCCCGCCCGCCCGTGCCTAGCTTAACGACAAGGGGCGACGTGTAGGCGTGTTCGCACTCTCGGCTGGCGCCGGTCACCCGGTCGGCGGACCAGACCTCGTTGCCCGTCGCCAGGTCGAGGCACGCGACGCGGGCCTCGTGGGTCGACGGGTCGCCGTCGCCGTGGATCATCTGCACGTACAGCTTCCCCTCGTGCAGCACGGGCGTCGACGTGTACCCGAAGGCGATGTCGAAGGCGCCGTAGCGGCGCTGGAGGTCAACGCCCCAAACGGGTGAACCGTCAACGCGGTAGCACCGCATCTTGCCGTCGCCCATCAACGCGACAACGACGCTGCCGTCGGTCACCGGCGACGGCGAAGCGAGGTTGCCCTCGTCGCCGCGGACGGCCCGGTCGCCGGTCGACACGACGCGTTCCCACGTGAGTGCCCCGTCGCCCGTGGCGTACGCTTGCAGCTTCAGCGCGTTGCCGTCCGCGGTTGTCAAGAAGACCCGGTCGCCGGCGACGACGGGTGTCGAACCGGCCGGCCCCGGCAACGGGGTTCGCCAGGCGACGCCCCCGCCGCGAGACCACCGCGTTGGAACCCCCCCGGCGTCCGCTACCCCTGTGCCCGTGGGCCCCCGCCACTGCGGCCAATCAGCGCGCGCCGCGCCGCCGACAAGGCAAGCGATGGCGACCCCAAGGACAGCACCAACAAAAACGGACAACCGGCTTAGCGGCAGCGGCATGTGTCTCTCCTTCGCGGTTCCCGAACCAACCGGCAGCAAGTGGTCGGCGCCCCGGATAGTCTCTCCTGCGCCCCCTCGGCGGGTCAAGCAATCGCATGCGTTGGCCCGCCCGCGCTGGCGGGGCTAGACTAGGACGGATGAAGATCTCGACCCTGCCGCAGGTCTACCGCAACGCCAACCGCTGGCGAGAAATCCTCGGCGTGCTCAGCAAGTACGGCCTAGCCGGGTGGCTCAGCCGGTTCGAGCTGCCCCTGGGCGTCAGCCTCCTGAAGGACAGCAACGGCCAGCGGATCGGATCGATGAGCCGCGACGAGCGGATCCGCCGGGCGATCGAGGAACTCGGCCCCACGTTCATCAAGCTCGGGCAGATCCTCAGCACAAGGCCCGATCAGGTCGGGCTGCCACTCGCGGCGGAGCTGACCAAGCTGCAGAGCAACGCCCCGGTTGACTCAACGGCGTGGGTGCGGCGGGTGATTGAAGAGGACTTCGGCCGGCCGGTCGAGGCGTGCTTCGCCGAGTTCGAGGAGGAGCCGGTCGCCTCGGCGTCGATCGGCCAGGTCCACCGTGCGACCCTGGCCGACGGCGCCCGCGTCGCGGTGAAGGTGCTGCACGAGGGGATCGAGCAACGCGTCAACGTCGACAGCGACATCCTTGTCGGCCTCGCCGAGCTGGCCGAGGGCATCCCCGAGATGCGGAACTACCGCCCCGCCGCCACGGCGGCCGACTTCCAGCGGACGATCCGCCGAGAACTCGACCTGTCGCAGGAGCGGCGGCGCCTGGAACAGTTCAGCGGGTTCTTCGACGGCGACCCCCGGGTCCGGCTGCCGCGGGCGATCGGCGAACGCTGCAGCCGACGGGTGCTGACGGCCGAGTGGATCGACGGGCTCAAGGTGAACGACCCGCGGCTGCGTGAGCGGCTGGACGCCAACGGCCAACGCAGCCGCGTGCAACTGAAGGAGGTCGCCCGCCACGGAGCGGAGGTCTTCACCGAGATGATCTTCGACCACGGCGTCTACCACGCCGACCCGCACCCGGGCAACCTGCTGGTGATGCCCGACGGCAAGATCGGCCTGATTGATTTCGGCATGGTGGGGCGGCTGAGCGACTCGCTGCGCGAGGACCTCGAAGACATGCTGATCGCCATCGTCGCCAACGAGCCGGCGCAGCTGACCAGCGTCATCACACGCGTCGGGCAAACGCCCCCC
>JBCCZD010000203.1:0-6499 GCA_039188275.1 Planctomycetota bacterium
GCGCGAAGCGACTGGCCGCCCTGTTCGGCTACTCGCTGGCTGACCTGGGTGACTTCTCGCCCACGACGCCCGAACACCTCCCGGCGGAGTGCCGCAGCCTGCTCGCCCACACCGGGCACATGACCGTCACGCTCGAGGCGTTCCATGGCACGTTGGTCGACGTGCGGGTGCTGAAGGAGCGTCTCGACGAAGCGTCTTACGCCCGCGAGATCCTGTTAACTCGTCAGTCGGATGGGGCCAGCGTACAAGACGGGCTGGTGCGGATCGGGCTGGCCGACCTGCCAGCGGAGGTCCGAGAAGACATCCGAGCAAAGCAGACGCCGCTAGGCAGGGTGCTTATCCGCCACGGCTTGCTGCGGGATGTCGAAGTCCTGTCGCTCTGGAGGATCGCCCCCGGCGAGATGCTCACCGGGCACTTCGGCAGCGGCGATGTCTTTGGACGGTCTGCGCAGATCCTTGTCGACCAGCGGCCCACTGTTCAGCTACTCGAAGTCGTGCGTGTCTGACGGAACCGGGGTCGCTAACGCCCAAGGGAAGCGCTCAAGGGGAGCATCGATGAAAGACGCTTATGACTGCATCGTCCTCGGCGCCGGGCCCGCCGGCGGGTGCGCCGCGGCGTTGGTGGCCGACGCCGGGTACTCGACGCTGCTGGTCGACCGCGAGCGGCTGCCGCGAGAGCACGTCGGCGAGTCGCTGATGCCCGAGAGCTACTGGACCTTCGAGAAGCTCGGCGTGGTGGGCAAGCTCCGCACCAGCCGGTTCAGCAAGAAGGTCGGCGTGCAGTTCGTCAACGACACCGGGAAGGAGTCCGCCCCCTTCTTCTTCCGATCGCACGACAACCGCGAGAGCTCCGAGACCTGGCACGTCGAGCGGGCCGACTTCGACAAGATGCTGTTCGACAACGCGGCCGAGAAGGGCGCCGACTGCGTCGACCGCACGCGGGTGCTCGACGTGCTCTTCGACGGGCCACCGTCAACCACGTCCCGGGCGACCGGCGTCCGGCTCCGCACGCACGACGGTGCGGAGCGGAGCGTCGCCAGCCGCGTAATCGTCGACGCGACCGGCCAGCAGTCGTTGCTCGCCGGCAAGCTCGGCCTGAAGCAGGTCAACCCCGACCTCAAGAAGGCCGGCATCTGGCGCCACTACCGGGGCGGCGAGCGCAACGAGTCGGGCGGCGGAGTCAAGACGATCATCCTGCACACATCCGACAAGCGGGCCTGGTTCTGGTACATCCCGCAGTCGAACGACCTCGTCAGCATCGGCTGCGTCGGCGACGCCGACTACCTGCTCAAGGGCCGCGGGACCCCGGCCGAGGTTATGGACGAAGAGCTCGAGAAGTGCGAGGGCGTGAAGAATCGCCTCGCCGGCGCCGAGCCGCTGGACGACCTGGCGATCGCCAAGGAGTTCAGCTACACGACCAGCCAACCCGCGGGCGACGGCTGGGTGCTTGCCGGCGACGCCTGGGGGTTTATCGACCCGGTCTACTCGTCGGGCGTTTACTTCGCCCTCAAGAGCGCCGACATGGCCAGCGGCTGCGTGATCGACGCTCTCCGGCACGACGACCCCTCGGCCGAACGGCTCGGCGCGTGGAGCGATGAGTTTAAGTCGGGGACCCGATGGGTCCGCAAGCTGGTGCACGCCTTCTACTCGGGCGAGTTCCGCGTCGGCCGGTTCGCCGCCGAGTACCCCCACCACATGCCGGCCCTCACCGACTTGCTGATCGGCCGCATGTTCAGCCCTGCCATCCCGGCGCTGTTCAACGACCTCGACCCGTGGCTCGAACGCATGAAGGGCACGGCAGACGACGGGGACGAGATGGTTGATGGCGCCGCGGCGCCGGTGCTGGCGTGACGGCGTAGCGCCGGGACCCGGGGCACGCGGATGACAACAACGCCACGACCCGCGACGTTTTCCTGCCGCATGCAACGGGGCCGGATGAACCTGCCCTTTTCGCGCGTGACGATTCACCCCGAGCGCCTGGTCTTCCGTTGGGCCCTCCGCGGCGAACGCAGCCTCGCCCGGCATGACGTGCAGGCGGTCGAGCCCTACCGAGGTCTTTTCGCGTTGTCGTTCTTGTTCGGCGGCGCGTTCCGTATCGTGCACGCCAGCGGAGACTTCCCGGCGTCGCTCCTGATCGCGGGGGTCAACGCGGATGCATTCTCCGCGGCGCTGTCAGCCGCCGGGTACGCGGTTCGACAAACGGCGTAGCGACGGGCCGAGGGCTTCGACGCGCACCGCGTGGCTGGTTACGATACGGAAATGCTCAGCCCAAGCCATCGGCCTTTCCTCCTTCTGGTCGCAGCGGCCTTAGCGGGGCCGGCGCCCGCCGCGCCGCCCAACGTCCTGTTCATCGCCGTCGACGACCTCAACGACTGGGTCGGCTGCCTCGGCGGGCACCCTCAGGCGCAGACGCCGAACATCGACCGGCTCGCGGCGCGGGGCGTCAACTTCACCAACGCCCACTGCCAGGCGCCGATCTGCAACCCGTCGCGCACCTGCCTGATGACCGGGCGGCTGCCATCGACGACCGGCGTCTACTACCTCAAGCCGCTGCCGCGCGATTGTGCGTCGACGCGCGACCTTGTCACGCTGCCGCAGCACTTCGCCGCGAACGGCTACTGGACGATGGCGGCGGGAAAGCTCTTCCACCAGGCCGACGGGCCGGAGTTCGACGAGCACGCGGGCGGCTTCGGGGGCTTCGGGCCGCGGCCCAAGAAGCCGCTGTCGGCGGGTCACACGCACCCGCTCTGGGACTGGGGCGTCTTCCCAAAGTCAGACCGGCAGATGCCCGACGCGAAGATCGCCGCGTGGGCGACGAGAAAACTGCGGCAAGACCACGATCAGCCGTTCTTCCTGGCCGTCGGCTTCCACCGCCCGCACGTGCCGCTGTACGCCCCCCAACAGTGGTTCGACAAGTTCCCGCTCGAAACGATTGAACTCCCAGCTGTTGCCAGGAACGATCTGGACGATGTCCCCGAGTACGGCCGGGACCTGAGCTGGAGCCGCGTGGCGCCGCGGCACCGGTGGATGGTTGAGAACGGCCAGTGGCGCCGGGCGGTGCAGGCCTACCTGGCGAGCATTGCGTTCGTCGACGCCCAGGTCGGCAAGGTGCTGGACGCGCTCGCCGCGAGCGACGCGGCGGAGAACACGGTCGTCGTCCTGTGGAGCGACCATGGGTTCCACCTCGGCACGAAGGAACGGTGGGGCAAGCGCTCGCTCTGGGAATCGTCGACGCGTGTCGTGCTCACGATCAAGGGACCCGGCATCCGCGGCGAACAACGCTGCGACGAGCCCGTCGGTCTGATTGATCTCTACCCAACCCTGTGCGAGTTGTGCGGGATCGAACCGCCGGCGGGGCTAGAGGGTCGATCGCTGGGGCCGCAGCTCGCGGACGCCTCGGCGGCACGCGAGAGGCCGGCGCTCACGACATTTGGGCAAAACAACCACGCGGTCCGGACCCGCCACTGGCGCTACATCCGCTACGCCGACGGGGCCGAAGAGCTGTACGACCACCGCGGCGACCCGGGCGAGTTCCACAACCTCGCCGGTGACGCCGCGGTGGCCGGCGTGATCGCGGAACACCGGCGCTGGCTGCCGACGGAGAACGCCCCCATGGCGCCGGGCAGCGCCCACGCCGACGCCCGCCCCGGTTCGGCGGCCGACATCGACGGCCCCCATTAGCTGCTCGCCCCTTCGCGGGCGCCCTGCCCCGCCCGCTCGGGCGTCTGCTAGACTGTCGCCGAACGAATCGCACCTCCGATACGGCGTGGCGGCATGCAGAAAATTGTTTGGGCGCTGGTCGTCCTCTTGCTGATCCTGCACCAGGACCTTTGGTTCTGGGAGGACGACACGCTTGTGTTCGGCTTCATGCCGATCGGGCTCTTCTACCACGCCTGCATCAGCGTCGCGGCGAGCGTCACGTGGTTCCTAGCGACCCGGCACTGCTGGCCGGCGGGGCTGGAAGCTAACGCCGAGGCGGCCAGCGGGGAGGGCTCGCCGTGACGCTCTCGCCCTTGCTCGCGGAAGCCCCGCTGTTGCTCGCCGAAGGACTGAAGCCCGGCCAAACGCAGCTGGTCATCATCTCCGGCTACCTCGGCCTGCTGCTCCTGCTCGGCCTGTTCGCCAGCCGGTTCTTCTCCGGCAGTAAGAGCGACTACCAACTCGCAAGCCACTCGATCGGCCCGCTGCTACTGCTCATGTCGCTGTTCGGCACGACGATGACGGCGTTCGCGCTGGTCGGCTCCAGCGGCGAGGCGTTCAAGGAGGGGATCGGCGTCTACGGCATGCTCGCCTCGTCCAGCGGCATCATCCACTCGCTCTGCTTCTTCCTGATCGGCGTGAAGGTCTGGGCGCTCGCCCGCCGGCACGGCTACACGACGCAGGTCCAGTTCTTCCGCGACCGGCTCGAGAGCGACAAGATCGGCCTGCTGTTGTTCCCCATCCTCGTAGGCCTGGTGATCCCGTACCTGCTGATCGGCGTCATGGCCAGCGGCACGGTGATCCAAAACATGACGGCCGGCGCCTTCCCCGACCTCTTCCCAACACCCGAAAAACCGCCGACCAACGGCGGCGTCCCGCCGTGGATCGGCTCGCTCGTCGTCTGCCTGGTGGTGCTCTCGTACGTCTTCTTCGGGGGCATGCGCGGCACGGCGTGGGCCAACGCGCTGCAGACGACCGTCTTTATGATCCTGGGCGTCGTGACGTTCGTTGTGATCGCCAACAAGCTGGGCGGCGAGGAGTCTCTCTTCGCCAACCTCGAGAAGCTCGGCGGCGCCCTTGACGATAGCAAGGCGACGCGGGTCGAGATGTCGCGGACGAAATTCTTCACCTACATGCTGATCCCGCTCTCGGTCGGCATGTTCCCGCACCTCTTCCAGCACTGGCTCACCGCCAAGAGCGCCGGCGCTTTCAAGCTGCCGGTCGTCGCGCACCCGCTCTTCATCATGATCGTCTGGGTGCCGTGTGTGCTGGTCGGCGTCTGGGCGACGACCGACCTGGCGAGCATCCCGCCGCCCGTCGCCGGCAACCCCAACTCGGTGCTGCCGTTCATGGTCAAGAAGCTCACGTCGCCCGAGCTCGGCGGCTTCCTCGCCGCGGGCATCCTGGCGGCGATCATGTCGAGCCTCGACAGCCAGTTCCTCTGCTTGGGAACCATGTTCAGCACCGATGTCGTGAACCACTACCGGAAGCAGCCGCTCTCCGACCGCGGCCAGGTGCTCGCGACCCGCGGGTTCATCATCGCGATCGTGGCCGTCACCTACGCCCTGAGCCTGTCGAACAACCGCAGCGTCTTCGCGCTCGCCGTGTGGTGCTTCAGCGGCTTTTCAAGTTTGTTCCCGATGGTCTTCGCGGCGGTCTACTGGCGGGGCCTCACGAAGGCGGGCGCCTACGCCAGCGTGATCGCGGCGGCCGGCACGTGGGTGTATTTGTTCGCCCAGAGCGACTGGGGCCAGAACCGCACCTACGCCCTCGAACTCCCCCTCGGCGGGTCGGCCTACGAGATCATGCCCGTGGCGGCCATGTTCGCGGCGTCGACCGCGGCGCTGGTCGTGGTGTCGCTCGTCACAACGAAGCCGAGCGACGCGACGCTGGGGAAGTTCTTTGCGGCTAAGAACTGACAGGATAACAGGATTGGCCGGATCGACAGGATTACAATCCGGACTCAGCCAACGATCCTGTCGATCCTGCGAATCCTGTTATCCTGTCCATCGTCCGTGAAGATCGCCTACATCGCCGCCGGGGCCGCGGGTATGTACTGCGGGAGTTGTCTGCACGACAACACGCTCGCCCGGGCGATGCTCGACCTGGGTGAGGACGTGATCCTCGTCCCCACTTACACGCCCCTCCGGACCGACGAGCAGGACGTGTCGCACGGCCGGGTCTTTTTCGGCGGGATCAACGCCTACTTGCAGCAGCACGTGCCGCTGTTCCGCTACACGCCGCGGTGGGTCGACAAGCTTTTTGACTCCCCTGCCCTGCTGAACCTCGTCAGCAAGCACGGCGCGAGTGTCGACCCCGCGAAGCTCGGCGGCATGACCGTCTCGATGCTGCGGGGCGAAGGCGGCCATCAAGCCAAGGAAGTGGAAAAACTCGTCGACTGGCTCCTCGACGAGATCCAACCCGACGTGGTTCACCTGTCGAACTCGATGCTGCTCGGCATGGCCCGGCGGATCAACCAGCGCTGTGGCCCGCCGGTCGTCTGCGCGTTGTCGGGCGAGGACATCTTCCTCGAGAAGCTCGCCGACCCGCACTACGCGCAGGCCCGCGAGCTGCTGCGCGAACGGGCGGCCGAGGTCGCCGGCTTCACCGCCCTCAACGGCTACTACGCCGACTACATGGCGGACTACCTGTCCGTCGACCGCGCGAAGGTGAACGTCGTTCCACACGGGCTGGATTTGGAGGGCTTCCCTCCCCTCGCGGGGGAGGGCCAGGGTGGGGGTGACGCGGGTACCCGGTTGCCCCCCCCCCCCGGCCCCGCCCCCCCCGGGGGCGGGGCAAA
>JBCCZD010000204.1:0-6318 GCA_039188275.1 Planctomycetota bacterium
AATCGTCCGAGTACTCCTTGCCGTAGACCTCTTCAGGCGGTGAGATACCGAGTCCAACGATCGGGAGATCGCCAACCGTTCCGACCGGCGTGTAGGGGACAACTGCTTTTGATGTGGAGAGAATAACTACTGAGAGGGCGACAGCAAGAACTAGGTGCCGAATCACGACTGGCATAGCAACTCCTTCCTACCAAGCGCATCATGCGCTCTTGGGAGGTTCGGGAATGCGGAGCCGCTCGATATTGAGTGCGAACGGCGGGCCACATCACCAGCGACCCGTCTTTAGATGGAGGACTATCCCGTTGTTCTGACGCGAAACACTTTTTTTTGCGCGCATTTTCTCACGCCACGAGATCACGGAGCGTTCGAGCTATACCTCGATGGCAAGCCCCGACGACTTCGAGCGGGTTGCCGCCGCCAGGAGCCTCATGCTCGCCCAAGCCCGACACCGCAGGAAGCTAATCAACGTCAGGATCCGACAATCGCCCCAGCCACTTACCAACCCCGAAACCGTCCCTTGTAGCCGAAAGCTCGAGCCTCAACTGCGGTGAACAGATCAAGAGGAGAAACTCATCTGCCAAGGGTCGTTAGGCGGCACGAGTCGAGAACACGCCGAAGTTGGACCGGCACCAGCGAGTTTTCTTGGAGGCGAAGTCGCAGAGGTCTGCCCCCGGTCGGGCCACCTCCGTCAGTTCGCTAACTGGCCAAGTCGCTCTGACCAATGCAGACGAGAATAAGTAGTACGCACGTTGGCCGCTTTGTAGTGCGAACCGGTAGCTGAGCAGGCGAAACAACCGAATAATACAGCGTATTGTGTCGGTCGAGGTTCGGCGTTTTCCGCCGACGCTCACCGGCGCGGAGGGCTGGCGAAGGCCCAATAAACCGCTATGTTTATAGGCTCAAAGCGGCCCCGTAGCTCAACTGGATAGAGCGTCGGCCTCCGAAGCCGAAGGTTGGTGGTTCGAATCCACCCGGGGTCACTGCTGCGGGCAGCGGCGGCGACTTTGCATTCGCGGTGCGTCAGTCGCGTCGAGTTGGGCGCCGCCGCGGCAGCCAGCTTGCCGGACCAAGTGCTTTCGCGCACCGTCGGGCACTCGATGACGACCCTTCAGAGGTTCCGAAATGACGGATTCAACAAACGGGCGGGTCTCTTAGCGAAGCGGCGGGAGAACGGCCGCTCAAAGGCTGGTTCTCACTGGTCAATCTCAGCCGTGGTGGGGCGCGGCAATGCGGCGAGATCTCCACCGCCGTGTGTGAGGCGCGAGCGTACGCTAACGCCGCTGACGCCGGAGCAACGCGCCGGCAGCCGGGGCGAGCACCAAGCCGATCGCCGCCGGTTCGGGTACGTTGGTCGTGACCGTGAGCTGGCCGATCAAGGCGAGAGCGGAAGGGCCAACCGACGCGGCCTCGGTCCCGTTGATCAGTGAGACCCGAGTGATTGAGTCTCCCTGGATCGAGCCGATGTCGAGGGCGATCGTCTGAAATGCGTCGTTGTCGATGCCGTTGACCTCAAGCTCGATGCCAAGGTTCGACCAAACGAGGACGGTCACGTTGGAGTCGTCGAATGCCGTGTTGGGAGGGACGGTCTGCGAGAGGCCGCCGGAGGAGTCGCCCGAATTCGAGCCACGGACCAGCAGCTCAACAGCCTCGACCGTGCCGGGCTCGAAAGTGATATCCGACCTCCCCGGCCCGGCGAAGCCGTACGCACGATTTCCTTGGACGTAATACGGGCCGTTTTGGACAAAGGCGAGGCCACCCAGGTTGGGGGTACCGTCGAACTCGGCGGGCTGGTTGCCCTGGTTGGCGACGCCGAAATTGGTGATCGCGTCGAGCACGTCCGGCAGAGCGCCGTTGGCGGCCGACGGCTGCGCACCGACGGGGGTACTCGGGCCGAATACCGTCGAGAATTCGAAGGTCGGGGTCGCCGAGACGGCGCCGGCCGCAAGGCAGAACCCGAGGGCGGCGAGGGGCAATACGGCTTGGCGAAGGACAACCCGTTGCACGACAATCCGAACAGTCATTGGCTTGATTCCTGGTGGTTCTCAACAGTTTCTTATGGGTCTGTGCTGTGAGACGGGATAGGACTTGATCGCCCGTGTTGGTGGCGTATGTCGCCCGCCGCGGGCGATCTTGCGTTCTTCTCCGAAGTCGATCTAGTGGAGCAGACTCACGGGCCGCGTTGCGTGAGCCTCTTAACATATGTGGCCAGCGCCTATCTCTATTTCGCCAGCCGCAAGCTTCTTTGCCGCCAGTTAAGATCGGAGAAACACCGCACACAAACGTTGTCATAAAGGGTTGTCGTCAGGCTGCGGTGCGCCAACCCTTCTGCCGGGGGACCGGTTCCATTCCGCATCAGGCGCGATGAGTCAGCTATCCGCAGAGGAATTCGCCGAGCGATTTCGGGAGGCCTACCCGCGGCTGTGGACCGTCGCCGTGGCGATGATCGGCGACAAGTCCCGTGCCGAGGACCTTGTACAGGACGCGGCCATGACGGCGATGAGACGACTAGATGACTTCTCGCCGGGCACCAACTTCGCGGCCTGGATGTCGCAGATCGTACGCTACAACGCGTTGAACGAGCTGAAGCAACGCAAGCGACGCAAGTCCGAAGCCTTTGACCTACATGCGATTGCGGTCAAGGCGGACTCCTCGCACGACCGCGGCGACGCGGCGGTCACCGCCGACGGGCTTGTGCGAAAGGACCAGCACGAGTTCGACGACCACGTGCTCACCGCGCTCGACACGATCGAGCCCCAGCGGCGGGCCTGCCTGCTGCTACGCGTCGTCCACGGCCTGCCCTACGAGGAGATCGCCGAGGTGATCGGCGTCCCGCGGGGCACCGCCATGAGCCACGTCCACCGGGCAAAGGCGGCGATGCGGGCCGCGCTGAGCAGGGACGAGCCGGCTGAGGAGTCGCGGGAGGCACGCGATGGCTGACCCGAAATGCAATCCGGAAGAACTGCTCGAAGCGCTACTGGACGGCCAATTCGATGGCGAAGAGCAACGACAGGCAAGACAGATGATCGAGGCGGACACGAGACTTTCAGAGCAACTGCGGCTGCAGCAGCGGATCGACGAAACGCTGCGGGGCGCTTTCGCCGCGCCGGAACCGCCGCCAATCCCCGCCACCGGCGCCGCAGCCGGCGCTCAACCGGCGACCCCGGCGCAGCGGTCGTCGACGCGGCGGCGGGTGATGCTCGCGGCGGTTGGCCTTGCCGGCGCCGCGGCCTGGGCGGCCGTGCTCGGCCCCTGGCTCATCGGCCGCCAGCAACCGGTTTATAACCAGCGCCTGGTCGACGTTTATCGCGGCGTTGTGTCGACCGGCTTCGAGCCGCTGTGGGTTTGCGACGACGACGACGAGTTCGCCCGGACGTTCCGCGAACGGCAAGGTCAGGCGCTGGTGCTAGCCGGTCTGCCGGACGACGTGCAGATGGTCGGCCTGTCGTACCTGAGCGGCGTCACGGAGCAGGCGACCACCATGCTTGCCCGGGTGGGTGGCGAGCCGGTAATCGTGGTCGTCCTGCGGGCGAACGAAGACCCGGGTCGACCGACGGGGCTCGACGAAGCGACCGGGCTTTACGTCCACCGCACGCAACGCGTCGGGCTCGTCTTCTACGAGGTCTCACCGCTGGCGGATGCGCGGGTCACGCCGTCCTTCCAAGCGGTCGAGTAACGCCACGGCCGCGGAACGGCGTGGCGGGGGTGACCCGCGACGGCCGCGGGCGGCGATCTAGCCAAGATCTTGGCGGTGCGATCGAATACGGGCCGTAGTACAAAACCGGCGTGTTCCCGAGGGCAGCGCAATCGGCAAGCAGGGAATCAATCTGACGAGCGACAGAAGCTTGGTGCTGATGATGCTGTTCGGGCTGCCGTTTGCCGCGGTTGGCGTGTTCATGCTGTGGTCGCTCGTAACGACCTTAGCCGACTACAACTCGGCCAAAGAGTGGGTGCGTAAGCGGGCGACGATCCTCTCGACCGAGTTGGAGCGGCGCCATGGCGGGGAGGGGGGTTCTAGGGTCTCCGTTGTCGCCGAGTACCGCTACCACTTTGGCGGCAAGCGGTTCAAGAGCGACCGCATCGGCATCAGCAGCTTTCAAGAACAGTCTGCAGCGGTTAAGCGACACCGGCGGCTGAAGCGGCTGCTCAACAAACCGGGCAAGGCGACTTGTTTCGTCAACCCGGACGACCCCACACAAGTGGTGCTAGACCGCAGCCTGCCGCTGACGGTGGTCCTGTTCCACGTCCCGTTTGTGCTCTGCTTCGGCGGCGCGGGCTTGGGCATGATTGGCGCCGGGGCTTTCCTGCTGCTCCGCCGGTGGCGTCGGCGGGCGCGGCTGGCCGCGTCGCCGGGCGAGCCCTGGCGGATTCGCAAGGACTGGACGGCCGGAGTCGTACGCTGCGGCGGTTGGTCGGGGGCGGCCGGGCTCGGTCTGTTTGCGTTGTTTTGGAACGCCCTCAGCGTACCGATCTTCGCCCTGGTGGTGACCAACGACAACCAACAACCCGGTTGGGTTGTGCTGCTGGTCGGTTTGTTCCCGCTCATTGGGCTGGGGCTGCTGGGCGGCGCTCTTTGGCAAGCGTTCCGCGTGCTGCGGTTCGGGCGATCGACCTTCCGCCTAGCGGGCGTGCCGGGCGTCATTGGCGGGGAGCTGGCGGGGGTGGTGCTCGCGCCCGCCGGGGTCGTGACTAAGGGGGGGTACCGCATCACGCTCGCGTGCGGCGAACAGGTCACCGAGAAACGGGGCAGCGAATACACCCTAACGACCAACGAGCTCTGGAAGGACTCACGCGTCGTTGACCGCACGCTGCACGACCCAAGCGGAAAGCGGGGCGTGCCCGTGCGGTTTGTGATCCCGACCGACTCGAAGCCGACCGACCCGGAAGCCCCCGAGCCGATAAGCTGGAAGCTAACCGTGACGGCCGACACGCGGGGCCCCGACTACCACGCGGAATTCGACGTGCCGGTCTACCGCACGGAGAGCTCGCGCGACGGCGTTGTCGCCGACTCGGCGCCACTCACTGAGTACGAGCGCGAGGAGGGTCTTGAGGAGGCGCTCGCGCAGGAGGGGGTGCGCGTATCGCTAGGCGCTTCGGCGTTGCAACTGACCTGCCCGCCGTGCCGCCATCCGCTGACGGCGCTGCTCTGCCTGGGCATGGGGGTCGTGCTCGGCGGCGTGGGCGTCGGTCTCTTTTTGTACCTCGACGAGTGGGTAAAGTGGATCGTGGCGCCCGCGTTCGCCTTCTTCGGCGTGCTGCTCGGCTACGTCGGCCTCGACCTGCTCCTCAGCTGCACCGACCTGACGATCACCGGCGACCGGTGGCGGCTACGCTCCGGTTGGTACGGCCTGCGCGGCGCCGGGCGAGAGTTCACCAGCGATCAGGTCCGCGGCATCACGACCAAACAGGCGATGAGCAGCACAAGCGGCTCGGGGCCGACCAAGAAGTGGAACAACGTCGTCGTAAGGATCAGCAGCGGCGACAAGCTGACGCTCGTCCGCAGCCTCGAGAGCCGCCACGCCGAGGGGCTGCTGATGGAAGAGCTCAAGCGCCGAGCGGGCAGCGGGTAGCGGCGGCGTGGTTCGGTTCGTCCGATGCCGGGCGGGCGACGGCCCGTCACGGTCCGCCCGACTCGCTGTCGAAGTACTCGTCGAACGCTTCGTCAAAGCCATCTAAGGGCTCGCCGGCGGCCAACTCGGCGTCGGGCTCCGAGGTCTCTTCGACTGGCTCTTCGTCCGGCTGGTCATCCGACGCCACGTTCGTTTCCGCGACGACCCAGGCGAGTCGGCCGAGCAGGCGGAAGTAGAGCAGCGAGGCAAACACCAGCGGCACCGCGGCCACGGCGATGCCGACTGCCGGCGCGCGGGCAATCGCCCACCCGGCGCCGACGGGCACGGCCGCCAGCAGCAGCGACTGGGCGGTGAACAGCATCCAGCTACTACGAACGCGGGCAAGCCCCGAGAGCAGCTTGGTCGACAACATCGCCCATGGCGAGTTCTGCTCGAGCTGCGAGAGTTGCACGACCGGGAAGCAGACGATCAGGCTAGCCAAGCCGGCGAGCGCCGATGCGCCAACATGCGCCGCGACGAGATGCGCGGCGAGCCAGCCGGGGCCGGCAGACACCACGGCGGCCACGCCGAGCGTGAACGCCTCGGCGATCCAATCAGCCGGGTTCGCCGGCGGCGGGTCGTGCAGGTGGGCATTGCCCTCGGAAGACTCCGCCACGATGCTCAGGGCGAGCGCCGCGAAGTAGCCGAAGCTGAGCAACCCGATCGCCATGGCGATCAACGAGAAAAAGAGCCCCATGATCGCCGCCGGGGC
>JBCCZD010000205.1:0-6236 GCA_039188275.1 Planctomycetota bacterium
GCCCCGACGGGCGCCGGCGGCGCCGTCGGGGCGTACGCGAGTCTGTTGATCAACCCGTGCTCTTAACGATATAGCGCGGGTTTAAGACGGCCGCGGCGCCGCGCTCGCTCGCCTTGAAGCGGAGCACGATGTCGCTGGTAAAGTCGGCTTCACTGCCTAGCGGGGCTTGAGTGACCGTGATCGGCCAGTTCTCCATGTAGGCGAACGCCCGCTTGAAATCGCCCAAGAACCACCACTTCTTCGCGTCGGCGGCCGCTTCGCCCGACGCGACGACCCGGCGGTACGCCAAGCGACTCTCAGTAACGCGGTAGTTGCCCAGTGGGTTCGCGGCGATGGTCGCCGTCTGCGCACCAGACGCGGCGTAGTTGATCTCCGCCGCGTTGAAAACGCGGTGGGCCGCGTGGCGATAGGCGGGCATCACCAGCACCTGCGTGCCACGCAGCAGTACCGGCTCGCCGGTAGCCGGGTCCAAGATATCGGCCAGCAACTGCTCCGCGGCGTCGACGTTGGTCCAGTCCACTAGTTCATTCGACGCCAGCTCGTTGATCCACGCGCCAGAAGTCTGGTACGTGTCGTACGTCACGCCGTTGTGGTTGTAGTTGTTGGTGACGCCGATCAAGAGATCGAGCAGCCGCTTCTCTTTGTTGAGGCCGAGCACCTCGCCGACCTCCGCGGCCCGACTGAGGATTAGGTTCGTCCGGTCGAAGAAGATCGCCTCCTTGGTCACCGGGACGATGAACCCACGCTTAGTGGTCGAGGGCGTCTCGATAAAGTCTTCGCCGAAGCCAAGATTCGGGTACGGCATCCCCGTACCGACCTCGTCGATCGTGTCGGCGATACGCGTGACTCCGGGTATCTTCTCCCCGTCGAGCCGGGTCGGGACGGTGTCGACCAGCTTCGAAACGGCGAACGCCTCCTGCGTGTACGCTTCGAGGATCTTCGCGTGGATGACCTGGCTAGCGACGTTCTGGAAGGCCGAGACATCCACGCCGTCCGACTCCAGCAGCGGCGCCGCGGCGCCCTGGCGTGGGTCGAGCATCCGCACCCATTCTCGCCCATCAGGCATCAGAGCCTCGGCCAGGTCGCGGATGCTGAAGTCTTCGGGCTTAAGCTGCTTGGTTTCCAGCGCCTCAGAGAGGTGCTCTACAGTCTTGCCGGCGCCGTCCGAGTCATAACGCCGCTTGAGCTCTCGGTAGTTAAGTAGTGCCACTGCGGTTGCTCGCTTTGAGAAAGGTTCTGAGAGGGGTGGGGTGGCGACCGGCGGCTAAGCGGCGGCTTGAGCGCCGCCCTTCATGACGGTGCTGACCACGTCGACCAGCACCCGAGCGCCGCTCGGGTTGACCCGCTTTGCGCACCGTCCGACCGCCGCGTTGACACCGGCGACCGCGGCGAGCTTCTGGTCTTCAAGCGCCGCCCCGCCCGGGTCCTCGGCTGTGCCCAACAGGGCGCCGACCTCGTGCGTCGAGGCGTCGCAGTCGAACTCGAAGACGCCCGAAGTCGCGGCCCGGATCGGCGCCGTCTCGCCGGCAGCCGAGCACTGCATCGCGACGCCAACAAACCGGTCCTGAAACGCTTGCTGATTCAGCGACTCCGTCCCCTGGTCGGCCAGGGCGGAGGCCGGCTTCGCGTCGTCCGTGTCGAGGTAGAGCAGGTCGCCAATCTCGATCACTGTCGCCGCGTCGACCGGCAGCATCACCGGGTTGGTCGACCCGTATCGCCATCGCATCGTGTTTGCCATTGCAGAAGTACTCCGTGCTAGAAGAAGGGTGATTGGATGGTCTCGGCGTCGCGGCAGGCGTCAGCGCGAGGTCACCGCGGAGACGAACGTGGCCACATCGTTCGGAGCCCCCTGCATTGCCGGCGCGACGGGGTCTTGCTCGCGGGCCTCGACGGGCGTCTCGCGGTGGACCGCCTCCTGGATTGCGTCGGCGCGGTCGGCAATCAAGCGGCGCACCGACGTGTCGTCCGGCGCCGCGATCAACGCTTCGTAGAAGGCATGGCTGGTGATCCGCGATGAGGTTGGATCGGGGTCACCGGCGCCAGGAAGCCCGTGTTCCTTAAGCAGCTCATCGATTCGGCGCCGCCGGTGCGTCAAGGCTTCTTTCTTAATGAGCTCATCGATCTGCTCACGCTGCGCCAGCAACTCAGCTTGGTGCTGCTCAGCAAGCTCGGCGAGGAGGTCGGGTCGGTGCAATTCGAGTTCGCGTAGCGTCAGCCGATCCCAGGCATCCGCCACGGGGGTCGGCTGTGGGTCCGACGGCTCCGCTTGCTCGAACAGCCCTTTCGTAGTGGCCGGATCGGCGACGAGATCGACGCTCTGTACTTTCTCAATCGCCTCGACGGTTAGGCCACCGGCTTCGCGAGTTGTCTTCGCCAAGACGTTGTGGGAGAAGCCAACATTTTCCGGCGCGTACTCGGCGTCCCAAGCAAGCTGCTCGGCGAGGGCGTGTTTCGGGTTGAAGTAGAGAGACCCGAATAGCCCTTCGCCCGGGCGGTGCCGCACGCCGCGGATCACGCCGAGACGGTCGCGGTAGTCTCGGGGTGAGAGGGGGTCGCCCGACGGGTGGTTGACGTTGACCTTGGCGCCCTCGTACAGCGGGATCGCCCGTGTCAACGCGGCCTCGCGGTAGCGGCGCCCGTTGCGGCTCCGGAGTCCCAGCAGCTTGACCCCCTGGAGCACGCTCGCCTTGCGGTCGATCTGGACCTCGGCGCCGCGAGAGTCCACAAATTCGGTCAGCACCTGCGATAGCCCTAGCGGCCTCGGGGAAGCAGTCTTCGTCACGTTCGTTTCCTTCAAGTTCAACAAAAAAACCCACCGTGAGACCGGGGTCTCGCGGTGGGCTCGTTGCGATGCCTGCGGATTGATCGCCGCGGGGGCTCGGTTCGATACCGGTTAGTTGTCCGTGCCGAAGAGGTTTAGACGGCGACTCAGCGGATCGCCCGCTCCGTGGCGACCTTGACGTGCTGGATGTGGCCGTCTTGGACCGTCAAGGTCAGCGAGACCGACCCGTAGAAGCCCCGGGCGGACGCGGCGCCGAGCAACTCGGCGAAGGCGTCTCGGGCCTGAGCAGCCTTCCCGCGCCCTGCCTCACCGTGGCTCTTCGCAACGCGGTGGTCGCTGGCGTTGCGTCGGCTCAGCGGTGTGCTGTGGCTCGCTTCCATGTTCATAGACTACCACCTGGACAAAAGAATACTACGGCGACTTTTGAACCACTAGTCGATTGTTACGCCGCGTCATTCAAGGAGCGGTTGCGTTGTTCTTGGTCGTAATCGAGCCCCAACCGCTGGCTCCAGGTTTGCTTCGAGAGCACGCCGGCTTCGTAGGCGATCTTGTCGACACGGGCTTCTTGGTGTGGGTCACGGACCCGCAGCGTAGGCGGGCTGATCTGGATCTCGATGAGCCGCCTCGTCTCGCGCGGCAACCGCCCCGCCTTCTGCGCGTTCGCGATTACCCGCCACATGAGTTCGCAGTCGTCCTCGATCAGAGAAGCTTGCAGCCTCTGAAACATACGCATCGCGGGCCCTTCGGCGACGAGCGTCGACGCGTAATTCGCGTTCGAGGCGTTGCTGCTGAGCATGAACTCCGGCATGACAAGGCGGGCGGCGATTGCGCGGAGCTCGGCTTGCAAGATCGCGACGTAGCTGCCGGCGTCAACGCCAGTCGCTGGGAAGTCGTACTCGAGGCCCGCCGGGGCGTCGAGGATCGTGCCCGGGCCATAATGTGTCACGGAAGGCAAGCGGCCACGGCCGCCCGCTTCAGTCGCGTCGGCCGAGGCAGACACAAACTGCTCGACGCCATTCCGCGTCGCGCTGCGGTGCTTGCGGATTAAGGCGATCGCCGATTGGACCTCCGCAACGACACTCATATTCCTCAACAACTTGTCCGCCCTGCGGAGGTTCTTACGCACGGGCGTGAACAGGGGTAGTCCACGCTTGACGTTGCTGTCGACATTCGCCTTTCGGTGCTGGACTTCGGTAGCGGAGATCAGCCGCCCATCGACGTAGTAGCCCTCGACCGCCTCGACGTCGTCGCCGCTGGTAAGCACGCCGAAAGAAGCGGATCGGTCACCGCTGGCCGGTTGCGGCGCGACGACCTGATCGGGCTCGATGAACCTAACCGCCGTCGCCCCGCCCGGGCGAGCAAACAACCGCAGGAACACCTCGCCGTCGCGGTCAAGGCGGCGGACCGTTTCCTGCTGGCGGGCGTGCCAGCGGTTCTCGTGCCGGAACTCGTCGAGCACTTCTTGGGCTTGCATTGCGAGGCCCTTCGTGGCTTCAACCCCCTTCCTAACCGTCACGTGGTAGGAGTGACCCGCGCCGACGACGTAGCTCACACGGTTCTCGTGGCCATTAATCGCGAACTCGTTAGTCGCCGCGAGCCGGCGGCAATCGGCGCGGAGCTCGGCAAGCTGGGCCTCGTTCATAGAGCCCGACGCCGGCGTGCCCCGCCCCGCTTCGAACCCGCCGGCGACGACCGGGGTCCACCAGCCGCCCTCCTCGCCGGCGTAGGGTTCACGCGGGTCGACAAAGCTATCCCAAAGCGCATCGCACGCCTCGGTCAGCCTCCCGTTCAGTTGATTCAGCTGCTGCTCCAGTGTCCCCATGGGGTGGGCTCCTGTAGGGTTAACGCCTTGTTTGTCGTGAACGGCAACTATGGTTCGATCAGCCGATCGCCCAGCCCGTCGACACGGCCGCCGCCGCGCCACACTTCTTCCGCCAAGCGGAGGGCCATCTCCAACGCATCGGGGCCGTCGTCGTGCGCGCCCAACGGGAAGTCTCGGAGCTGATCGACTAGCAACGCGACCGACTCCGAACCGCGGCGGAAACGAAGCCGACGCTGCGCGAGGTAAGGCCCCAGCCGCCGGATGCGGACCGCTTTGTTGGCGTGGTTGTGGACTTCGCAGGGCGCGACGCCGAGCGCACCGCGGCGCTGGAACTCCGCGACGAACTCGGGCGCCAACAACTGCTGCCACTGATTGGCTTCGACGCCGAAGGCGTGTGGCCTGAAGTCTAGGTAGCGGCTCACGCCGTCCGCCACCATGCGGGGCGTTGGCCGCCGGGCGAGGTCGGCGTCGACGTACAGCAGGCCGCTCGGGTCGACGCCTAGCAGAACGGTCGCCGAGTAATCACCGTGGCGGGCGTCGGCGCCCTTGCTCGGGTCGATCGCCATGGTCTTGAGCGTTAACTGAGAAGGCCAGGCGTCGAACCAGACACTCTCGTCGAAATAACTCTCGGGCCATTCACACTTGTCGGGGTCAACCGGCGAGCCCTGCTTCTCGCGTTCGAATGCCGTGGCGCCGCTCTCCAATCGCATGCGCATCAGCGTGTACAAGTCCTCGTGTTCGGGCCAGAGGACACGGGCGCCTTCCTCCATGGCGTCGCGGCGCTGGTTGTAGAACGCCCTCGCGGCGTCCGCGGGGTTGGGCCGGTCGGCGTCGCACGCGATCCGCTCCCACTCTCGCCACAGTTCTTTCCGCGTGGGCCATGCGAGCACGGCGGGGAAGAGCCGCGACTGCCAGCCCGGCGTTCGGTGCAGCTGCAACGCCAGGGCGTCGCGGTGCAGGGCCGTTGCGAGACACACCACGTTAGTGGACGGCGACCCCGCCTTGAGCAACGTTCCGTGGAACCAGTCGTGAGAAGCCTGCCTCTGTCGGGCGGACGTGATGTGCCCTTCGTTCTGGAGGTCGTCCACAACAATCGCGGTAGGCCGATGCTCGCGGCGGCGGCGGCCTCGCAGGCGTTGGCCGGCGCCGAACGCCTCGATCATCGCGCCGTTCCGGAGCTCGATCTGCCCCACGCGCCAACGCGGTCCGCGGCCCGCGGCGTTGGGGTACGTGGCCGCGAGTTCGGCATTCTCTGTCAGCTCGGTCTTGACGTTCTCAAGGTGGGCCTGGGCCTGCGTCTTCGTGTCCGACACGATCCAAAGGTAGTCTTCCTCGCCTTCGAGCGTCGCTCGCAGCGGGTAGGCGAGCGTCGCGATGGTCGACTTCGCCGATCCGCGAGGGCCGATTACGTTCAGCTGTGATCCTCGGTTGTTCGCGAAGCCGTCAAGCCTACGCGCGAGCCAGTTGTGCATTTGCGATGACGGCTTCGCAAAGTGCTCCGGTAGGTAGCGACGGCCCCATGCGAGCAGGCCCCCGCGCGATCGGTCGCCAGGACAAAGCGGTGCGGCGGGCAGATGTCCAAAGGCACGCGTGAGCGCCGCCAGCGACGAGCGGGCGAGAGATCGGAAGAGC
>JBCCZD010000206.1:0-6124 GCA_039188275.1 Planctomycetota bacterium
CGCTTCGCGCTGCCGGTGTACAGGTCGCCCGGGCGGGTGGTTGGGTTGACGCCGGGGTCCATGGCGGCTGGGCCTCGCGGTTGGCGTCAAGCCGGCGTCAGGGGCTGGCGAAGTCCGGGGTCGCCGACCCGCCGAGCTCCGCAATCCCGTCCAGCCGAGCCATCTCGATCAGTTGAGGCGTCTCTTCTGCGGGGCGCTCAAGGACCGAGTCGATCAGGTAGTACGCCAGCCGCCGCAGCTCGTCCGAGTCGAGTGCATCGGCGATTGCCTCGGCGCGGTCCTGATGCTTGTCGACCAACTGGTTGGCGACATCGAAGACACCGGCTTGGTTGTACAACGCCCGCACGCGAGCGACGGCCCCTTCGGGCGGCTTGTCGGCGATGGCCAACAGCTCCGCCCGGTCGCCCCCGTCGAGCGCCTCGAGCGCGAGCGCCAGCAGCAGCGTCGGCCGGCCGCCGAGCACGTCGCCGCCGGCGGCGAGCTTGTTGTCGGCGTCGCCGCGCCAGTCCTTCAGGTCGTTGAGGATCTGGAAGGCGATGCCCAGATGCTTACAGAACTCGTGGATCGGCGATTCGAGGGCGGCGGGGTCGAGCCCCGCGCGGTGGGCGCCCAGGCGGACGCCGCCGTAGAGCGCCGCCTCGAAGGCGGGCGAGGTCTTGAGCGCGTAGATCTTTAGCGCGTCGAGCGGCGTCAGTTCTTTGTCGCCGCCGTCTCGCCACAGCAGCTCGGCTCCCTGGCCCTCCGTTAGGCGGGTGTGGGAGAGCGACAGCTTCTCCAGCACGTCGGCCACCGCGTCCGGGCCGGCGCCGGTCTGTTCCTGCACAAGCCGGGCGTCGCGGGCGACCATTTGGTAGCCGAGCCCGATGAGGTAGTCGCCCACGTTGATCGCCGTAGGCACTCCACGCTCGCGGTGAACGGTCGGGGCTCCGTAGCGGTGGGCGTCGTCGTCTTGGATGTCGTCGTGGACGAGCGACGCCTTGTGGAAGGTCTCGATCGACAGGGCGACCCGCCGCACCGAGTCGGGCACACCGTCGGCGGTCAGCGTGCCGCCCGCCATCGCGTCGTACGCGGCGAGCGTGATAAACGGCCGGGCGTACTTGCCGCCGCGGGCGAGGAAGTCGTAGGCGATCTGCTCGGTCGCCGCGATCGGGTCGGCCGCCTGCTCGCCGCTCCGGCTGCCGCGGCGGCGGGGGAGCAGCCGGTCGAGCTCGTCCGGATCGAACATCTTCTTCGCGGCGCGAAGCATCGGCAGGTAAGACTTTGTCGCCGCCGTGGCCGACTCTTTGCGGACGTGGATCATGTCGCTGACCCACTCCTCATCGACCGAAGTGTTCCGGCAGTCGCTCGACAGCAGCGGCACAGCCATGCAGGGCACGCCGGCGATCAGCACCTTGTCGATCGCCTTCTCGAGCACGTTGAGGCACGCCACGCCGACAATCGCGTCGATGTAGCCGCTGACGATGATTTTCATCACGATCGGAGAGCCCTCGGCGACCAACACCTTGTAGCCCATGTCTTCGGCCACGGTGCGGAAGTCGGCGATGCTGCACGCGCCGCAGCGGCGGCAGTCGAGGCCAAACTCGTCGTAGTCGGCGGGGCAGCCCTCGGCGTGCTTCAGGCAATGCGGCAGCAGCAGCAGCCTGCGTTCGGGGGGGACGGACGCGACCTGATCACGCCAGAACTCACTCGACAGCACCACCATGGCCCAACCCAAGTAGCCCTCGGGCTGCCCGGCTTCGGTGAGCGTCCGGCGTGCGACCCGCTCCATCTCATCCTTGTCGAGCGGGTGCGACTTGTCGAGCTTCGCGGCGACGTCCGCGCACAACTGGCGGAGCGAATCTCGGAGCTCGCGGGTTTCCGGCACCCGCTTGAGGTGGCTCGTCGAGCGGCGTTTGCGACGCGGGCGTCGCTCTTCGGTTGCGTCCGACGCGGTGGCCGGCGGGCTCGACACGCCTTCCAGGCCGGAGCCGTTTACCCCTACACCACGAGGGCCCGTGCCAGGCGCCGCTGCGTCCGATGGGGTCGAGGGGAAGCTGGTCACGCGGTCCTGCTCGGTGGCGAAGCGGTTACTGGGGCGACGGTCAGAATAGCTTGAACTTCTCGAAGCTGGAGAACGGCGATGGCGGAACGAAACGAACTGTCGCCGGAATAAACCGTCGTCGGATCAAACTACCGCCGGGTCAAGCTACGAGCAGGCCGAGACCTGCTCCGTGGCCGATCTCACCCTATCGTTGCTCTTTCGCTCGGTGGATGCAACACAGCCCTCGACGGCGGCGCCGAGTGCACTGACCGTGAACGTTTTGGGATAGAGCCGCTCGTGGTACCACAACTTTGCGAAATAAAGCCCAATCGGGGCGGGTTCCGCCAGCTCGCCCGCATGGACCGCCCTAACCAGACGCCCCGTCGCTCGCTCAACACAGCGACAAATCGTCGCATCAAAATCCTTCCAGGGCAGTAACGACTCCAGCGCGACCGCGGTCTCTTCGACGCTGCTGCGAAGGCGGCTGCTGTGCCGGTAGCCGCCGTCCGGGCTCGCGGGGTCGGACGGGTCGCCGCCCCAGCCGCCGCACGAGAGCTGTTGCTCAGTTAAATACTGTAGTCCTCGACGAGCCATCGGCGAGTCGAGACCCTCAACCTCCGCCAAGGCCTTCAGAACCTTGCTGGCGCCGAAGACCGGGTTGGCCTGATTGGGGCGGGTTTCATTTCCGAACCAGAGGGGCAGCCAGGCGCCTTCCGGGGTCTGCTCCTGGCGTAAGTACGCTAGACCGCCGGCGATCGCCTGATCAATCTTGCCGTCGAGGTCGGCGTCGGCGAGTCGATCGGCGTTGCCGCCCCTTGCGGCGCAGTCGGCTCTCGAAGCGTGGTCAGCCTCCCGGGAGTCGGCGTCGTGTTTGACCTCGTCATTATGGTTGGCGTCGACGGCTCCGCCGGCATCGGCCGTCCACCACCCGGGCGTGTGACGCCAAGCGTGTAGCGCGCGGAGGGCGTGGGCCGTCAGGTCCGTGGCGCTGCGGTCGAAGGGGAGCTTGCCCCAACCGCGGCAAAACGTTGGCCAGCCGCCGTCGCGGTTCTGCATGTCGAGCAGCCAGCGGACACCCCGTCCGACGGCGACCGCCAGCCGCGTGCGATCGGCGCCAACCGCTTCAGCCCAACGCCCGTGTAGCGCGAGCAGGGCGCCGGAAGTGTCGTCGGTGTCGGGGACGCCGCCCGAGAGGTTGGTCCAGCCCCACCCGCCCGGCTCAGCGTCGGTGAACGGGTGCCGCTGCGTGTGCTGGCACGCCAGCAACCAGTCGCAGGTCGGCCCGAAGTCGAGCTGCCTGGCGTGCTGGTCGTCGCGGCCGTCCTCGGCTGGTTCGGCGTCGGTCGGCCGACCGTTCGCCGGTCGTTTGCCTGTGGGCTGGGTGTGTGGCAGTCGGTCGCTCCCCTTGCGCAGTGCGTTGACCGCTAGCGACGTGTTCCACGTGGCGAGGTTCGTGTCGATCGGCCAACTCCCGTCAGCCCTTGCCGAGGCGAGCAAGAACTCGACGCCCCGCCGGACAACGGGGTGGTCCGCTCGGCCTGTGCTGGCCAACGCCATGACCACGAAGCTCGTGAGCGGCGTCGCTTCAAGGAAGCCGCCGCTGTCGGGCTGCATGCTCGTGACCAAACCGAGGCACCGCTCGGTGACTAGCCGGCGCACGCCCCGCGCGAGGGGGTTCACCGGCGGGTGGTGGTGGAGCTTGGCCAAGCCGATGGCGACCAACGCGGGCAGCGCGTAGCTCACGACCGGCATGCCGACGCGGTGGAACCAGTCGCGTGGCAACGCGGCCAGCTCGAACGGCAGCGTCGGAACTTGGCTCCAGGGCACGATGCCGGCTAACGCGCCGTTAGCCAGGATCGGCGCGGCAAACGTCTTGTCGCTGCCGTACCGCTTCTTCAGCCCCGGCACGCCGCCTTGATCGCGGAGGTACTGCTCCGCTTTGGGCTCTAGCTCCGCGAACTTCGCCGGCACGCCCGTCATCCGGAAGGCGGACAGCACCAGCAGGGTGGTCGCCAGGTTCGATTGGCTGCGATCGGTGTCGCCCCAGCCGCCGTCCTCGTTCTGCTGGCCGGCCAGCCAGCGGAGGGCGTTGCAGATCAGCTCGCTGAGGTCGGTCTGGTAGGCGTAGTCCCAGCGGTCGGCTTCACGCTCGCCCGCCGCGTCGGCGCCGGTGCAGGCCATCGACCTGGCGTGCTGCTCGGCAATCGACAACGCGGAGACCGCCGTCGCCGTCGACAGGGGCGAACTCGCCAGCTCACCAATCCAATAGCCTTGAGCGTTGCGTTCGACTAGCAGTTCGGCCCGCGCCGTGTGCCAAGCGTGCAAGAGCGAATCGATCTCAACCGCGTCGGGGTCTTCAACCGCGTCAGAGTCTACGACCGCATCGGCCAAGGGTGCGGAGGATGAAAAAAGAGAGGCTGTCGGGGGCATCGAGCCGATTGGCTCCGGGGTGGGAAACGCGGGCCAGAGAGAGTGCAACCCGCAAGAGGGAAGTTTAGGCACCCGGCGGGGGCGTGTCGACTAGCCCGGCCGCTCGACGGCACGAAACCGTTCAAAGGTATAGATTTGCGCCGCGTCGCGGTTGCCCGTCCTACTTGATGGAGGAAGAAGTCGAAGGAATAAATAGTGAAGAGTCGCGCCGCCTTCCGGCATCGCCCGCGACGAACGGTCTCTAATGACGCGACGCCTTTGGCTCTATACTCAAGAGCGAGCGCGTCCGTCGCGCTGAGAGCCGCCGCCCCCACCCGAGCGACTATGTACGCAAGCTTTGCCCGCCGATTGCTGACCGAAACCGACAAGCGCTCGCTTTGGAAGCTCGCTTGGAACTTCGGTTTCAAGGGGGCGCGGGCAATCCAGCGGCACAAGCGGCGACTGAAAGCGGGCAAGTTTTTCCCGCCGTTCCTCTACATCTCGATCATCAACAGCTGCAACCTGCGGTGCCAAGGCTGCTGGGTCGACGTCGCGGCGAAGCAAGAGAAGATCGAGATCGACGCCCTCAGCCGGGTCATCCGCGAGGCGAACGCGCAGGGCAACTACTTCTTCGGCATCGTCGGCGGCGAGCCGTTCATGCACCGCGACGTGCTCGAGGTCTTCCGCCGGCACCCCGACTGCTACTTTCAGGTCTTCACCAACGGCCACTTCATCACCGACGACGTGGCGAAGCAGCTGCGCGAGTGCGGCAACGTCACGCCGCTGATCAGCGTCGAGGGGACCGAGGTCGTCAGCGACCAACGGCGACGCGGGAAAGAGGTGCTCAACAAGACGCTCGCCGGCATCCACAACTGCGTCGCCAACCGCGTCGTGACCGGCGTCTGCACCAGCGTCTGCCGCACCAACATTGACGACCTGGTGAACGAGGCGTGGGTCGACCGGCTCATCGAGCTCGGCGCGCTGTACATGTGGTACCACACCTACCGCCCAATGGGCCCCGACTCGAGCCCCGACCTCGCGCTCACCCCGGACGAGCAGCTGCGCATCCGCCGGTTTGTGGTCGAGATGCGTTGCAAGAAGCCGATCGGGATCGTGGACGCCTACTACGACCACGACGGCCAAGCGCTGTGCCCGGCGGCCACCGGCTTCACGCACCACATCAGCCCCTGGGGCGCTATCGAGCCTTGCCCGATTGTGCAGTTCGCCAAGGAGTCGATCTACGACGAGCGGCCGCTCGCGGAGACCATCGGCGAGTCGCGCTTCCTTCGAGACTTCCGTCAGCTCGCCGCGTCGAGCACGCGGGGGTGCATCGTGCTCGAACGGCCCGACCTGCTGCACGAGTTGACGCTGCTGCACGACGCGAGAGACACGACCGCCCGGAAGACCGCCGCCGCCGAGTTGCTGGCGATGCGGCCGCGCCCCTCGCAGGACAACCCCGCCGAGCGCGTGCCGGAGAAGAGCCTCGCTTACCGCCTGGCGAAGCGATGGTTCTTCAACGACTTCGGGGCCTACGAGTCGCCGGTCAACCCGCTCGGCGCGGCCACGCCGGCCGAGAGCTCTCCGGCTTGAACCGGCGCCTGGCCTTGAGCTAGGCGCCGTCGATTGGGCAGCCAGAGGTCGCGGCGTGGAAGCACGACCGCCGCAGGCTGTAAGCGGGTGGCGGTCGCCTGCCCC
>JBCCZD010000207.1:0-5983 GCA_039188275.1 Planctomycetota bacterium
GGTCGGAAAGTGGCACCTGGCGCCCAACCTTTTGAGTGTCGACTGGGCGCGCCGGAACGGGGCCCAGATCAACAAGAAAGGCCAAGCCGTGCCGGGCGCCAGCGCGGTTCTGGCCCACTACCCGCGGCCCCAAGGCTTTGATGATTTCTTCGTTGGCGAGAGGGACCGCTACTACGCCAACTACGACCTCCGGGGTGAGCCGCTCCGGGCTGCGGGAGAGTGGCGAAAGGAAGCCGGCTATCGGCTCGACATCCAGACCGACGCGGCACTGGCCTTCATCCGCCGCAACCGAAGCCGCCCTTTCTTCCTGTTCCTGAACTACTTCGCCCCGCACGTGCCGCTCGTAGCTCCGCCGAAGTACCTCGACCGGTTCCCAGGCGAGATGCCGGAGCGTCGCAGGCACGCGCTGGCCATGATCTCCGCCATGGACGACGGCGTTGGCCGGATCATGCGGTTGCTCCGCGAGACGGGCGTGGAGGAAAACACGCTGGTCGTCTTCACCAGCGACAACGGCGCGCCGCTGCGGCTAACGATGCCCGACGAACGGCCGATCGATAGCTTCGACGGATCGTGGGACGGCTCGTTGAACACGCCGTGGGTGGGCGAGAAGGGCATGCTCTCCGAAGGGGGGGTCCGCGTGCCGATGGTCTGGCGCTGGAAGGGGGTGCTGCCCGCGGGGATGACCTACGATCAGCCGGTCACCGCGCTAGACATCGCTTCTACCGCGGTCGCCGCGGCGGGTCTGCCGGCTTCCGAGGAACTCGACGGCGTTGACATCGTTCCCTTCCTGACCGGCCAACAGGCGGGCCCTCCCCACGACCTCCTTTACTGGCGGTTCTGGAGCCAGGCCGCGGTGCGATCGGGCAAGTGGAAGTACTTGCGAGCAGGCGGCGCCTACGAGTTCTTATTCGATCTCGAATCGCCCGAGCACGAACTACGAAACCTGATTGAGGAGCACCCCGAAACTGCGCAACGGTTGCGGGCGGCGCTCGGCACGTGGACCGCTGACCTGCGGCCCGCAGGAATCCCGCAACAGCCGCTCAACGACCAAGAGGCACGTTGGTACCGGCACTACTTTGGCGCCGCGACGCCTGACGCTCCCACGGCCCGAGGCGGCTTGCCCGGCAACGGCGGAGCTAGGCGTCGGTGATGACTTGGCTGCGGCGCCGTTGCCGCTCTTGGGAGGGCGCCGCGGCGCGGTTTGGCCGGCGAGCCTGCCTGCTCGTTGCCGACCAACTCACCTTTGGCCCCTCACCCATGAGGGGATTCGCCCGTCGCCCGTCTTTTGGCCGCTTATCAGCCAACTCAGATTGTAAGCCGCCAGTTGAATGCCGGAGTGCCGGCCTTTCTTGCCGCCCTCGAAGTAGAGGTAGATCAGCCCCTCGGTCGGGGTTCCCGGCCTGCCGGCACCGAGGCAAGAGTACGCGCTCGGGCCGCCGAAGACGAGCCGTTTCACCGGCCAGGTAACGCCACCGTCGAAGCTGGCCCAGACGGTGATTCTTTAACGCCCCCCGCTGCTCGTCGCGCCGGCCTGCTCGATCGGCGGTGTTTCGCCTTTATCGGTGTCGAGATTCGAGTAGATGAGGATGTCATCAACGCGTCCCCGATGAAGCTCTGTCGCCACAGCTGATAGTCGAGCGCATCGACGGCGCCGTCGTTGTTCCCGTTGCCTGCGAGGAGCACGCCCTCGACCTCGTTCAGGTTGTCTCGCCACACGGTGTAGTCGGCCGCGTTGACTAAGCCGTCGCCGTTGAAGTCCCCCGGCTGCGGGGCGGCCTCGAAGGTGAGCGTTGTCGTGGGGACGACCACGGCGCTCCGCCCCGTCGCGCCGGCCGGCCTCTCGAGGACAACAAAGATTTGCGACTCGGTGCCGTCTGCCTCGTAGGTGACGGAGCCGTTAAACGCAGCGGCGCCGTCGTCCCCAGGATTGAAAATGTCGACTTCCTCAACGAGCTCTTGAAACTAGCCGGCGATGAAGTCACGGCCCGCCGGATCGGGCCCTAGCGAAAAGCCATACCGCAGCACGGCGCCCTCGTTGTCTCCGAAGCTTGGTAGACCGACGTCAACGACCGAGAACGTGTAGGCGCCGACCCCAGGCGTGCCCTGGAGCTGCTGGAACAGGTAGCCCGCTTCGTCGCCGCCGTCGACCTCGAGGATGATGCTCCGGCTTCCCGGGCTGCTGAACGGGTTGGTGGTTGCAACACGGAAATCGTTGTTGTTGTCACCCTCCACGTCGTCGAGGGGATCGGAGCCAGTGGATGCCTCGGACCAGTCAGCGGGGATTGAAGCCTGTTGTTGTCGCCATGCCGGTGGGCCCGGCTTCGAAGTCCAAGTTGCTCCCCACTAACTGTGCTTGACCAACACTGCTGGCGCCTACGCCAGCAGCTCGTCGCGGCCAAGAGTTCCAGTTGCCATGGCCCCCCTGCGCCGCTTGTGCCCCGGGGTGACATCGGGCGGCTGGCCCGCGCACGAAGACTCTCAACCCTGCGGGCATTGACGGCCTAAGCATCAGTAGAAGGGCCACGCGGGTCCTCTTGGGTAGCTCCGCCCTCAACTCGCGCTCAGACCACGTGGGTCGCTCCACCTGTTCGTCCGGGCGCCATGGTTTCTCCAGGGGAGTCGAGCAGCCAGGCCGCCGCGAGTTCGTCCCAACTTTATCATCGCTTCAGCCGTCACACGGCGCGGCGTTCGGAGCCGCAGGAGCCGCGACTCTTTGTTGCTGCGTCTGGGCAAAGGTCGACTCGCAACCGCTACCCACGGTAAACGCGAATCGAACCAAAATTGGGGTATTCGCGCCATTGGCACTTCTTGGCTTCGTGCTAGCTTCGTCGGCAGCTTAACAATGCCGCACCGATGACTCACGGAGGACTTGCCGATGCGTCGCCTGCCAAGCTCTTGGACCAGCACCCTCGCCGCGCTTGGGTACAAGCGGACGAGGCGTCGTCGGGCCGACCGCCACGGCCGCAAGCTCCGTTCCGAGGCGCTTGAGCGGCGTGAGATGTTGACGGTGGCGGCGGGGGATCCCCTTGAAGATGGGGGTGAGGCGGTTGCGCCGCAGGCGGTGATGCCCGAGTACGTGCTGGCGGGGTGGGGCGAGGACGACTCGCCCGAGACGTTCTCCCTGGCGACCGAGTACGCCGCCGATGGCACGCCGACGGCGGTCCTCTCGCTGACGGGGGACGCATCGGCGATCGCGGGCAACCTGCAAGAGCTCACGCTCGAGCTCCGCGCGGGCGCGTCGGTGCTGCAGTCGCAGGAGGTGCTGATCGACGTGGCGAGCGACGCGTTCGTCAACAAGTTCTACGGGGCGAGGTTCGACCAGGCCGAGGCGTCGCTGCCGGGAGACGCGCTGCCGGGAGACGACGCGGAGCCGCTGGGCGACCTGCTCCTGCTGCTCGACGCGGACGGGACGTTCCCCGACCTGGCGGGCGAAGCGAACCGGCTCGACGAGACGATCGACCGGCTCGGCCAGTTCGCGAAGCTGGCCAGCGCGTCGGCCGAAGCGGGCGAGCCGATCTCGAGCGACGGGCGGGCGAAGCTTTACCTGGCGCTCGACGTCGCGACCACCGAAGCGGAGGCCGAGCGTTTGTCGGCGTCGACCGACGCCGAGCTGGCCGCCGCCGAGCAGCGCGCCCAGACGCTTCAGCAGGCGGGGCTGGTCATGGCTCAGCTCGCCCAGGCGGACGCCGACAGCAGCGACGCGCAGGTCGCCGCGGCGGCGCAGGGGGCGGTCGACGCCCTGTTCGAGGCGTCCGACTCGTACCACACGCTCTTCGCCGGCTACGAGCGGAACCAAGAACTGGCCCGCTACGAGAGCGAGGTCTTCCAGGCGGAGCTGGTGATCGGATCGTCGGAAGAGGCGTCCTACGCCGCGCACGAGCACCTCCGCGTCGAGCTGGGCGACGCCCTGGCGATGGTGCAGGTCACGGTGGTCGACGGCGGCAGCGTCGCCGCCGCCGCGGCGCTGACCACGATCGGCATCAACGCCGCCGCCGACGTGACGGTCGACACCAACGCCCAGACGGTCACCGGCAGCGATGCGACGCTGGCGGTGGACGCCAACACCGAGAGCCTGCTGCGCCTCGACCTGAACGCCTACGCCGCGACCGCGCCGCTGACGGCCGAGCTGGTGCTGCACGCCGAGACGGGCGGCGCGAGCAAGCTCGCCGCGCACTCCGACTTGTGGTCGCTCTCCGCGCCCGCCTGGGACGAGACGCTCGACTGGGCGCAGTACAGCGCCGAGATCGCCGGCGGCTTCGGCGCCGACCTGGGCGCCTGGACCAACCCGAGCGCCGACACCTACACGGTTGACGTGACCGAGGTGGTGCAGCGGGCCGCGCTGCTCGGCGACAGCAACCTCAGCGGGTCGTTCGACTACGCCGGCCCGGCGGGCGACATCGAGTCGTTCTACCAAGCGGTGACCGACTGGCCGGCGTACGAGGCGCAGCACCTCAGCGGCGTCCGCATCGACGACCCCACGACCACGGACAAGGTCGAGGGCCTGGTCTACCGGAACGACGCCGACGGCAACGGGGTCGTTGACGCGAGCGACCGGGATAAGTACTTCCAGCGTGCGGGATTCCTCCGAGCGGACTACAACCTCGACGGCGTGGTCGATGTAAGGGACTACGCGATTCTTTCAGCCAACTTTGACCAGCCGGTTAGCCGCTTCGCTGACGGCGACAGTAATCTGGACGGCGTCGTAAGCACGGGTGATTTCAACCTCTTCGCCGGCTCGCTAGGCATATCGGCTAGCGCGCCGACGGACCTCTCCGCGACTTTCCAGATCGGCTTCGACCCCGGCGTCGGCGCCGCGTCGTACGTCTCGACCAACGACTCGTCGCAGCCCGGGCTGCAGCCGCGGCTGGACGTCACATTCGCCCCGCACGTGAACCTCACCGGCTTCTCATCGAGTGGCGGCGACCTTGTCGTCGACTACGACGTGGCGTTCGGCGACGCGACCAACGCCACGCTGGCGGTCCACCAGGTCGTGGCGGGCCAAACGGTGCACACCGTTTTGAGCGGCTACGCCGTCGCGGGCGCCGAGGGGGCCGGCTACTCCGAAACGATCGACCTCTCAACCGTCAGCGGCGCCTCGCTGATCGAGACCGCGGAGCCCTACACCCTCGTGGCGACGATCTCCAGCACCAACGGGCTGAGCCGGTCGCGGGACTTCGACGGCGGGCTGTTCGAAGGCCCCGCCGGCGACTGGCACGCGCTGGGCACGGCCGCCGACGACACGCTCGAGGTCGGCGACGGCGAGATCGAGCTCACCGGCGGCGTGAGCCAGACGATTGCGCTCGGAGCGCTTGCGGCGGTCACCGTCCACGCCAACCTCGGCGGCGGCGACGACACCTACCGCGTCCGCGGCGGCGCCAACCTGACCGAGGGCGTCGACCTGCACGTCAGCGACCCGACCGGTTTCGACACGCTCGACCTCGGCGAGTGGACGACCCCGGCGGTCAACCTCGCCGGGGCCGGCCCGCAGTCGCTCACCGGCGGGCCCCACGCGGTGACGCTCTCGCTGCAGACGGCCGACTCGGTCGAGGTCGTGACGGCCGCCTCGGGCGACACCAGCGCGGTCGCCGGCCCCGGCTACACGACGCCGTTCGTGGTGAGCAGCCTCATCGACGAAGTCGACGGCGACTTCGGCCACGGCGGCCTTTCGCTCCGCGAGGCGATCGACCTCGTCGGCCAAACTCCGGGCAACAACACCATCATGTTCGACCCGTCGCTCTTCTTGGGCGGCAAGGAATCGATCTGGATCGCCGCGGCGGGCCCCAACGGCAACCCGTTCTTCATCGATACCGCCGTCCAGATCGAAGGGCCCGGGCAAGACCTGCTGACGATCAGCGGCGACGACCCCACCAGCACCGACGAGACGCGGGTGTTCGATGTCTGGAATGGCGGGGCGCTGACGCTCTCCGACCTCGAGGTCGCCGGCGGCAGGACATCGGGCGGGGGCGACGGCGCCGGCATCCAC
>JBCCZD010000208.1:0-5862 GCA_039188275.1 Planctomycetota bacterium
ACGGGTTTTGGGGAGCGGTTGAACATCTTGATTTTTGTGGGATTCAGGGGGTGCGCCAGTCGAGGATAACGGGGATGGAGGAGCCGCTGGCGGTGTGGCCGTTGCGGTCGAGGATGACGGCGATGGTCGCCGCCCCGCTGCTCACGGCCCCGCTCTTGACCGCCACCGAGGAGCTGCCGGGCGTCTACGCGCTCCGCGTGTCGACGACCGCGTTGTTCCAGGCGGTCGAAGTCGGCGTGCAGGGCGACGTCGCCAACGGCGTGAACCTTGTCCCCGACCACCCGGTGCTGGCCGGGCGGTTGTTGGTTTCCGGCGTCAACGGGCTCCGCGTGCTTGCGCCTTTGGGTTCTCCGGAAACCAACGGCGTCTTCCAGCCGGGCGTCAACCACGACATCGACTTGACGTACGGGCTGACGACCCCAACTCCGGGCGACTGGGTCGACGGGCTCGCCGCCGAGGCGATGCTCCGCTTCGAACTCGTCAGCGGCGACGCCGTTGCCAGCGTGCGCCTTTTCCGCGGCGGCGGTGTGGTCGACGAGTTCTCGGTCGCCGTCTCGGCCTCGCGTCCGCTCGGCGACTACGACGGCGACGGCGCCATTGGCGCGGCGGACTACCAGCGGTGGCGCGAAACGTTAGGCGACGCCGTCACGCCGGCGGGCCTGGCCGCCGACGGCAACGCGAACGGCGTGGTCGACGCCGCCGACTACACCGTCTGGCGCGATCGGCTAGAGGCTACGCCCGCCGCCGCGGCGAGTCTCCCCGAGCCCGACGCCGCCGCGCTGATCGGCTTGGCGGCGTGCCTCCGCTGCGCCGGCGGACGCCGGCACGCCAGAATCGCGTATGCTAGGCGTCTGTGTGACAGTCGTCCGTGTGCCAGGCATGCAAAGCGTTGATCCCCTTCCCGTCGATGCGCGATAAGAATTGCGCGTGGCACAAGAATCGATGCCGCTGGCACAAAACGGCGCGCTCAAGAGTGCTGCTAGGATTTGGCGATCCGTCCGTTAAGCTGACAATCGAGCGCGTCTAGACGCGGCGCCAAACACCGACGCATCGGCGCAAGTCGTTTCGCGCCGCGCACGAAAACGCCGATTGGCGAGCCAACCGGCGAGAAAAACGGTGAGGAGCCCCTCAGCGAGAGCGGGCCGATTTTTCTTTTGCCACCCGGCGGTTTTTTCGGGGCGGCATCCGCTTCGATCCCCCGCTGAGGGCTGGCGACACGGCGGGCTACTTCTTCTTGGTCTTCTGCTTGACCAGCACCGACTGCTCGTTGAACGCGGTCTTCTCGACTAGCTTCTCTTGCATCCGCATCTGGTAATGCATCCGGCTCGCCGGGCCGGCGAAGCCGACGATCCGCCGGTCGACGTCCATCTGCTGGCTGAGAATCCGGCCGCGGTCGACGTCGAAGCGGATCGTCCCCTTCATCATCCGCTGGGCGAGCTGCGCCTCGATCGCCGGCGTGACGGGCGACAAGACCTGCTGCGAAACGTCGATCACCGCGACGCCCGACTTGACCGACTTGAGCGTAAAGTGCCGACGGGTCTTGATCGCCTTCGTGCCGCCGGCGTCGGTGTTGACCGTAATCTCCTGCGGCTCGTCCCAGGTGTCGCCGATGACGATCGGTTCCTCGGGCAGCAGGGCGGTGATCGGCGCGTTCGGGTCGGCCGCCGGTTGCTGGTGCTTGACCTCCCGCGCGACGACCTTGCCCCACGGCTTCATCCGGACCTGCGAGAGTGGCTTGCCGACCGCCTCGGCCGCGTCGCCAAAGCCGGGCGGTGGGGTCTTGTCCTTGCTGCTGTCGAAAACCATCTCCGCCCGGTCGGGCAGCCGGTTGGTCATCTTGACCCGTTCCACAACGTTCTGGAACTCGATGTCGCCCGACGGCAGCACGTCGATCACCTTCCAAGCCTTGACCGACTCGCTGCGGGTTTGGGCCCGCTGGCTCGTCTTCTCTATCGTGCTGCGGATGTCGGCCCGGTGGTCGACCTCGTACCGCAGCACGTCGCCCGCTTGGAACTTGTAACGCAGCTTATACGTGTCGGGGGCATCGGCCTTGGCGCCGGCGACCGGGCCGCCGGCGATGAAAACAACGAGCAGGGCGGTCGCCAGCGGGCGGACAAAGCGGGGCATCACACGGCATCCTTGCGGTGAGTGGCTTGGTATTGAGTTGACGGTTGGCGTTCAGCAGTAGGCTGTGTTCGCTACGCTGCTGCGGCGCCCGCTACCCGCCTATGGCTTCTGATCCCGTGGCCGGCGCCCCCAACCGAGCTTCTCCCGCAGCGTGCCGTAGTAGCCGCCTGGGGTGGTCTCGATGAGCTGAAACACGGCCTCCGACCGCTCGACGCGGACGCGGTCGCCCCGCTCAATCGAGCCGACCACCTGGCCGTCGACTAGCAGGCGGGTACCGGGGTTGGGGTCGATCACAACAACCTCGAAAACCCGATCCGCCGTATCGACAACCGGACGGACGGTCAGCGTGTGGGGGTTGATCGCGGAGATGACGAACGCCGCGAGGTCCTTCCGCAGGATCGGCCCGCCGACCGACAAGTTGTGGGCGGTCGAGCCGACCGGCGTGCTGACGATCATGCCGTCGCAACCATAGGTGGTGGCCAAATCGCCGTCAACGTAGAGTTGCACGTCGATCATCTGGAAGGGGTCGCCCGCTAGCACCGCCACCTCGTTGAGCCCCAGCCGGCACTCGCCTCCGCCGGACGACCCGCCGCCGCGGACAAGCGTGCACTCAAACATCAGGTGGTCGACAATCCGCCGCTCGCCTCGGACGATCTCGGCGAGCGACTCGTCGAGGCGATCGGGCGGCGTGTCGGCTAAGAAGCCGAGGCGCCCCAGGTTCACGGCGACCACCGGCAGCTGCGCGTACCGCATCAGCCGGGCCGCCCGCAGGATGGTGCCGTCGCCGCCCATGGCGACCACCAGCTCGGCGCCGGCGGGATCGAAGCCGCCGCTCAGGTCGTCCTGGACCGTGACGATCTCGACGTGTTTCTCGACGATCGGCCTTAGCGCCCGGGCCCGCTCGCCAAGCACGGGGCGGGAACCGTCGTAGATGAGCGCGGCACGCGGAATGGGGGCGGCGGAGGGGCGATCGGCCATGCCGCCGATTCTACCCGACTTGCGCCGCCGCGGGCTGCGCCAGCTCACGGCACGCCCGAGCGATTCCGGCGGCGTCGATCCCGAGGTCAGCCAGCAACTCGCCCCGGTCGCCGTGCTCGACGTAGTGGTCGGGGATGCCGAGGCGGCGCAAGTGGCGGCAGTCAACGCCGGCGTCGACGGCCGACTCGGCGACCGCGCCGCCAAACCCGCCGGCGAGCGCCGCCTCTTCGACCGTCACGACAAACGGCTGCGCCCGCAGCAGGCCGAGCAGCAGATCGTTGTCGAGCGGTTTGAGGAAGCGGGCGTTAACGACCGTAACCTCGAGGCCGTCCGCAGCGAGCTCGTCCGCCGCGGCCAGCGCGTGTTCGAGCAGGCCGCCGTAGGCGACGATCGCGCAGTCGGGTCCGCGGCGGAGGGTCTCGGCCCGGCCAAACCCCAGCGGCTCGCGGTCGCCCTTGATGGCTAGTACCCCCGCCTTTGGGTAGCGGAGGGCGCAGGGCCCGTCGTGCTCGAGGGCGAAGTCGAGCATCGCGTTCATGTCGTGCTCGTCGCCGGGCGCCATGATGGTCATGTTGGGGAAGACCCGCAGGTAGCCTGGGTCAAACACGCCGTGGTGCGTCGCGCCGTCGGGGCCCGACAGCCCACCCCGGTCGAGCATGAAGGTGACCGGCAGGTCCTGCAGGGCGACCTCTTGGAAAAGGTGGTCGAACGCCCGCTGGAGGAACGTGCTGTAGATATCGACGATCGGACGCATGCCGGCCTTCGCCTGTCCCGCGGCGAAGGCGACCGTGTGGGCCTCGCAGATGCCGGTGTCGAAGAAGCGATCGGGGAAGTCGTCCCGCAGGCGCTCGAGCTTGTTGCCCTGGCACATCGCGGCGGTCATCACCGTGACGCGCTGGTTGGCGGACATCGCCCGGTGGATGGCGTCCGACGCGGCGTGCGTGAAGGTCCGGGCGCCCCCCTTCTTCATCGCTACGATCTGGTCGTCCTCGTCCCGCTGGAACTGCGGCGGGGCGTGGAACAGCACCGGGTCTTCGGCGGCGGGGCGGAAGCCGTGGCCCTTCTCGGTCACCACGTGCAGCAGGATCGGCCCCTCGGACTTCTTCGCCATCCGCAGGTACTTGCGCATCAAGCCGATGTTGTGACCATCGATCGGGCCGATGTAGCGCAGCCCGAACTCCTCGAAGAGCATACCGCCGTGGAGACCCGCCTTGGCGGCCTCTTTGACCTGCGTCAGCAGCCGCTCGGCGGGGTCGCCCAGCACGGGGATGTTTTGCAGGACCTTGGCGACCTCTTCCTTGAAGCCGGAGTACATCCGGTTCATCCGCAGCCGATCGAGGTAGTCGGCCATGCCGCCCACGCGGGGGCAGATGCTCATCTTGTTGTCGTTCAAGACGATCAGCGTCCGCTTGCCCACCGGCTTTATGTTGCAGAGCGCCTCGTAGACGACGCCCGACGGAAAGGCGCCGTCGCCGATCACCGCGACGCTCCAGCGGCCCTCGTCGTCCCGCATGAGCTGGTCGCCGCTCGCGAGGCCCGCGACGGTCGAGACGCTGGCGCCGGCGTGGCCGGTGACGAACAGGTCGTAGTCGCTCTCTTCAGGGTTCGGGTACCCCATCAACCCGCCCTTGGTGCGGATCGTGCCAAACTCGTCGCGGCGGCCGGTGATGAGCTTGTGCGGGTAGATCTGGTGGCCGGTATCCCAGATCAAGCGGTCGTGCAGGAAGTCGAACGTCTGGTGCAACGCCAAGCACAACTCGACGACGCCCAGGTTCGACGCGAAGTGGGCGCTGCGGGCCGAGACCAGGTTGCAAAGCACGTCCCGCATCTCGCCGGCGAGGCGTTCGAGCTGAGGAAGCGACAGCCCGTCCAGGTCGCGGGGCGACTCGATGGTCGGCAGCAGCGGGGTGGGTTGCTTCATCGAATCTGCCTGAGACTTCATCGTCGTCAATATCGTCGTCAATGGTTGCGGTCGGCGACCCGCCTGGCGAGGCCCCGCAAGGCCGTGCCGCGGTCGCCGAGCGGCGTGAGGGCCGCGGCGGCTTCGACGGCCAGCTGGTCGGCAAACGCCCGGCTCTCGTCGACGCCGAGCAGCTCCGGATAAGTCATCTTGCCGAGCCCGGCGTCCTTGCCCACCCGTTTGCCAACCGCCGCCTCGTCGCCGGCTACGTCCAGCAAGTCGTCGGTCACCTGGAACAGCAGCCCGAGCGCGGTCGCGTACTCCGTGATCGATTGTAGTTGCTCGTCGCTAGCCGCGGCGACAAGGGCGCCCAGGCGGAGCGAAACGACGAACATCGCCCCGGTCTTACGTGCGTGGATCTGCTTCAGGTGGTCAACCGTGGCGCCGTCGAACCTACCGGCAAGGTCGTCGGCCTGACCGCCGACGAGCTGCTGGCCGCCCGCGGCGTGGGCCAGCTCTCCGCAGCAACGCCCCGCCAGGGCCGAAGGAGAGATTTGGGTCGCGAGCAGCTCAAAGGCCCGCGCCTGAAGGGCGTCGCCGACGAGCACAGCGGTCGCCTCGTCGAACGCGATGTGGACCGTCGGCCGGCCGCGGCGGAGGTCGTCGTCGTCCATCGCCGGCAGGTCGTCGTGGACCAGCGAGTAGGCGTGGATTAGCTCAACGGCGCACGCGGCGGGCATGGCCGGGTGATTGGCGGCGCCCGCCGCGGGGCCCCCCCCCCCCCCGGGCCCCCACAACCCCCAGCCCCGCCCCCCCCCCCTGCCCCGCCCCCGCACCCCCGACCGCCACCCCGCCCC
>JBCCZD010000209.1:0-5828 GCA_039188275.1 Planctomycetota bacterium
CGCTGCTCTCCGACTCGACGCTCCGCGGGCTGCTCGAAGAGATCGGCCTCGCCGACGAGGTGCGCTGGGTCGAGACCAAGACCGGCTTCTTCAGCGGCGGCGAGCTCTACTCGATGTCCAACTCCGTAGAGTTCCTCAAGTTCCCTCCGCTGACGCTGGTGGAGAAATTCCGCCTGGGCGGAACCATCTTCTACGCGTCGAAGATCAAGGACTGGAAGCGGCTCGAGAAGGTCCCCGTCGCCGACTGGCTCCGCAAGTGGTCGGGCGAGGGGGTCTTCAACAAGGTCTGGCTGCCGCTGCTCAAGGCCAAGCTGGGGGAGAACTACAAGCAGACCTCCGCGGCGTTTATCTGGGCCCACATCAACCGCATGTACGCCGCCCGCCGGTCGGGCCTGAAGAAGGAGATGTTCGGCTACGTCCGCGGCGGCTACGCGAGGGTCCTCGACCGCCTGGCGGAGGTGCTCCGCGGGGAGGGCGTCGAGATCGTTTGCTCTGCCCCGGCGAGCAACGTCCGCGAGGCGCCCGGCGGCGGGGTCGCCGTCGCCTGCGGCGACGCCGGAGAGCGCACGTTCGACAAGGTCGCCTTCACGGTCCCGTCTCCGGTGATCGCGGGCGCGTGCCCCGGGCTCGAGGCTTCGCAACGCGCGGGGCACAAAGAAACCAAATACCTCGGCATCGTCTGCGCGTCGCTGCTGCTCGAAAAGCCGATCTCGCCGTACTACGTGACCAAAATCACCGACACGTGGGTGCCGCTGACCGCCGTGATTGAGATGACGACCATTGTCCACCCCGATGAACTAGGCGGCCGGTCGCTGGTCTACCTGCCGAAGTACGTCGCCGCGGACGACCCGCTGTTTGACGAGAGCGACCAGAGCCTCCGTGAACGCTGGGTCGGCACGCTCGAGAAGATGTACCCGCACTTCTCCCGCGAGCAGGTGGTCGCGTTCCAGGTCTCGCGCGCCCGGCACGTCATGGCGTTCCCGACGCTGGGGTACTCCGAGAAACTGCCGCCGATGCGGACGTCGATCCCCGGCGTCTTCGCGGTCAACTCGGCCCGCATCCTCAAGGGGAACCTGAACGTCAACGAGACGATCCAGGTCGCCGACGAGGCGCTCGCCGGCGAGTTGGCCGACGAACTCGGCCCGCGGGCGCCCCGCCCGACCACTCCTCACCCGGCGGCGACTATTGCCCCAACCGACGATGCCGAAACCGACCGCGAGCTTGTCGCTCGACCTTGACAACAAGTGGGCGTACCTCCGCACCCATGGCGACCCGGGCTGGGAAGCCTACCGCTGCTACCTCGCCGAGGTGGCCCCGCGCGTGACGCGGCTGCTGGAGCGGCACGCGGCCAGGCTTACGGTGTTTGTCGTTGGCCGCGACCTCGATCTTTCCGGCGGCGCCGAAGCGGTCGACCGCTTCGTCGACGCCGGCTACGAGATCGGCAACCACAGCCAGAACCACTACCCGTGGCTGGCGAGCCTCGACCCGGAAGAGCTCGAGCGTGAGGTTGCCGCGTCGGAATCGGCGATCACGACGCACACCGGGTCGCGCCCGGTCGGCTTCCGGGCGCCCGGTTTCAGTTGGTCGCCCGAGCTGCTGGGTGTGCTCGCCCGGCGCGGATACGCGTACGACGCCTCGACGTTCCCAACGGTGATCGGCCCGTTGGCGCGGCTGTACAGCCGGTTCCGCTTGCCAACGCGGGCCGCCAATGCGTCGTCGCCAGCGCAGACGTTCGCGACGCTGGCTGACGCGTTCCGCCCGCTCTCTCCCTACACGATCGAAACGCCCTCGGGCCCGCTCGCCGAGGCGCCGGTGACGACGATGCCCCTGTTCCGCGTACCGATCCACGTCACCTACCTGACGTTCCTGGCCCAGACATCGACCGCCGCCGCGAAGGCCTACTTGCGGACGGCTCTAATGCTCTGCCGGGTGCGTGGCGTCGCCCCCTCGATGCTGCTCCACCCGCTCGATTTCCTCGGCGCCGAGGACGAGCCGAGCCTCGGGTTCTTCCCGGGGATGAAGCTCCGTCGAGACGCGAAGCTGCGGCTCGTTGATTGGCTGCTGGCGTCGCTGGCCAAGCACTGGCGGCTGGCGACCGTTTCCCAACACGCGGGCGAACTCACCCGCATGGAACCGACGGCGCCGCCGCCCGCCGACGCGAAGGCCGACGCAACCGCCGAGACGCACGCCAGCCCTCCGGAGGCCTTCGCCTCGTGAGCGACAACCGCGGCCGTGACCTGGACTACCGATTCCCGGCCGGCGTGGCCGGCGCCCTCGTGGCGGCGGTGGCGGTGCGTGCGTGGGGGCTCGGCGCCGAGCCGTTTGACGTCGAGGAGGTCTACGAGCTGGTCTCGCGGACGACCAACCTGCGCGAGCTGGCCGACCGGCAAGACAGCTTCCCGCCGCTGACCCGGTGGCTGTTCGCGTGCTGGGTCGAGCTGTTCGGCGAGGGCGCCGCGCGGTGGTTCTCGGTCGCGGCGGGCGTCGCCGCGGTTGCGGCGACGGCGTGGCTCGGCCGCCTCGTCGCCGGGGCGCGGGCGGGCGTCGCCGCGGCTTGGATGGCGGCCCTGTCGGCGCCCCACGTCTTTACCAGCCAATCGGCAAGGCCGTACGCCCTGTACCTGCTGACCGGCACGCTCGCGCTCGCCGCGGCGTGGCGGCTGCCGCAGCGGGGCGGCGCCCGCGACTGGTTCTGGTTTGCCGCCGCGTCGTGGTTGGCGTTGGCGACGCACTACTACGCCGCGCTGCTGATCGCTGTGCTGTTCGCGCTGGTCTTCCTTTCGACCAACGGCGCCGGCCGCCGCCGCGCGGTGGCCGCCGGGGCGCTCTTCAGCCTAGCCTGTTTGCCACTCGCGTACTGTTTGCAGGTTGACCGTGGCCGGCCGCAGCTTGACTACTTGACCGCCAAGTTCGACGCCGAAGTCCTCGCCTACACCTACCTGACGCTCGTTTCCGGTGAGGCGCTCGGCCCGCCGATGAACGCGCTCAGGGAGATGACGCCGGCCGCGGGCGTACAGGCGATGGCGCCGTGGGCGCTGCCGGTTGCGGCGACGCTCGGCGTCCTCGCGTGGCTCGCCGCGCGGAGGCTCCCGCGGACCGATACGGCGTGGGTGGTTGTGCTGCTCATCGCGCCGCCGGCGCTGGCGGCGGTTGCGGCGTTGGCCTCGCCCACGGGTTACACGCCCCGCTACCTGGTGTGGATGCTGCCGGTGCTGCTCGTCGGCGTGGCGGCGGCCGCGGCTGGCGGCGGCCGCGTCGCTCGCGTCGCTACGGCCTTGTTCGTTCTGCTGAGCTTGCTCGCGATCGGCAACCGTCGGCTGGACCCGGCCTATCGGATCGATGGATTCGACCGCGTCGCGGCGATCCTCGTTGGCGCCGACGAGGGCGCGCCAATCCTAACCGCGCCGCGCTACTTCGGGCGGGCCGTGGATTACCACTTCGGCAAGGAACACGCCGTCACGCGGGCGCCGATCGAACCGGGCACGCCTCACGACTGGTCCGAAGAGCTTGCCGCGGTCGAGGCGGCCGCGGACCGCCACGGGGGACCGGAGTACTGGGTCGTCGTGCAACACTTCCCGCAGGACGACGCCCGGCGGGGGGTGCGAGACGCGTGGCTCGAGCGCCTCGGCGCGAAACACGTCGAGCGGGTGACCTGGACGATCGACGTCTACCGGGCGCCGACAGCGAAGCTCAAGAGCCGCGCCGCTGTGCCGACCGTACCGTCGGGCCGCTAGGCCGAGGCCTCATGGGCCGCCACGCCGTGGTCGTTGGGCTCGCCCCGGCATTCGGGCGAAGGGCTCGTGCAGGCGTCGCAGATCGAGTTCCCCTCGCCGTCCTTGAAGCCGGCGAGCCCGCCACAGGACCCCTTGATCCGGCGGTTGGAGATCAGCACGCCGATCGCCATCCCGCCGAGGGCGACCGCGAAGGCGGCGAGCGTGACAAAAAAGACTTGCATGACGGTGGGCCCCCCTGAGGCGGGCTCGGAGTCGGCCGGCTCGGCGTCGGCGGCAACGGCTTGCCAGGCGGTTGTGGTTTTCTCGGCGGGGCCGTTCTCGGTCCGTTCGATAAGCAGCGCGGCGACGCCACGCTCCTCCGCCCAATCGTAGCCACGCCCGGGCCCCATCACCAGCAGGGCGGTCGCTACCGCGTCGGCCTCCATGCAGGTGGCCGCACGGACGGTCACCGCGGCCAGGTTGTGCGTGACGGGCCGCCCCGTGAGCGGGTCGATCGTGTGCGAGTAAGATTGTCCGCCCGCCTCGAAGAAGTTGCGGTAATCGCCCGAGGTCGCGAGGGCCTCATCCCTTAGTTCGGCGACGCCGCTCAGTTCCCCCGCCGCGGCGTCGGGCCGCTGCAGGCCGATCTTCCACGGGCCCCCGCCCGGCTTGGTCCCCCGCGTGGCGACCTCGCCGCCGATCTCGATCATGTAGCCGCCGCCGAGCGGGGCGGCGCCCTCCCCACGGGGCGCGTCGCGAAGGTACGCGTCGCCGAGTTCGGTGATTAGGCGACCGATGTCGTCCGACGCATAACCCTTGGCGATCGCCGAGAAGTCGAGGTAGACGCCTTGGGAGGTCTTCTTCAGAGCAGGCGGATCGGCCCGGAGCGTCACCGCGCGGTAACCCACCACCCGCCTGGCCACGGCGATCTCTTCGTCGGTCGGCGGCGTTTCTCGTCGACCGAGGGGGCCGAAGCCCCAGAGGTTGACCAGCGGACCGACCGTCGGGTCGAAGGCGCCGCCGGACTCCTCAGCGGTCTTCAGCGCGAACGAGGCGACCGCCGCCAGGTCCGCCGAGACGGGGAACCATTCGCCCGGCGGCGAGCGGTTGAAGCGGGAGAGTTCCGACTCGGGTTCGTAGGTCGAAAGCACCTGGTTGAGCTCGGCGAGCCGCCCGTCGATCGCTGCTTTCAGGCCGGCGACGTCAAACGCCTCGGGCGTGGTGACGACGACCTTAGCGTGGTAGCGGGTGCCCATCGTGGCGCCTTCGATCGCAACCACGCCGGGGGCGGGCCCCAAGGACCCATCACCGGCTGCGTCGTCGTTTGCCGCGGACGGGGACGCCGTGGAGCCCACCACGCTCGCGGCGACTGAAAAGAAGAGCCAAGCCGAAGCGGCGCCGAGCGTCGGCCGCGTCGTGTTTCGGTTGAAGCGGCCCATGCGTTGTTCCGGTTGCTCGGGGCGCCCTCCGCTAGCGATAGCCGTGTTGGGGCGCGATCGCTTAGCCGCCGAAGTCGTCGAAGGCGATGTTCTCCTGCTCTACACCCAGGTCGTCGAGCATCTTGAAGACCGCGGAGTTCATCATCGGCGGTCCGCAGATGTAGTACTCGATGTCTTCGGGCGCGGCGTGGTCGCCCAGGTAGTTTTCGAGCAGCACCTGGTGGATGAAGCCGGTGTAGCCGGTCCAGTTGTCTTCCGGCAGCGGCTCGGAGAGGGCGATGTTGAACTGGAAGTTGGGGAACTCCTTCTCGATGGCGCGGAAGTGCTCGATGTAGAACAACTCCCGCAGGCTGCGGCCGCCGTACCAGTAGCTGACCTTGCGGCCCGTCTTGAGGTTGTTGAAGAGCTCGAAGATGTGGCTACGGAGGGGCGCCATGCCGGCGCCGCCGCCGATGTAAACCATCTCGGCGTCGGTGTCCTTGATGAAGAACTCGCCGTACGGGCCGGAGATCGTCACCTTGTCGCCCGGCTTGCGGCTGAAGATGTAGCTCGACATCTTGCCCGGCGGCGTGTCTTCCGGCGCCCGGGGGGGCGGGCTCGCGATGCGGACGTTGAGCATGATGATGCCCTTCTCGCCCGGGTAGTTCGCCATCGAGTAGGCGCGGATCGTCTCTTC
>JBCCZD010000210.1:0-5395 GCA_039188275.1 Planctomycetota bacterium
AGCGGGCATCCCGTTCGCCCGCAACCGCGGCGTCCGCGAGGCGCGGGGCGCTTGGGTCTGTTTCTTCGACGACGACCAGACGGCCGAGCCCGACTGGGTGCGGCAGCTCTACCGGCGAGCGACGGCTCGGGGCGTGGATTGCGTTGGCGGCGCCCGCGACTTGGTGATCGAGGGGGGGGCCGCGGCGCCCGAGTCGGAGCTCGGCCGGCGGCTGCTCGGTGAGGTTCTGCCCGACGCCAACCCGGGCGAGTACCACCCGCGGTGGCTGCCGAACACCGGGAACGTGCTGATCCGCCGGTCGGTGTTCGACGAGATCGGCGGCTTCGACGAGGGCGCCCTTGAAGGGGGCGACGATACCGACTTCTTCCACCGGCTGCTCAAGTCGGGACGGCGCGCCGTGTTTGCACCGTCGTCGATGGTGCACCACCACATCCCGGCTGCCCGCGTCTCAGAAGACTACTTGCAGTGGGTCGCGATGCGGCACGGCCTGGTGATGGCACGCCGCGACCTGACCGCTGGCGGACTCTACACCGCCTTCAGTTTGGTCGCACGTGGCGGTCAGGCGGCGCTGGTGCTCTTCCCCCACTGGGCCTGGCTGCGGCTCACAGGCCGCAAGGCGCGGGCGCTCGGCCCCCTCTGCCAGATGCGGCGGGCGCAGGGCTTCGCGAAGTTCTTGCTCTACCGCCTGGCGCCAAAGCCGCTACGCGGCGAACGCGCCCTCGGCGTGTTCCACCACCGCAACAGCGCCGCCGCGGCCGCCAGGGCAACCAACACGACGGCCGCCGACACGGGGGTGACGCCGTGAAGGTTCTCGCGTGCCACAACTACTACCAGCAGCGCGGCGGCGAAGACCAGTCGTGTGAGGACGAGGTTGCGCTGCTCCGCCGGGGCGGCGATGAGGTGGTGACCTACACACGGCACAACGATGAAGTCGATGGCATGTCGAAGCTGAGCGTTGCGAAGCAGACGCTGTGGAGCCGCCGCTCATCGCGGGAGATCCGCCTGCTGGTCGCCGACCACCGGCCCGACGTCGTTCACTTCACCAACACTTTCCCGCTTATCTCGCCGTCCGTTTACGGCGAGGCCCGCCGCCTGGGCGCGGCGGTGGTGCAGTCGCTGCGGAACTACCGCATGGCGTGCGCGGGCCCCTACTTCCTCCGCGGCGGCAAGGTCTGCGAGGACTGCCTGGGCAAGGCGGTCCCGTGGCCGGCGGTGGTGCACCGCTGCTACCGCGGAAGCCTCGCCGGCAGCGCCGTCGTGGCGGGCATGCAAACGGGCCACCGCCTGCTCGGCACGTGGAAGCGGGGCGTTGACCTGTTCTACACGCTGACCGACTTCGCCCGCGAGAAGTGCGTCGCTACGGGCCTGCCCCCTGACCGCGTGCTCGTGAAGCCGAACTGCGTTCAGCCCGATCCGGGCCCGGCTGCGGGGCGCGGGGGCTACGCCGTGTTCGTCGGCAGGCTCTCGCCCGAGAAAGGGGTCGGAACGCTCCTCGACGCGTGGCGCCGGTTGTCGGCACCCGGCGCCGGCGGGGGCCTCCGCCTGAAGGTCGTCGGCGGAGGTCAGCTCGCTGCCCGGGTCGCCGCGGCCGCCAGGGAGAACCCCAACATCGTGGCCACCGGTCCGCTCGCCCACGACGAGATGCTACGAGTCGTGGGCGACGCGCGGGCGCTCATCATGCCGTCGGTTTGGTACGAGACCTTCGGCCGCACCATTATCGAGGCGTACGCCAAGGGGACGCCGGTGATCGCCTCGCGGCTCGGCGCCATGTCGGAACTGGTCTCGCCCGGCGAGACCGGGCTGCTCTTCGAGCCGGGCGAAGCCGAGAGCCTGGCCGGCGCCGTAGCCGAGCTGTGGTCCCTGCCGGCAGAGCGAACCGCCGCGATGCGTGCCGAGTGCCGGTCGCGGTACCTCGAGCGCTACACGCCTGAGCAAAACTACAAGCTCCTGAAGGCGGTCTACGCCAAGGCACGCGAGCTGCGAGAGGCGCGCGGCGCCGCGGCCGGCCGTCTGGAGAATCCCGGCCGAAGCCCCGGCGAAGCGCCGCGAGCCGAGACGCCGCAACTAAGATAGAACCCGAGCCGGTGCAATCTCACCGCCACGTTTCCCTCCTGTTCCCCTCCCCGCATTGAAGCGGACCCCCCTCCTTCGTCTGCCCCACCCTCACTCCCCCACTTTAGCGTCGTGAGACCTGACCCATGAGTGTTGTGATTGTTACCGGCTCGGCCGGCCTGATCGGTTCCGAGGCCGCCGCGTTCTTTGCGGAGGAGGGTTTCGACGTCGTGGGCGTCGACAACGACATGCGCCGGGAGTTCTTCGGCGACGAGGCGTCGACCAAGTGGAACCGTGCCCGGCTCGAGAAGCGGCTGGGGTCGCGCTACACGCACAAGGAGATCGACATCCGCGACGACGCGGCGGTCGATACGCTGTTCGAGCAGTATGGCGACCGCGTCGAGCTGGTTATCCACACCGCCGCCCAGCCGTCCCACGACTGGGCGGCCCGGGCGCCGAAGGTCGACTTCGGCGTCAACGCGGGCGGCACGCTCAACCTGCTCGAAGGGGTCCGCCAAAACTGCCCGCGGGCGGTCTTCATCTTCACGTCGACCAACAAGGTCTACGGCGACACGCCCAACCGCCTGCCGCTGGTCGAGCAGGCGACCCGCTGGGAGATCGACACCGACCACACCTACGCCGACGGCATCCGCGAGGACATGTCGATCGACCACTGCATGCACAGCCTGTTCGGCGCCTCGAAGGTGGCGGCCGACGTGCTCGTCCAGGAGTACGGCCGGTACTTCGACATGCCCACCGTCTGCTTCCGCGGCGGCTGCCTGACCGGGCCGAGCCACTCCGGCGCCAAGCTGCACGGCTTCCTGGCGTACCTGATGAAGTGCGTCGTGACGGGCACGCCCTACTCGGTGTTCGGTTACAAGGGCAAGCAGGTGCGGGACAACATCCACTCGGCCGACCTGATCCGCGCGTTCTACAGCTTCTACAAGAACCCGCGGGTGTCGGCCGTCTACAACATCGGCGGCGGCCGCCACAGCAACTGCTCGATGCTCGAAGCGATCTCGCTCGGCCAAGAGATCGCCGGCCGCGAACTCGACTACACGTACGAAGAGCAGAACCGCGCGGGCGACCACATCTGGTGGGTCGGCGACCTCGCCCGGTTCCAGGCGGACTACCCCGACTGGCGGCTGCAGTACGACGTGCCCGAGATCCTGCAAGAAATCTACGACGCCAACGTCGAGCGTTGGCAGGAGGCGCCCGCCCTCTCATGATCGACCAAGGCAAGCACAACGTGCTGGGCGTGAAGATCGACGCCGTCGACTACGACGGCGCCATCCACCGCGTCATGACCGCCGCCGACCAGGGCCGCCCGATGGCCGTCTCGGCGCTCGCCGTCCACGGGCTGATGACCGGCTCGATGGACCCGACACACCGCTACCGGCTGAACCGGTTCGACCTGCTCTGCCCCGACGGCCAGCCCGTCCGGTGGGCCCTCGGCTGGGTCCACGGCGCCAAGCTGCCCGACCGTGTTTACGGGCCGAACCTGATGCTCAAGCTGTGCCAGCGGGCCGCGGAGACCGGCACGCCGATCTTCCTGTTCGGCGGCAGCGAGGAGCTCCTCGCCGACCTTTCAACGCGGCTGCTCGAGAAGTTCCCCGACCTGCCGATCGCCGGGACCCGCGCGTCAAAGTTCCGCACGATCACGGCCGACGAGCGACATGAGCTTGTTGAAGAGGTCCGGGCGAGCGGCGCCAAGATGTGCTTCGTCGGGCTCGGATGCCCCCGGCAGGAGGTCTTCGCCTACGAGATGCGTGAGGCGCTCGGCATGCCCCTGCTGGCGGTCGGCGCCGCGTTCAACTTCCACGCCCAGCGGCTCAGCCAAGCGCCGAAGTGGATGCAAGACCGCGGCCTGGAGTGGTTCTACCGGCTGATGAAAGAGCCCCGCCGGCTCTGGCGCCGGTACCTGATGCTCAACCCGATGTACCTGACGCTCCTCGGGCTGCAAGCGACTGGGCTGCACACCCGCTCGCCCGAGGGCGAAGAACCCATGACGGAAGTCTGCTACGGCTGAACCTGCCTTCGAATCACACACCTTTTTTGACACTGTCGGCCGACGTGGGGGACGCCTCGGCTCGGCAACAACTGACTAGGCGAACAATGGAATCCGCGAACCCGGCCACCCCCACCGTTCCCGACGCGACGGGCCCCAACACAACGGACGCGAGCCCGTCGGACACCGTCTCCGACGCTTCGGACTTCGGTCAGCTCTCCCCGATGGAGCGCTCCGCGGCGCTGTACGAGTCGGCCCGCCCCCGGCTGCTGATCGCCCTGCCGGCCTACAACGAGGAAGAATCGCTCGCCCCGCTGCTCGACGGCATCGGCGTCGCCCTGGCCGGCACGGGGCTCGACTACGAGATCATCGTCGTGGACGACGGCAGCCAAGACGACACGGCCCGCATCGCCAGCCAGGCGTCGTTCCGATTGCCGGTCACGTTGATCGAGCACGAGCGGAACAGCGGCCTCGCCGCGGCGCTGCGGACCGGGCTCGAGGCCGCCGCGGCTCGGGCCCGGCCGGGCGACGTGGTCTTCACCATGGACGCCGACAACACCCACCCGCCGGGGCTGATGCCCCGCATGCTGGGCATGATCGGCGAGGGCTGCGACGTGGTGATCGCCTCGCGGTTCCAGCCGGGCGCCCAGGTGGTCGGCGTGCCGCTGCACCGCGAGTGGCTCAGCTTCGCCGCCCGTTGGCTGTTCTCCTTGACGCTCCCCATCCGCGGCGTGCGCGACTACACCTGCGGCTTCCGCGCGTACCGCGCGTCGGTGCTGCACGCCGCCCTCGAAGAGTACGGCGACGAGTTCGTGACCGAGAAGGGCTTCTCGTGCATGGTCGACGTCCTTCTCAAGCTCCGCCGGCGGGGGCTCGTCATGTCCGAGGCGCCGATGATCCTGCGTTACGACCTGAAGGGCGGGGCCAGCAAGATGCGCGTAACGCGGACCGCCTGGCAGACCTTGTCGCTGATCGCCCGCCGGTTCGTCGCCGGGACATAAACACCACGCCGGCGGCGGCCAAGCCGCACGCCGGTGAACGCCAACGCCACCCCTCGATCTTTAGACGTTCATGCCGAACCCCGCACCCAACCACTGGGCCGTTGTCGGCGGCGGCATGCTCGGCATGACGCTCGCCCACCGGCTCGCGCAGCGCGGCCAGCGCGTCACGCTGCTTGAGGCGGCCCCGCGGCTCGGCGGGCTCACCAGCGCCTGGAAGCTGGAAGACGCCGACGGACCCGGCGCCGTCTGGGACCGCTTCTACCACGTCACGCTGCTCTCCGACTCGACGCTCCGCGGGCTGCTCGAAGAGATCGGCCTCGCCGACGAGGTGCGC
>JBCCZD010000211.1:0-5248 GCA_039188275.1 Planctomycetota bacterium
GCAGCCGCTCGTCGACGCGCCGCTTGGCCTCCTGCTCGACGCCGGCCAGCTCAGCCTCGCGGACGATGCCGATTGCGTTTTCTACCAGCTCGCGACCAAGTACACCGAGGTCGGCTACTACGGCCGCGACGTGGAGAGCATGGTCCGCGAGCTGGTAGAAAACGCAATCGGCATCGTCCGCGAGGCTGAGCTGGCCGGCGTCGAGCAGGAGGCCAAGCGGCGCGTCGACGAGCGGCTGCTCGACCTGCTCGCCCCCGCGCCGACGACCATCGACGTCAACCCCGGCGAAGAAGACCCCAACGAGCGGCACCGCCGGACACGCGAGAAGATGCGGGCGATGCTGGTCGCCGGCGAGATGGAGGAGCGCGAGGTCGAGGTCGCCGTCGAGCAGAAGTCCCAGGCGATGATGATCCCCGGGGTCGGCGGCCCCGGCGGCGACCAGATGGACTTCGACTTCCAGGGGATGCTCGAAAAGATCCTTCCGAAGAACGTCTCGCGGCAACGCATGACCGTCGCCGAGGCCCGGCGGGTACTGTTCGAGCAGGAGTGTGAGAAGCTGATCAATCAAGAGGCGGTCAACGCTAAAGCGGTCGAGCTGGCGGAGGGCCTGGGCATCATCTTCCTCGACGAGATCGACAAAGTCGTCGCTAGCGAAGGGGGCAAAGGCGCCGACATCTCTAGGCAGGGGGTGCAGCGCGACCTGCTGCCCATCGTCGAGGGGACCACCGTGCAGACCCGCTACGGCTACGTGCGGACCGACCACGTCCTGTTCGTCGCCGCGGGGGCGTTCCACCGCGTCAGCCCGAGCGACCTGATGCCCGAACTGCAAGGGCGATTCCCACTGCGGGTCGAGCTGGCGGACCTGACCGAGGAAGACTTCGTCCGCATCCTGACCGAGCCCCGGGCGTCGCTGACCAAGCAGTACGCGGCACTCTTGGCGACCGAGGGCGTGACGATCGACTTCCAGCCTGACGCGATCGATGAGCTTGCCCGCTACGCGTACGAGATCAACCAATCGACCCAGAACATCGGGGCCAGGCGGCTGTACACAATGATGGAGCGGCTGCTTGAGGAGCTCTCGTTCGAGGCCCCCGACATGCGGGGGGCGACCACGCCGATCAACGCCGAGTACGTCCGCCAGCGGTTCGACGAACTCGCCGCGGATGAGGACTTGAGCCGGTTCATCCTGTAGCAGCGACGCTCCAGGCGCGGACCGTCGGTGAGCTGTCGAACCAAACGGTTGTACTCGTGGCGCAGATTGCGCGGCCGTTTTTCGTTACCGGCGGTCCTGAGCTAAACTGGAGCACGCGGCTCCCGCTTCCCACTCGCGCGCCTCGCACCGATCATCCGGACATGTCGACCGAGTCCAACGTCATCCGGGCGGACCACAACCCGAAGTTCTACACGCGCTTCCTGTTGATGGGCATCGGCGCCTTCGCCGTGATGGGTTGGTTCCTCTACGACGGCGTCTACGCGTGGCCTCTGCAACGCGAACGCTACCTCGCGTACAAGGAGCTGGTCGACGCCAACGAGGGCGCCAAGTGGGAAGCCCTTGCGGAAGAGCGTGGCTGGTCAACCGACCCCCCCGAGGACAAGCACAACCGGACCGAGACGGTCATCCAGCAACAGTTCTACTGGGCCGCTGGCTGCGGCGTGATCGGCGTCCTGCTGCTCTTAAAGGTCTTCTCGGCGCGCGGCAGCTGGATCGAAGGCGACGGCAGCAAGATCGCCACCAGTTGGGGGCAGGCCGTCCCGTTCAACGCGGTGACCAAGGTCGAGAAAAAAAACTGGGCCAACAAAGGGCTTGCCTACGTCACCTACGTCGAAGGCGACAAGCAACGGCGCTTCACCATCGACGACCTGAAGTTCCAACGCGAGCCAACCGACGCGATCTTGCACCAGCTTGAGCAGGCGATCGGTGAAGAGAAAATCGTTGGCGGCGCGCCCGAGAAACCGCCCGCCGAACCCGCCGAAGGCTAACGCATCTCTCTGCGCGGCATCCGGCTCACTGGGCTTGAACGCGCCGCTCTCGGAGGGCCCCAAGCGCCCGCTGTGGGGCGAGACCTGTTGGCTTCGCGGCCTGTCGCTAGATCGGCTCGCCTCGGCTTCGCAAACTTGGTCGATTCGACACCTCACGGGGTACTTCCGTAATCGCCTGCACCCGCCGGTGGTAACTCGAGCATGAGCGTAACCGCGTTCTCCTCAGACAACGGCGCGCCGAGCAAGCAGGCCAAAAGCGCCTGCGGGCGGCCATCAATGGCGGCTTGGGATCGCCACGCTAAGGAATTCGCCACGGATGAGAAGCGTAGCCTCTCGCGACCTCGATGCCGTTGATCGTGGTCATCGCTGGCAGCTGGTCACGCGTCGTTGTTATTAGCGGTTGCACCGCCGGTGCACTGAGGGCGACCAGCGAGAGCCCGGGCCACGGGGAGTTAAACCCGAACCCGGGGGTTCATTGACCGCGCGACCATCAATATGTTCAGCCCACCCGTGTCGTAACGGGCGCCTATTGGACTGCGCGTTGGAAGCGAAACGCCAAGAAGTGCCACCCGGTGTCGGTGTCAACGACGGCGCCGCCGGCCGGGGAGGCGTACTTTAGCAGCACTTCAACCGGCGGGATCTCGGCGCCATCGAGCGTGTCGCGGACGCCGCCCAGCCACGGGACGAATTCCGTCACCTCGCTCATCCGGTCGCGCGCCTCGTCGGAGGTCGCCATCCGGTGCAGGTGCCGAAGCACAGGCTCCTCATCGCGGTACAACATCGTGGAGAACGGCTCGCCCTCGGTCAGCCGCCCCAGCCGACTGCGGACTAAGCGGTACTGCAGCGACTCGTTCAGCCGGGGGAGCTCGCCGTCTCGGGCCTGGACAAACTGCTTAAAGACGCCCTCCGACTGGCACATCAGGAAGTGGCCGTCCAACACCGCCTGAACCGGGGTGAAGGGCCGCTCGTCGGGCGACACGTCTCGGAACGGCCGCGGAACGAACCGGTAGTAAGTCGCCGCGCCGAAGGTTGCTTCCTCATAGCGGCCCGAGAACTCTTCGGCTAGCTTGGCGAGGGTCGCTTCCGCGGCGGCTTGATCGAGCACCCCTACGGCGACGCACGGCTGCGCGGCGGGGCGGACGCCCTCCTCCGTAAAGCCGCTGATGAAGAAGGCTGAGCCCGTTAGGTTGCGGACGAACTCTTCCTCGAAGTCGAAGCCGAGCTCCGCCGACACGCGCTTCTCGATTAGATTGCGGAAGGCGCCCTCGAACTGGAACTTGTCGTACAAGCCCACGATGTCTTCGAACAGGCGGACCGGCCCGATGCGAAGGGAGGCGAAGTTCTCAATCGCGGCGGGCACAAAGTCAGGCGGCGCGGTTTCTCCCGTTTCTAGCCGGGCCACCTTGACCGCCCCCGACCGAGGGTTGGCGAGCAACAGGTGGCCGCGGGCGAGCGAGTCCCACTTTTCAGTCGCCAACCAAAGCGCACCGCCGAGCGCCTTGACCCCATCGAGCCCCAACGAGGGGAACGTCGCCATCGCGATCTTCGTGCCTAACCCGCGGCCGCCAACCGCTTCGACCATCGTGATCGGCTCGACATAGAAAAGCAGTTGGGGCGGCTCCTCGCTCCCGGGCATCACCTCACGGAGCGTCGCGGAGAAGCTTGGGTTCTCGGCGAGCGTCGTGAGGTAGGGCGGCCCGGCCGGCTCCGCCCCGGCGTCGTTATCAGCTTCCGAGTCGCTCGCCGCGTCCGCTTCTTCTAGCGTCGCGATCTCTTCGACGGGGATGCCGTCCCATCGGTCGAGCGTGCGCTGCAGCAAGACGGGGTCGTTGGACGCCACGAACGTGGCGTCACGCTGAACGAAAGCGATGGCGCCGCCCGCGTCGTTGCCTCGACGGATGACGGTCGCCTCGTCGCTGCGGAGTTGCTCGATCGTGACCTGGGCGCCACGGTCTTCTTCCGCGAGCTGTTGCAGCCGGTCGACGACGCGGCGGGCGACCTGTGCGTGGTCACCAAAGTCGGCGATGAGCAGAATCGCCGGGTCGAGGTTCTGGGCGTGCCGATTGACCATCCCGAATGCCACTTCGCCAGCCGGCAGGTTGAGCAACTCTTCCAGCTCGGCATCGACAACGTCTCGGGCGTACGTGCTGTAGGCTGCCTCGGCCGTCTCGTACGCCCCCTCGACCAACGACGCAAGTTCCGGGTCGCGGAGCATCTGGCCGTAGCTGGTGCCGCTTAGTCGCTCGACCAGCAGCCCCGCGTCGGCAGTGCGGACCCAGAGGACCGTCTCGGCGGGGAAAAGCCGCATCGCCGACGGGCGCTCGCCTTGCTGCGCGGGGGCCGCAAGACCGGAGCAACCTGCAACGAGCGCCACGGCGAGGGTTGCGATACGACCGGGGAGAGCACGCATGCTGGCCTCGCGGAGTGAGGGGGCCGAAGGTAGCCAAAAGGGGAGACGTTTTGTGAGGTACAAGGCTTTTGCCGTGGCGGCCGACAGCTTGGCGCCGGACGACACCCACGGGCATAATACCTAAACCATCCTCGCCTGCGTTGGTTACGTTTTAGGAGTCGAGTCATGCGAATCGCCGTCGCCGTTGCGGCCTTGCTCACGCTTCCCGCGGCAACAACGCTCGCCCAGGGCCAAGGGACCACCGGCGGCGGATCGTCGCTGTTTGGCTCGGGTTCGACCCTTTTCGGTGGCGGCGGCGGCGGTGGCCAGGGCGGCCTGGGAGGGTCGGGGCTGAACGCCGGCGCCCAGGGGCCTGGCGCAAACCAGCAGTTCACGCTCAACCAGGAAGGCGGCTCCGGCGGCTTTGTCGGCCGCGATAGCTCGGATACCGGCGCCGTGTTCCAGGGCCTCAATCCGGGCGGCGATCAGGTCCTCAACCAGATCGAACGGGCCTTCCGTGCCCGCAACCGTGGCCGTGATGCGAACCAGTCGGCCGACGCCCGGCCGCCGATCCGAGTGCAGCTCAAGCTCGGTTTCAAGCCGCTTGTCGCGTCCGAGAACCTCGCGGCGCCGACGACCCAGCGGCTGAACGGGATGTTTGCCGAGCAGGGCTTTGCGGCGGCGCGGGCAGAGGTATCGGCGGCGCAAGTCGTGTTGACCGGAACGGTAGCAACTGACAGCCAGCGGCGGATGCTCGCCCGCCTGGCGCGGCTCGAACCGGCGGTCCGCCGTGTGGAGAACCAACTCGGTTCGTTGGCGCTAAAGGAGTCGTTTGCCCACAACACGGCATGCAGATTCACTGCCAATTGGGGGTCGAAC
>JBCCZD010000212.1:0-5160 GCA_039188275.1 Planctomycetota bacterium
CCTGGCTACCATCCTCCTTGACCACAGTTGCCGGGTGCAGCCGGGCAATCACCTGCTGATCGAGGCGATCGACCTCCCCGAGCCGAACCTCGTCTGCGCACTCGTCGAGGGCGCCGCGGAGCGGGGCGCGTTGCCCGTCGTCGAGACGCGCAACCAAGCGGTCCAGCGGTCGCTGCTCCGCCACGCGACCGAAGCGAGCATGAAGCTGGTTGGCGAGATCGAGCGGGCGCGGATGGAGCAGATGCAGGCCTACATCGGCATCCGAGGGTCGGCCAACGGAAACCAGCTGGCGGACGTGCCGCACGAGCGCATGGACCTGTACCAGGAGCACGTCCAGCGCCGGGTGAACGATTACCGCGTTCCCAAGACCAGGTGGTGCGTGCTGCGGTACCCCAACGACGCCTTCGCCCAAGAGGCGAGCATGAGCACCCGGGCGTTCGAGGACTACTACTTCGACGTCTGCACCGCCGACTACGCGGCGATGGCCGAGGCGCATAAGCCGTTGGTCGCCCGCATGCAGGCCGCCGAGCAGGTTAAGATCGTCGGGCCGGGGACCGAGCTCGAATTCTCAATCAAGGGCATCCCGGTCATCCCCTGCGCGGGCGAGCACAACATACCCGACGGCGAGGTCTTCACTTGCCCCCACCGCGAGAGCGTCAACGGCGTAATCCAGTACAACACGGCGTCGCGGTACCAGGGGACCGTCTTTAGCGACATCCGCTTTGAGTTCAAAGAGGGCAAGATCGTCGACGCCACGGCAAGCGATACCGAGCGGATCAACGCCGTCCTGGACTCCGACGAGGGCGCCCGCTACATCGGCGAGTGGTCGATCGGAGTGAACAACCGCGTCAAGCACCCGATGCTCGACACGCTGTTCGACGAGAAGATCGGCGGCTCGATGCACCTCACGCCGGGGCAGGCTTACAGCGAGGCCGACAACGGCAACCGCAGCCGCGTCCACTGGGACCTGGTCCTGATCCAGCGTGAAGACTACGGCGGCGGCGAGCTGTACTTCGACGGCGAGTTGGTCCGCAAGGACGGCCGATTCCTGCCTGACGACTTGCAGGAGCTCAACGCCGGACTCGAGTAGACGCCCGAGGGGCGCTACTCGCCGACGGGCGCCGACTCGACGGGCGGCTCGTCCTCGTTGGGCACATAGTACATCGCCAAGTTGCGCGTCCCCCAGACCTCGACGTAGAGGCGGGCTTTGACGTTCTTTGAGGGGTTTTCGACGAGCACGCCATCGCCCGTCTTGAAGGCGCGAACGACTTTCTCGTTTGGCTTCACTTCGCCAACCAACTCGCGTCGCTTGCCGCGCCGGGCGAGGATCCGGACGGGGGTTTTGCCCTCGTTGTAGGCGGACACGATGAAGTCGCCCGTCTCGCGTTCGCCCAGGTGAAAGGTCTCACCAGGCGGGACCCGGAGGCCCGAGGTCAGCGTCGGTGGCAGGAGGGGCCGTTTCGCTTCGCTAGCGATCGGCGGCCGTTTCGGCTTTGCGTCGGTCGCGGCTGCCGCGGGCTCGGCGCGGGCCGCCGTCGGCAGCAATCCTGCGAGCAAGCAAGCCAATGCGGCAGCAAAGCCGCCGGCGCGTAGAACATGGCGCAACATGACAAGTTCTCCTTGAGACAAGCCCCGGCAGCGACAAAGCCCCCGGCAGCGACAAGGCCCAGCAGCCACGGGGCACGGCCAGCGCGGGGACAGGAGGCGATTACGAGAAGGTTCGTTGGGGTTCCGCGACCGGATGCGTTCGGCCCTGGGCCGGCCCGCCCAAGGTTCTCGCCTGTGGGCCCGTCGGTGGCTACGATGGCGGCCAAAGCTCCTCGCCGCTCCGAATCATCACGGGCTCCCCAACATGCAACGCCGTGCCACCGTTTGCTCCGCTGTCTTGCTCATCTCGACGTTGGCCGCCGCGGCGGAGCGGCCCAACATCGTCGTTGTGATGGTCGACGACATGGGCATCTCGGACATCGGGCCGTACGGCGGTGAGATCGCAACCCCCCACCTCGACGCGATGGCTGCCGGCGGCGCGAATTTCTCGCAGTTCTACAACACGGGCCGCTGCTGCCCGACACGGGCGTCGCTGCTCACTGGTCTTTATTCGCACCAAGCCGGCATTGGCCACATGGTCAAAGACCAGCAGTGGCCCGGCTACCGCGGCCAACTGACCGACCGCTGTGTCACGATCGCCGAGGTGCTAGGCGACGCCGGCTACTTCACCGCGATGACCGGCAAGTGGCACGTTGGTCTTCGCAACGGGGTCACGCCCTGGAACCGGGGCTTCGACCGCAGCCTGAACACGCCGGCCGGCGGTCTCCATTTTTGGGACCAGACCGGTTTTAAGGGGGATACAAAGCTCTACCTCAACGGCGCCGAGATCGCCCGCGACGACCCGCGGCTCGACCCCCCTTGGTACGGGGCCGACCTGTGGACCGACTACGGGCTGAAGTTCGTCGACGAGGCGATCGCCGCCGACCAGGCGTTCTTCTGGTACGTGGCGCACGCGGCGCCCCACTTCCCCTGCATGGCGCCCGAGGCGACCATCGCCAAGCACCGCGGCAAGTACCGGGCGGGCTGGGACCGCCTCCGCGAGGAGCGTCACCGCCGGCAGGTCGCCTCAGGGTTTATCGACCCGTCGTGGGCGATCACGCCTCGCCCGCCCAAGATGCCGGCGTGGGACTCGCTCACGGTTGAGCAGCAGGTCCGCTACGACGACATGATGGCGATCTACGCGGCGATGATCGAAGAGGTTGACAAGAACATGGGCAAGCTCGTCGCCGGGCTGCGCCAGCGGGGCGTGCTCGACAACACGCTGATCCTCTTCCTTTCCGACAACGGCGGCAACGCCGAGTCCGGGGTCGCCGGCTGGTACGAGGGCGACCACCCGGGCGACGCCCACTCCAACGTCTTTATCGGGCAGTGCTGGGCCCATTTGAACAACACGCCCTTCCGCAAGTACAAGCACTACAACCACGAGGGGGGGATCGCCTCGCCGCTGATCGCCCACTGGCCTGCCCGCATCCCTGATCGCCGAGCCAACGAGTGGATCACCACGCCCGCGCATGTGATCGACCTGATGGCGACCTGCGTCGACTTGGGCCAAGCGAGCTACCCCGCTGAGCGCAAAGGCGTCCCCATCAAGCCGATGCAGGGCCAGAGCCTGCGGCCGCTGCTAACCGGCGAGGGTGGTCTGCCCGACCGGCCGCTCTACTGGGAGCACCACGGGAACGCCGCGGTGCGGGTCGGCGACCGGAAGCTCGTCCGCCAACAGGGCCGCGGGCAGTGGGAACTCTTTGACCTGAAGACCGACCGCACCGAGCAGCACAACCTCGCCGACGAGCACCCCGCCGAGGCGGCCGCCCTCGCCGACCGATGGAACCGCTGGGCCCGTCAGGCCAACGTGCTCCCGAAGCCGCCCCAGAAGAAGGCGCAGAAGGCGAAGCCCGCGGCGTAGGCCCGGCAGCCGTTGCGGAACGCAACACAGCGGCGTCCTAGCAATCCTGTGCACGCCTCTGCCGCTCTCTCTTTTTCTTGCGGCAGCGTTTTCCGAATCGAGCCGACCACCGGCCGCCGCGAGGGGGCCTTCCTCGCCGAGGCGCTCGACACCGGCGGCGACAAACGGCGCCGCGGGTCAAAGAGTTCCCAGCCCGCGGCTTGTTGCGGCGGGGTTCGCTGTTCGTGCGCTTAGATGTCGTAGTACAGGCAGAATTCGTACGGGTGCGGCCGGAGGTTGATCGCGTCGACCTCGTTCTCTTGCTTGTACTCGATCCAGGTGTTGATGACGTCCTCGGTGAAGACGTCCCCGCGGAGCAGGAAATCGTGGTCCTTGGCGAGCGCCGCCAACGCCTGCCCCAGCGAGCCGGGAGTCTGCGGCACGTCGGCCAGCTCCTCGGGCGAGAGGTCGTAGATGTCCTTGTCGAGCGGTTCGCCCGGGTGGGTCTTGTTCTGGATGCCGTCCAGCGCCGCCATCATCAGCGCGGCGAACGCCAGGTAGGGGTTCGAGCTCGGGTCGGGGCAGCGGAACTCGATCCGCTTGGCCCGCGGGCTGGGCGAGTACATCGGGATCCGGCACGCGGCCGAGCGGTTGCGTTGGCTGTAGGCGAGGTTCACCGGCGCCTCGTAGCCGGGCACCAGCCGCTTGTAGCTGTTGGTCGTCGGGTTGGTGAACGCGAGGACCGCCGGGGCGTGGCGGAGGATGCCGCCGATGGCGAAGAGCGCCTCGTCGCTCAGCCCCGCGTACCCGTTGCCGGCGAAGAGCGGCTCGCCGTTCTTCCAGAAGCTCAAGTGCGTGTGCATGCCCGACCCGTTATCGGAGAAGACCGGCTTGGGCATGAACGTCACGGTCTTGCCGTGCTGGTGGGCCACGTTCTTGGCGATGTACTTGTACTTGCAGAGGTGATCGCCCATGCGGACGAGCTCGTCGTACCGCAGGTCGATCTCGCTCTGCCCGGCGGTCGCCACCTCGTGGTGCTGGCACTCGACGTCCAGCCCGCACTCGATCATGGTCTGCATCATCTCGTTGCGGAGGTCCATCAACTTGTCGGCGGGCGGGCAGGGGAAGTAGCCCTCTTTGTGCCGCAGCTTGTGCCCCAGGTTGGGCCCCTCGTCGGCGCCGCGGTTCCACTCCGCCTCGACCGAGTCGATGCTGTAGAAACCCTGGCTCGGCGTCTGGTCGAACCGGACGTCGTCGAAGATGAAGAACTCCGCCTCGGGACCGATGTAGCACGTGTCGGCCACGCCGGTGCTCTTGAGGTAGTTCACCGCCTTGCTGGCGACGTTCCGCGGGTCGCGTGTGTAGTCTTCGCGCGTGATCGGGTCCTGGACGCCCGAGATCAGGCAGAGCGTCGGCAGCCGCGTGAAGGGGTCGATCCACGCGCTCTCGGGCTCGGGGACCAAGAGCATGTCGCTCTCGTTGATCGTCTGCCAGCCGCGGATGCTCGACCCGTCAAACCCCAGCCCGTCTTCAAAGACGCCCTCGTCAAGCTTGCTGGCCGGGATCGTGAAGTGCTGCCACAGGCCGGGGAAGTCCATGAAGCGGAAGTCGATCGCCTTGATGTCCCGTTCGCGGCAGAGGGCGAGCACGTCTTGGGGGGTTTTCATCGTGGCGATTCCGCGGCGAAGAGGGGAGGGAAGCACGGAGCGAGCGGCTCGTCCGCGCCGCCG
>JBCCZD010000213.1:0-5059 GCA_039188275.1 Planctomycetota bacterium
CCCACCCCAGCCCTCCCCCGCGGGGGGAGGGAGCGACGCGGAAGATTCCAACTCCGGCGCCAAGTACCGGACGCAGAACCGGGGCGGTAAGGGCCTCCGCGACATCAAGACGACCGACCGCAACGGCCCGGTGGTCGGCGTCACGCGGGTCGACGACGACGACCAACTGCTGATGATGACCGCCCGCGGTAAGATCCAGCGGATCCGCGCCAGCGACATCGGCGTCATCGGCCGCAACACGCAGGGTGTGCGGATCATGTCGCTCGACGACGGGGACACCCTGTCGGCGATCGTCCGCGTTCCCAAAGAAGAGAACGGCGACGACAGCGCGTCGACCCCTGAGACTCCTGACGAGTGAGCTTTCAACCGATGAGCCAGCCTAGCGACCCGCCCCAGCCCGTCGTCAATCGCCTCGAGCCCGGCGCCGGTTGGTTCTCGACACGCTTTGCTGGCCGCTCGATTTGGCGTGCCGCGTTGCGGCTTGCCTGCACCTCCGCCGCGTGGTGGGCGGGCGTGGCCGGCGCCGACGCCCCGCCGAACGTCGTGATTATCTTCATCGACGACATGGGCTACGCCGACATCGGTCCGTTCGGGTGTGAGGCTTACGCGACGCCCCACCTCGATCGCATGGCGGCCGAGGGGCGCGTCATGACCGACTTCCACTCCGCCACGGCGGTCTGCAGCGCGTCACGCGCGGCGCTGCTCACGGGCTGCTACCCGGAGCGGGTGAGCATCCATGGCGCCCTGTTCCCCGGGGCACGCATCGGGCTAAACCCCGACGAGTTCACCCTCGCCGAGCTGTGCAAGTCACGCGGCTACGCGACCGCGTGCTTCGGCAAGTGGCACCTGGGCGACAAGCGGCCGTTCCTGCCGCTGCAGCAGGGCTTTGATGAGTACTTCGGCCTGCCCTACTCGAACGACATGTGGCCGTACCCCAACGGAGAGGTAACCTTTGCCAACGGCAAGAGGATGCGCGGCAGGAAACCCATGCCCGACCTGCCGCTGTACGCGGGCAACGACATTGTCGACGCCAACGTAACGCCGGACGACCAGGCGCAGCTGACCACACAATACACCGAGCACGCCGTTGACTTTATAAACCGCAGCGCCGACGGGCCGTTCCTGCTCTACTTGCCGCACACGATGGTGCACATCCCGCTGTTCGTGTCCGACAAGTTCAGGGGCAAGAGCGGCGCCGGTATCTACGGGGACGTCGTGATGGAACTTGACTGGTCCGTCGGCGAGGTGCTCAAAGCGCTCAAGCGGAACGGCGTCGACCAGCGGACACTCGTCCTGTTCACCTCGGACAACGGGCCCTGGCTACAATTCGGCGACCACGGCGGCTCGGCGGGGCCGCTGCGTGGGGGCAAAGGGACCATGTTCGAGGGGGGTTACCGCGTGCCGTGCGTCGTTCGTTGGCCGGGGACGATCCCCGCCGGCTCTTCGAGCGACGAGCTTTGCTCGACGATGGACCTGCTGCCAACCGTCGCCGGCTTGATCGGCGCCACGCCGCCGACCGATCGCAAGATCGACGGCAAGGACATCCTGCCGCTGCTCCGGGGAGGCGGAGACGCGAGGAGCCCGCACGAGTTCTTCTACTGCTACTTCAACCGCCAGCTGCGGGCGGTGCGCGACCGCCGCTGGAAGCTGCACCTGCCGCACACCTACCAGATGATCGGGAACCGCAGGCCGGGAACCAACGGCCGCAACGGGGGCGCCGAGCTGGCGGAGATCGGTCAGGAGCTGTTTGACCTGAAGGCCGACCCGGGAGAAACCCTCAACGTCGCGGCGCAGCACCCCGAAGTCGTCCGCCGGCTGCTTGGTGTCGCGGAAGCTGCGCGGGCCGAACTGGGGGATACGCTAACGGGACGGAAAGGCGACACGATTCGGCCAGCGGGGCGATTCTAGCGACGGCGATCCCACAGCAATCCGGCGGTCGACCTCGGGAAACGCCCCGTAGCATCGGAAGCCCCACCAGGCGCCCATCCGGCCGAGGGCGTCGCCTACCGGCGTGACCTGGCCACCAAGCCGTCTACCGCCGGGCGCTAGCGGCCTGTTGATTGACTCGACTGGCTGCGATCGGCACGACGCCGATCCAAAACAACGGGCGCCGAGGCCGTTGTTTTGCGAGCCGCGAAGAGCTTGCTCTGAGCTTGGCGGGGTTGAAAAACGCCAGGACGGCGTTTTTCAACAGGCCGCTAGCCTATGGCGTGTGCTCGGCGCGGTTGGTCGTGCTGTTGAGCGAGTAGGTTCCGCCGTCGGGGGGCGTCGGCACCCCGTCGGGCAGGTACTCCGGCGCGAGGTCCGACAGGTTGGTCGGGTAGCCGTCGTACGTGATGCTGTACTGCTCGAGCGCGGCGTTCATCTGCGTGACGTGGCTCTCGCGGACCTTCAGCTTGGCGTTGTCCGTGGACGACGCGACGCGCGGAACGACAATCGCCGCTATGATCCCGATGATCACGACGACGAGCAGGAGCTCCATGAGCGAGAAAGCGGAGCGGTGGTCGAGCGGGCGGCTCATGCAGGCGTGACCCAGAGGTTGAACCATGAGGACGCGGGCTTGTGGCGTTCGGTTTCGCAGGCCGCGGGTTAGTGAAGCATAGCGTGGTTCTCAGGCGAGGCCGGCCCCGTAGCGGGGGCCCACACCGGGCCGCGGGTTGGCTTTGGGAGGCGTGTGCCGGTCGTCGGGGATTTGCCCCTGCCGGCGCTTCGTCGGGCTTGGCTCGCGGGCGGGCGGACCGGTTAGTATGGGTGGATGCCGACCAATCACGCACCCCCGGCCGAAACCTCGGCACGCCGCCGCGCAGTGTGGCTCACCGCCGCGCTCTCCATGGCCCTTGGGGGCGTGCCCGCCGCGGCGGCGGCGGCGCCGGGCGGCACGCCCGCCTCGGTGGAGTCCGTCACCTTCCGACGCGCAATGACCGGCGCCACGGCCCCTGCCGCGGCGGGCGCCACCGAGGGCGCGCCGCTGACCGTCGCGGGGCGGGTTTTGGCCGAGGACGAATCGGGGACGATCTTCTTGCAGCAGCCTGACGGGGCGGTCTGGCTCATCGCCGGGGACGAGGTGCTCGGGCGGTCGGCAACCGGCGAGTCGTTCCAGCCGCTCGACGCCGATGCACTGGCCGAGCGGGTGCTCGCCGAGCTGCCGGACGGGTTCGCGGTCTACCAAACGCCGCACTACGTCGTCGCCTACGAGACCTCGCGCGGTTTCGCGAGGTGGACCGCCTCGATGCTCGAGCGCCTCAACCGGGCGTTCACCGCCCACTGGAAGCGGCAGGGATTTGAACTCAACTCCCCGGAGTTCCCGCTGGTGGTGATCGTCCACGCCACGGCGGCCGGCTACGCCGAGGCCTCCGCCGCCGAGTTGGGCGCGCCGGTCGGCGGCATGGTGGGGTACTACAGCCTGCAATCGAACCGCGTGCGCATGTACGACCTGACCGGCGGCGAGGCGCGGCGGGCGCCCGGCAGCCGGGGCTCGCTCAAAGAGATTAACCGGATGCTCGCGTCGCCAGCGGCGGCGCCGCTCGTGGCGACGGTCGTCCACGAGGCGACCCACCAGATCGCCTTCAACTGCGGCCTGCACACGCGCTACGCCGACCTGCCGCTCTGGCTGGTCGAGGGCATGGCGGTCTACTTCGAGGCGCCCGACCTCTCCTCCGGCCGCGGCTGGCGTGGCATCGGCAAGGTGAACTACCCGCGGCTGGAGGTCTTCCAGAGCAACCTGCCGCGGTGGAAGCCGGGCGGCGTCGTACGCCTGGTGGCGACGAACGAGCGGCTGCGCGACCCGCAAGAGGCCGGCGCCGCTTACGCCGACGCGTGGGCGCTCAACTACTTCCTGATCAAGCAGCGTCCGGCGGACTACACGGCCTACCTCAAGGAGATGGCCGCCAAGCCCGCGCTCGCGGGGGACACCGCCGAACAGCGGCTGGCCGATTTCCGCCGCTACTTCGGCGACCCGGACGAGCTGCAACGGGTCTTTCTGGCGAAGATGGCGCGGCTCCGCTAACGCGCCGGCGCCCGCCGCGGCAGCCCCGCCGGTACTTGCGGTGGCGGGCAAGGCACGCTTACAATCCGGGGCTCGGGTCCGCGGCAGGCGGACCGGCACAAAACATGCGCCTTGCGCCCGTCACGCCGCGCGGTGGCGGAACTCTGGGAGCCGATCGGTTTGGGAACGAAGAAATCAGGCAAGGGCCGACGCAAGCTTGGCAGGAAGAAGCGTCGCATGCGGGCCAAGATCCGGCACCGCAAGAAGTAGGGCGTGGCTCGCCGCTCGCGGCCGGGCGGGCAAGCCCGGCTCCGCCGGAGCGACCCTGCCGCAAGCAACGCCACAGCCCACGGCGTTAACCCTTCAGCCCCGTCGTGGCGATCCCCTTCAAGAACGCCCGCTGCGCGAAGAAAAAGACCAAGACAATCGGCAGCGTGAACAGCACCGCCGCGGCCAGCAGCAGGTGCGTATCGGTCGAGTGGGCGCTGACAAACCGTTCAAGACCGTAGGCGAGCGGGAACTTCTCCGGGTCGCTCAGGTACAGCAGCGGCCCGCCGTAGTCGTTCCATGCGGCGACGAACTGCAGCAGGCCGACGGTCACCAGCGCCGATCGCGAGAGAGGCAGCACCACCCGCCAGAGCACGCCCCAGTCGCCGCAGCCGTCGATCCGCGCCGCGTCGATCAACTCTTGAGGGATCGAACGGAAGAACTGCCGCAGCAGGAAGATGAAGAAGGCGTCGCCGCAAAACGTCGGGACCACCAACGCGGCGAGCGTGTTGTAAAGGCCCAGCTCGCGGATCAACAGGAACCGCGGGACCATCGTCGCCTGCCACGGCAGCAAGATCGTCGCGATAACGAGCCCAAAGACGAGGTCCCGCCCGGGCCATTCCAGCCGCGAGAAACCGTACGCGACGAGCGAGCAAGAGGCGAGCGTCCCCACGACGCTCCCGACGCACAGCACCAGTGTGTTCGCCAGGTACCGCCAGAAGGGCATGTCCCCAACCGCGTCGGCGTAGTTCCGCCATTGCGGCTCGGCGGGCCACAACCGCTCGGGGTGGTTCTTGATCTCGTCGG
>JBCCZD010000214.1:0-4975 GCA_039188275.1 Planctomycetota bacterium
ATGATGACGACACGGTCCGTCTTTGTTGGTGATGCCCGAGGGAGCGGCTCGCAAGCTAACGGAAGAACCTAAAGGTTTCGCCTGAAGGCGAGGGTTTTAGACCCATCGTTAGGACAATAAAACGGCGTTAGCTCAACGCCGTTGTCGCAGATCGCCTAATGTGGCGCAATCGCCCTGCGATCGGGTCCCGGTTCACCCATCGCCCCAGAGAGGCGTGGTAGTACCGATGCCGGTTGAGCTGCAGCCCGGTCTCGGGGTCTAACCTCCTTCCGGTGAAGAGGTGCTCGTTGCCGGTGGTGCTGCCGGTGGTGGCGGTTCCGGCGGCGTCGAGGAAGGTGACCGAGAGTATGTCGCAAGTTCGACCTTCATAACCACCGGTTCAATCGTACGCCTTCTCGTAACCAAACCGCTTCAAGTACCACGCCCACCGCTCGTCGATCTGCTTCTTGATCGATGGTTCGATGTCGAGCTTGTTCGGCTTGTACTCGCGGAGCGAGGCGGCGTACGACTCGAGCGTCGGGCGGGCGTGTTCAAAGCCGGCGAGGTCGAGCCGGTCGTAGATCGACTCGACCTGTCCGACGGGGTCCGCGGCGACGTCCTCGTAGCGCACCTCGCACCAGTCGCCGGGGGCGACGGAGGCCCGCTGCTGATCGAAGCCCTTGTACATCCGCTCGTAGCAGTCGTGGATAAACGCGTCCATCGCGGCGCCGTAGTCGGTGCGGAACTGGAATCCCTGGGCCTCGTCTAGCGCCGCCCAAGTGTGCTTCATCGAGGGGAAGATCGCGTACGGGTGCCGGCTGATGTGCACGAACTTGGCGCCCGGGAACCACTCGGCGAGCATCTCCACCCGGCCGGTGTGCGGCGGCGACTTGAGCACTAGCCGCTTTTGGTTCTTTACCGTCAGCGCCCGCATGAAGTAGGTGAGCGCCCCGCGGAACGACGCGCGGTCTGCTGCGGAGAAGTCGCGCGAGTTGAGCGTGTCCATCCCGGGGACCGGCTCGTTGGGGAACGCGGTCCGGTAGTAAGTGGTCGGCGCCCCCATCGCGACCATGCCGAACTCGTCCTCCTGCGGGCGCTGGAACCCGGCACGCATGTTGTCCATTGGCCGCTTGCGGGGGAGCAAGAAGTGGAACAGCTTGGGCAGCACCCACCCGGTAATCAGGAAGTGGTGCGGGGCAAAACACTCGTAGGTTGTCGGGTAAGCGAACCGTTCATCGCGGATCATCAACTCGTGCAGGTGCGTGGTGCCGCTCCGCCAGTGGCCGATGATGAAGATCGGTGGCCGCTTGATCTCGGCACGGCGGATCTTGCCGCCGAGGGCGAGCTGCTGGATGCGGTGCAGGCCAGAGTTCCATGGCGCCATCTGGGCGTAGATGAGGGCCATCGCCCAGCGTGCCGGGTGGATGCGGTAGCCGTTGCGGGCGAGCATGCCGAAGTAGGCCCGCGTCCGCATGCCGGCCCAGAACCGCAGCGCCCAGAACGGGTAGCTGTTGGTCGGCGCTTTGGCCACCTTGGCGGGGGGGGGCGCCGGCGGGTCGGTCGTGGTTCGGGGCATGCACCGGGGGCCGCCGGGGCGGCGGGACGGAGGGGCGAAGAGCGGTGGGGCTGCCAGTCTAGATCGGCGTCACCGCACGCACGAGGCCAGCGTCAATCGGTATCGCAATCGGCGTCGGTGTCCAGGGAAACGACTTCGGCCGACAAAGCGTCGAAGTTCGGCGGCTCGGCCGGTGCGAAACGCTTCCTTAGCTGGTCCTCGAATGCCTGGTCCGCCTGCCCGAACCACCAGACCGCCCCCACGATGGCTAGCACCGCGGCGGCGAATGCCAGCCCGGTCGCGATTTCGAAGCCCACGCCGACGCCCGCCGGCGGGGCAAGCAAAATCGGCGCCCGGCCGATCAGCAGCGGCGCCACTTGCCGCTTGTCGTGCGACCGGCTCCCCTCGGCGCCCGGCTTGCGTGTGCCGTAGGCCCAGCGCTTGAGGAAGAACCCGGCGACCCGCGCGTCCCGCGCCAGCCGCGGACCGATCGGGCACCCTTCGGGCAGCTCCAGCACGCAGAACACGAGCGGTAGGTTCTGCGAGTCGGCCGGGAACAGCTCCAACTCGTAGTAGTGATCGATGCCGTACCGTTGGGCCACTTGGCTTGGCAACCCGTCCTCTGACGGACCGACCTCGACGCGCAGCACGCGGCGGACAACGCCATCGAAGACGAAGAGCTCGCCCCGCTGCCGCTTGGCGTCGTTAAACAGCGGGGCGACCGAGTACCGCCCTGCCGCCGCTTGCTGGCGGACCGCCCGCGAGAGCGCGTCTTCTCGGTCGGCCCAGCCCCGGGCGTACTCAGCGAGGTTGCCACGCGCGAACCGCGCGAGCTGCCGGGCGCCCGTCTGGCGGGTTGCGACGAGCAGCTCGTAGAACAGCGCGCTCTCGCGGGCCAGCAGCGGGCCGCCGTCAACGGCCAGGTCGAGCATCCCGACGTCGAACCCCGCGCCGCCGAGCACCGCCTGCCCGAGCTTGACCCCGGCGCCCGCTTCAGGGAACCACCGCACCTCGGGCGCGACGACGATCCGCAAACCACCCGCGGCGACGAAGGCGGCGCCGGTCGCCTCGGCGGGTTGGTCGGGCGTCGCTTCAGGTGTTCCTTCGCACGCGGTTTGAAGTGACGTTCCCCCGGCCAGCCAGTCGTTGGGGACACGGAGCGTGAGGACACGCACCGCCGCCGCGCCGGCGCCCTCCGGCTGGAGGTCGCAAGCGTAGTAGTGTTTGACGCCGAGCCGCGCGGCGGCTTCGTTCGACAGCGTCACGCGGAGGACCCGCTGTGCCCTGCCCCGCACAATCGCGGCGGCGGGGTCGCCCGTGTCGGCGGCGGAAACGACCAACGCCTTCAGCGACCGTAGCCGAAGGGCGAGTTCGACGAGCTCCACCTCCTCGGGCTCCGAGAGCCCCTCCTTGGCCGCGAACGCCGCGACCCGCTCCGCCGGCCAACCGACCAGGTCCAGCAGCTCGCCGAGCCGCCCCGCGGGCTTGGCATCGGCCCCGTCTGCTCCGGCGGGCTGATCAGAAGACAGAGGCGCGGCGGCCGAAGAAGGGCGGGCAGCGGCAGCGAGCGCGATTGCGCCCACCGCTGCGGCAATCAACAGCTGTCCGACGAGCCTACCAGCCTGCTGAAAAACGCCGTCCTGGCGTTTTTCAACCCCGCCAAGCTCAGAGCAAGCTCTTCGCGGCTCGCAAAACAACGGCCTCGGCGCCCGTTGTTTTGGATCGGCGTCGTGCCGATCGCAGCCGGTCGAGTCAATCAACAGGCGGCTAGGGTGCATCGCCCGCCTCGTCGCCGCCGTCCTCTTTGACCGCCGCGCCGCGATCTCGTGCGACCGCAACGCCGTCCGCGTCGCCCATTTCGATGACAATCGTGCCGCTGCGGCGCCGAGGCCGCGGATCGGCGGCGCGGTTCTTGAGGACGATCACGCCGACCAGCACGCCGCTGACAAGCAACGCTGCGACGAGAACCGTTAGCGGGTCGAAGTCGCGCTGCGTTGTGACGCGAGTCGCGGCGGGTGGCGGCGCGATGGTCACGCCGGCGGCCAAGATCACCGGCGTCGTGCCAAGGCCGTCGCGCCAGCGGTACGAGGCGTTCTTGAAGAAGTAGCCGTTCGCCTGCATGGGCGCCCGCAGTTCGTCGCCTGGCGGCGCCGCTTCGAGGCGCCCGGCGACGTCGGGTTCGCCAAGGCAGTAGACCGTCACCGGCCAAACCTCTCCGCCGGCCGGCTGCACCGTTACCCGATACAGGGTTTCGATGCCGGCGTCGTTCGCGGCGGGTTCGACTTGCTCGACGCGGCGAGCCCAACCACGGACCGCCACCGCCCGGCCGCGGTAGGCGTCCGGCTGCGTGACGAGTTGCGCGTAGGTTACCGCCGACGCCGGCTCGGGCGCACCGTCGCGCTTGAGGACGCCGAGCGTTTTGAACCAAGCCCCCTGCTCGGCGTTCCGGAAGAACGTGTTGTCGCGGACCGCTTCGAACCACGCCGACTCCAACCGTGTGGCGTCACTGGCGGTGGCGTCCCTGGCGCCCGGTTGCGCGTCGGAAGCCGTCGGCGGTACGCCGAAGGTCGCTTCGAGCACCGCCATGGCACGCGGCCCACGGACTTGCTGCATCGCGATGAGAACCACCCCCAGGGAACCGACGAGCAACAGCAGCCGCGTCTGCTCCCGGCGGAGCAGGTAATTCCGCGGTCGCCGGCTTGGGTTGGCGGTGTAGCGGAGCAAAGCGGGGGTATCCGAGACTCAGGACGGCTTCACCACGAGAACTTCAGTCGCCTAGGGCGACGAGCCTAATTCTATTTGTGCAAGAGGGTTGCGGCAATCGAGCCGCGGGCAGCCAAAAACTTGCGTTGGCGGGAATAGAACCGCTAGTCTGACACGAAGAAGGCCACGGAACAGGGCAATGCACTTGACGCCGGCCGCTTGAACAACGGCCGGCGGACGGTGCGGGGTTGTTGGATTGGCGAGTCTTTGGCCCACCGCGTCAGGCGGCGTGGAGGGGGACAGGGTCTGGCTGGTTCGGCACAAAAAAACTCCGGCATCAGCACGGAACAGGCTGATAGGAGAGGCAACGGGTGGCGCTTTCGCGGGCCGATTTTCACGTCCTGATCGAAGAGCACGCCCCGGCTTTGTACCGCCTCGCCTACCGATTGGTGGGAGACGGGCACGAAGCCGAGGATATTGTGCAGGAGACCCTGCGCAGTGCTTGGACCAGTCGGGAACGCTTCGACAGCACTCGCTGCGGTGGCGAGAGCGGCGAAGCCCTCGGGCGTGGAACGCGGGCGTGGTTGGCGTCGATTTTGCGCAGACGTGTGGTCGACCGCTGGCGACGTGTAGGCCGTATGCCTTCCGTCGTGGGCGACCGGGCGTTGGAAGTCCCCGTAGACGCGGCGGATCCGTTGGCTCAAGAGTTTACCGACGAGATGCAGAACGCCCTGAAGC
>JBCCZD010000215.1:0-4933 GCA_039188275.1 Planctomycetota bacterium
CGCAGAAGCAAGATGGGCGGTTGGCGTTGGGCTAGCGTTACGCTTCGCCGCCGTCCTCGTCGTCGTCGAGAGCTAGCTGGCCGTCGTCATCGCCCTCGTCTTCATCGGCGGTGCGGCTCTCGCCGTCTTCGTCGTCTTCGTCGTCAAAGGAGCGTTCGCCGTCTCCCTCTTCGTCGTCCAGGCGGAGGCCTTTGTCTTCGTCGTCACCCTCGTCGTCGTCAAACGCGAGTTCACCGCCGTCGTCACCTTCCTCGTCGTCGATGAAGAACGATTCGCCGTCATCGCCCTCTTCGTCATCCAGTCGTAGCTCTTGGCCGTCGCCTTCTTCTTCGTCGAGCTGCCAGGGAGAAGCCTGGGCGGCGGGGGCGAACGGCAGGCCGAAGATCGCGAGCAGCGTGGCGATCAGAGACAACTTCTTCATGGCATTGACTCCATTCAGGGTGTGGTGACGGCGGGGTTCCGTTCCCGACGCGTCGAGGAAAAGGGCCGCCGGCTCGTCGCTGGTCGGCAAGGGATTGGCTGCGCAGGTTGCGGGCTTGCCCGGCGGCCTCGGCCCGCCCCTCAGCGGGCGTGCCTTGGCTCTGAGAGCCGGAACGTTTGGGCGCCCGCGGCGAGGAGAAGGACGAAACCCGCCACGAACACCGGTCCGCTGCCGACCGCTCGGATGAGCAAACCAACAACCGACGAGCCAACGATCACCGGTACTGCAAGGCACATGCCAATCGCACTGACGAAGCGCGGGTGGTCCTCAGGCGGCGCAATCTCAAGCGTGTAGTTGATCACCAGCCGGATCGCGACGGGGGTGAACCCAATCGGGGCGAAGACGATCCAGAACCACGCTTCGCCAAGGGGAGCCGGCGACAACTGGAAAAGCAACACCGCGGCGGGCGCCACGCTCAAACCCAGCACCGCAAAGTGCAGCGCCAAGCGGTTGCCGTAGCGGTCGGCCATCGGCCCCACCACCAAGCCAACGACCGCCGTCGCGGCGTTTTGAACGCAGACCCAAAGGGTCAGCGAGCTGAGTTGCAGCCCGAACTGCTCACGCCCGATCGCCTGATAATGGGGGAACAGCATCAGGTTCACCGACGCCAAGGCAGCGAGGATTCCGACCGCGCGGGCGTCGGCGTGATGGCGTACGATCGACCACGCGTCGTGCAACTTTTGCCAAGGGTTTGTCGATTGTTCCGTAAAGTCGTCGGCGGTCTCGACCGCGGGGGCGATGCACAAGCCCGCCAGCACAAAAGCCACCGCGACGGCGCCAAAAATCCAGCCGAAGCCGCCGTCGTCCATCGCGAGCCAGGCTGGCAAGAGCCAAGCGGCGGCGGCGATCGCCAACGGTGCGCCAAACACGACCGAGCCGGTGAAGAGCCGCCCCCGCAAATCCGCTCGGATCAGCTTGCCCTGCAACGCGTGGCCGCCAAGCTGGTTGAGGCCGGTAAGCGTGAAGAAAACGCCGTACACCGCTAAAAAGACGAAGGGCATCCACTCCGCCGCACCGTCGGAGCCACGCCAAGCGCCGGTGAACCACAACGCCGAGAGCACCCCGAACGGGGCCGCCATCGCCAGCGTCGTGGCGACTACCGACCACTTTTTCTTCGGCAGCAGCTTGAGATGCGTCGCGTACAGCAGCGGCGGGATACTAAACCCCAGCCGGCTGAGCACTGGCATCATCCCCCTCAGCACCGGCCCACCTCCGATAAAGTCCAAGAACGCGGGCATGACGATGCTCTCGGTCTTGAAGATCCACCCCAGACGGAGCAGCACTTGGTGCAGGGCCAACCACACGAAGTTGGTCGCCTGATGGGCCTCGGCCGGCGGGCTGTCTAGAACTCGGGCCACGCCCGCCCGCGGGTCAACTAATGCCGGCGAGTCTTTCTCAAGACGCGGATCGGGTTCGGCAAGGCGAGACACAAGCAACCGCAGCGGTTGGGGGACGCGTGGGGGGAGCGGGGGCCGGCTAGCGTGCCGCTAGCAAAAGTTCCAGGTAGCTGCGTTGCTCGGCGTCGACGAGGCCCAGTCGACCCGCGAAAGCCAGGACGGTGTCGCGGGCTGCATCAACTTGTTCGGAGTCGGCAACCGCCTCGACCTCGACGAACATTCCGAGACGGTCGACCGAGTCGAGGGCGATTTCCAACGCGAACCCATCACAACTCAGGTGGTAGGGCGTCCGCGTCTTGGCGACCTCGAGCACGGGGCGGAAGCCGAGGGCCTCGAGCAGCTCTGTCCACGCCCCGTGGCTCTGGTCGCCCTCGGCGAGCGGCAGTTCGATTTCCCGCCGCGTCTTCGTCGCGGAATCGAGCCTCGGGCCTTTGTAGGTGACGGCGTTCGATTCGCCCACACGCCTGAGCCGCAGGGCCTCGTCGGTCACGGCGAAGTCACGCGTCGGGTGGGCGAAGTAGGCGTCGACCTGCCGGACAGCCGAGCCCCGAGCGGCGCCGAGTGCCGCGAGCCGCTCCGCGATCCCGCCGTGATTGGCAACGCGGTACTTCTGCTCGATTTCGATTGGCATTGGTAGGGGCACGCTGTGCGGAGCGTCGTCGGGCGGCGTGCCGGGCGGGCACGCACGCCTTGCGCGACAACGACCCGGCCGTCAACGGAGGTACGTCGGCTTGTCGATCACCAGTGTCGCGTCGGCTTTGGCGGCGACGCCTTCGGCGTCGAGTCCCCACAGCGGGCTGATCTCGACCGCAACGCCCTCCGCCACCGCGGCGCCGGCCGACGCGAGCCAGCCCCGGTGCTGGTCCACCAAGAACCGCCTGACGTACACCTCGGTGTCCTTCGGGGCGCCGGGGGCGTTCTTCAGCGGGGCGAACACCTCCGCTTCGGCGTACTCAACCACAATTGGGTTCGCGGCCTGCGGAAGCAGGTCGAAGATGAACCGCTCGAACTTCAGCGCGTTCGGCTCTTCGGGCTTCACTAAAGCGCCCGAAGCGTCGATGTGTGGGACCTTCTTCTTGGCGATGTGGAAGGGCAGCGCGTCCTTCATTGACAGCATCCGCTCCAAGAACGCGACGCCGAACACGTGCACGGCGATGCTGCCGGCCCAGAAGGCCAGCCCGCCATTGGCGTCTCGCCTTTCCGCCACTTCGTCAGGCATGTCGCTATACTCGATCACGTTCATCTTGCCGTCGATCATCCCGAAGTTGCCGAGCTTGTCTTTCGGCGCCTGCTTCGTAATCGCCATCGACGTCAGCTCGCTCTGTGCGAGCAAATGGTAGCCGAGGAACTCCGCGTCGCCGATCGGGACCAGCGGGTTGTCGACTTGCAGGTAGAACAAGTGCTTGATGCCGCGGCGCCGCATGTGGGTGAGCGGGTCTTCGCCATCGCCGATAGCGTTGGCCAGCGCGGCGACCGTCCCGCCGTGGCCGTCGGGGCTGAGGAACAGGCGCCCCTTGTCGGCTAGCAGCAGATTGCCGGTCTCGCGATCAACGGCCGGCATCGTCCCTTGGCAGAAGATGACAAGGTCGTCTTGCGCGAGGCCAAACCGGTCGTTCTCGGCCAGAAAAGCCGTCTGCTCGTCGTGCGTGACGGGGCTGGTCATCAAGTAGACAGGGACGCCCTGCTTCGACGCGGGGCTATGCCTTTTTGCCAGAGCGACCGCTTTTTCAAGGTGGACCTGCAATAACGTCGCGCCGGAGACCGAACCAATCGGGTACATTCCTTTTGGCTTATCGAACCCGAGCCGACTGCCCTGCCCCCCCGCCACGAGCAGCACGCCGACCTCGCCTTCGTCGAGAGCCTGCTTCCCCCGCCGGACCGCGTCCGCTGGTGAAACTCCCAGCCCACCGGCCGAGCCGCTCTGCCGATCGCTAAGCCGCATCGCCGGGGGCGGGACGGCCTTGGAGGCCAACGCCGCCCAATCGGGTTGATCGCTGTCGCCAGCGTGGAGCTCGACGAGCTGGTCAAAGTCGATCGCTTCGATCTGCTTGGCGAGCTGCTGGCGCCCCGGTTCATCGAGCTGGTCCCAGAAAGCGAGCAAGTGAGATTGGCCGACTTTCGTCAGCTGCGACTCGAGCGAGGGAAAATCAGGCATAGCAACCAAGGGCGGGCGGTTGTGAGCGAACGACAGGCATATGCGTAGAATAACACGGATACGCCGCCCGGATGATCCCTCCGCGCAAACGACGAACGCCGCGGGCGCCAACCCCTACGCCTCGCCGCGGGTGCCGACGACGACCGGCGACCGACGCAGCCGTTGGACGCGGAGGAAACTTAGAGCGGCGGGCTTGTTGCTCGCGTCGGCAGCGCCGCTAGGCATGTTCGCCTACGCCGGCGCCCTCGACTTCGTCAGCGACCTCCTCGGGCGGACGACGGTCGACACGCCGATGCGCAGCGCCCTGGCGACGGGGCGTGCGATTGCCTGCCAGACCGCGGCCGCGGGCGTCGACGGCCTGTTCTGGTTAGGGCTCCTGGCCACGCTCGCCGGAGCCGTGCTGGCGGGCGTCTTGGCGCCGATGCGTCGCCCCGCGTAGGAATCGGCTCGACCCGTGCGATAGCCCATTGATGCAACCGGTGGGGCGTTAGTAAACTGTTAGTCCATACAGGTTTGACGAACGCTCTGTCGCTAGGAGACCCCGCCCGTGGCATCCGGAAATTACCTCTTCACCAGCGAATCGGTCAGCATGGGCCACCCGGACAAGGTCTCCGACCAGATCTCCGACGCGATCGTTGACGACATCCTGGCCAACGACCCCAACCCGGGCTCCGCCCGCGTCGCGGTCGAGACGCTCTGCACCACCGGCCAGGTCGTTGTCGCCGGTGAGGTCCGCACGAGCCACTACGTGGACGTTCAATCGGTCGTCCGCGAGACGATCAAGAAGATCGGCTACACCGACCCGTCAATCGGCTTCAGCCACGATTGCGGCGTGCTCAACGCCATCCACGGGCAGTCGGAAGACATCGCCCAGGGCGTCGACGCCGAGACGAGCCTCAG
>JBCCZD010000216.1:0-4858 GCA_039188275.1 Planctomycetota bacterium
CCCGCGCGTGGTCGAGGCGATGCTGCCGTGGTTCAGCGAGGAGTACGGCAACGCCGGCAGCACGGGGCACGGGTTTGGGGAGCGCGCGCGGGAAGCGGTAGAGGCGGCACGCGCGACCATCGCTTCGGCGATCAACGCCCAGCCGGCGGAGATCGTCTTCACCAGCGGGGCGACCGAGAGCAACAACCTGGCGATCCGCGGCGTCGCCACCCGCAAGCGCCGGCGCGGCGATCACCTAGTGAGCGTCGCCACCGAGCACCGGGCGGTGCTCGACCCGCTCGACCGGCTCCGGCGCGGCGGGCACGATGTGACGCTGCTGCCGGTCGAGCCGCACGGCTCGCCCCGCGCGTGTTGGCTTGATCCCGAGCGCGTCGCCGACGCGCTGACCGGCGAGACGTGCCTCGCTTCGGTCATGCTGGCCAGCAACGAAATCGGCGTGGTTCAGCCGATCGCCGCCATCGCCGCCGCCTGCCGAGAGCGGGGCGTGCTCTTGCACTCCGACGCCACGCAGGCGGTCGGCAAGCTGCCGGTGGACGTCCAGGCGCTCGGCGTCGAGCTGATGAGCTTCACCGCGCACAAGCTCTACGGTCCGAAGGGCGTTGGGGCGCTCTTCGTCCGCGGCCGGGACCCGATCGTCCGGCTCGAAGCCCAGGTAACCGGCGGCGGGCAAGAGGCGAACCGGCGGAGCGGCACGCTGAACGTCCCCGGCATCGTCGGCTTCGCCCGGGCGATCGAACTGTGCCAGGACGAACTGTCGACCGAGCCGGCCCGGCAGATGGTCCTCCGCAACCGGCTGGCCGAGCGTCTGGTGGAGACCGCCGCGCCGTGGGAGCTGTGCGGGCCCGAGTTGGCTGCCACCGATGAAACCGGCGCCCCGCTCCGGCTGTCGGGCAGCCTGATGATCGCCCTGGGCGATGTCGACGGCGAGGCCCTGCAACTCCGCGTGCCGGAACTGGCGATCAGCAGCGGCGCTGCCTGCTCGTCGGCCGACCCGGAGCCCAGCCACGTTCTCCAGGCCCTGGGCCTCTCGCCCGACGCCGCCCGCAGCAGCCTGCGATTCGGCCTGGGCCGGTTTTCGACGGAATCCGACATCGACCGAGCGGCCGAACTCGTGGGCGCCGCGGTGGCGGAACTCCGTACCCTCGCGGGCTGACCCGCACACGGCTTTCAGCAGCCGGCGAGCCGGTTCCGCCTTCCCGATTCCGCCGGCGTGGTATACTCTTCTCTGGACAAAGACCATCGCGCCGGGCCAGCGGGGCCGGGCTGACCAATACGAAGCAGAGGGTACCGAACATGGGCGTCGTCCTCACCGAGAACGCGGCTGCGGAAGTCAAGCGGATTGTCGAACACCAGGGCATCGAGGAGGGCGCCGTCCTCCGCGTCGGCGTGACCGGCGGCGGGTGCAGCGGATTCAGCTACGCCTTGGGCTTCGACGACAAGTTCGACGCCGACGCCGACAGCAAGTTCGACTGCCACGGCGTCGAGGTCGTGGTCGACAAGAAGAGCGCGTTGTACCTGGACGGCACGACGATCGACTTCTTCGAGGGGATCGAGAAGCGCGGCTTCACGTTCGAGAACCCCAACGCCGTGAAGTCGTGCGGCTGCGGCAGCTCGTTCCAGGCTTAATCGGCTCTGGCATAAAAGAGTCGCCGTCAGACAAGATGAAAGCACCCAGAAAGCCCTGGCCGCTCCGGCCAGGGCTTTCTGCTGTTTGATGGTCCCACACGTGGCGGGACGAACGGCGCAACCGGTAATATCGGAGAGTCCTAACGGATACCCGCTCGATGGGGGAGCCCCCCGCAGCGACCTCATCGCCCGGCAAAAGCTAAGCTACCAGTACCGGGAGTCTCTTCTCACCGGGCAGCCCTCATCGAACCGCGTCTACCCAACTGGTTGCGGACATGAAGCGTGTCATCACATTCCTTCGCTCCGAAGACGGCCCCACCGCGGTGGAGTATGCCGTCTTGCTAGCAATGATCGTGCTGGCGTGCGTCGGTGCAGTGAATAGCATGGCAAACGCCACGGCGGACAGTTTTGACGACTCGGCGAACCAGCTGAACGGCGTCCTAGGGTCTTAGCCCCGCTCGCGGCAGAATCGGCGCAACCGTTTGGTTCGTGCGCCGTTGACGAGGAAGTACGAAGCGGCATTCGTAGTTCCCAGCGAACCATCGGTTCGCGTAAAGAACACCCCAGGTCTAGTCGATGGAGAGAGTGTCGCCACGGCGGCAATCGTCACCCCACGGATAGACCACACGGAACTGCTTGCAGAAATCGCGTAGCCGTTACAGAGCTACCCCTCCGAGCCAACTCCGCACGACTGCGCGGCTCTTCTCACTAGCTAGGGATTACCTGCCCCAGTCCCTACGGGAAGAGCCGCGCTTTTTCGGTTTCGCCTGGTATTCTTCTCGCTGTGGCCGGGCTTTGGGCCCTTCTATACACCTCGGCCGCCCGTCAGAGGATCAGCATCGCGTCGCCGTAGCTGTAGAAACGGTAGCGCTCGGCAATCGCCGCTTCGTAGGCGGCAGCCAGCAAGTCTCGGCCCATGAAGGCCTCGACCAGCAGCAGCAGTGTGGTGCCGGGGAAGTGGAAATTGGTCATCAGGCCGCCCACGGCGTGAAAATCGCAGGGGGGCTTTAGGAAGAGGTCCGTCTCGCCGAGAAAGGGCCGCAGTGGCTCGCCGGGCGACTCGCGGGCCGCGGTTTCAAGCGTCCGGACGCAGGTGGTCCCGACCGCGATCACCCGGCCACTCTCGGCGCGGGTCTGGTTGATCTCGTCGGCGGCCAGTTGGGTCAGTTCGCACCACTCCGCGTGCATCTTGTGGTTCTCGACGTCGCCATCGGCGATCGGCCGGAAGGTGCCAAGGCCGACATGCAGCGTGACCGCTGAGAATTGCACGCCGCCGTGGTCGAGAGACTCCAGCAGCGGCTTGGTAAAGTGGAGCCCCGCGGTCGGCGCCGCCACCGCGCCCGGACGGCGGGCGAAGACGGTTTGGTACGCCTCGACGTCGGCGTCCACCATCTGCCCGCCGCGGATGTAATGCGGCAGCGGCACCCGCCCTAGCTCCGGGAGGGCGTCCGAGGCGGGTCGGTCCGAATCCAGGTGGGCGAGCCACTGCCCCGCGTCGAGCCGCTCGAGCAACCAGAGCTTGTCGGCGTCGCGGCCGTCCCGGTCGGTCAGGACGATGCTATCGCCCGCCTTCAACTTGCCGCGCGTTTTGCAGACAATCCGCCAGTGGCCCCCGCCACCGCTCGACTCTTGGTCGGCAGAGAGAAACAGCCCCTGCCACCGCCCGCCGGTATCAGACCGATGACCTACGAGCTGAGCGGGCACCACACGCGTGTTGTTCAGCACCAGCCGGTCCCCAGCGCCGACGACGTCGGGCAGGTCGCGTACGTGCCGGTGATCGATGCTCGCTCTGCCGCGATCGATCACCATCAACCGAGCGTCAACGCGGTTGCTGAGAGGCTCCTGGGCGATCAGCTCACGCGGCAGTTCGTATTGGAAAGGGACCAGGGGTTCGGGCATTCGTTGGCGTCGTGGCGGTCGGAAACAAGCAGTGTCTGACCATCGTAGTGGACCGCATGCCTGAGGGCGATTGGCGGCCGTAGGTCACGCCCGGGGGGGCGCAAGAATTTCCCGCAGGGAAAATAATTTTCTCGCGAGGCAGACGCAGAGTTTCTCCGCGTGGCGAAGCCCAATTCGGTTGCTTTCAGTGGACAGAACCGCATTGCTGGCGCCGCCGACGTCCTGTTGACCAGGACGCCCCGACGCCTAAGTTGGCGTTGCCTTTCGACATTTGCTCGGCGGGCTTGTCCGCGGCCCGCCGGTCGGGCACGGGCGAGGCGGGCGAAGGCCACACGCCCCCCTCGAACCCGTAAACCCGGCGGCTTGCTCCGTGCAAGGATGCACTGCGAGCGCGGACGTGGGGCGATCCCCCGGCGGCTAGCCTTCGGGCTGACGGCTACGGGGCGAACCACGGGCGTCGTCACCAACCTTGAGAGCACGGACGCCCTCAAGGGTCGACGCTCGGCCGGCTGGCGCCACGATGAGCGAGGCTATAATCCGCCTTGCCCCGTTTCTTGCTGGCTGCTATCTCTCCCCCGCTACGCCGCGAGCGGGCCGCTTATGTCGATTCACATCCCGGTGCTGCCCGACGAGATCGTCGAGGCGCTCGACCCTCAACCGGGCGACGTGATCGTCGATGGCACGCTCGGCGGCGGCGGCCACACACGTCTGCTAGCCCAATGCGTCGGGCCCACCGGACTGGTGCTCGGCATCGACCGCGACGCCGCGCCGGTCGAAGCGGCCGAGTCGTGGGCCGCGGGCATGCCGATCGCCGTCGCTCAAGCCAACTACGCCGAGGCGGGCAGCGTGCTGGCCGAACTAGACCACACACATGCGGAAGGGATTGTGCTCGACCTCGGGCTGTCGAGCGACCAACTCGCCGACACCGACCGCGGCTTCAGCTTCCACAGCGAAGGGCCGCTCGACCTGCGATTCGACACCTCGCGCGGCGAGCCCGCTAGCCGCCTACTCGAAAGACTGGGCGCCGATCACCTGGCCGACTTGATCTACCAGTACGGAGAAGAACGCTACAGCCGGCGGATCGCCCGGCGGATTGTGGAGCGCCGGCGTGAGAAGCCAATCGCCTCGGCCGCCGAGTTGGCTGCCTTGGTCCGCGCCGCCGTGCCACGGAACTACGACCCGAAAATCGACGCCGCGACCCGGACGTTCCAAGCCCTAAGGATTGCCGTTAACGAAGAACTGGTTTGGCTCGAGCGCGGGCTGAAGTCGCTGCCTGATTGCCTGGCGCCGGGCGGCAAGCTGGCGATCATCAGCTTCCACTCGCTCGAAGACC
>JBCCZD010000217.1:0-4753 GCA_039188275.1 Planctomycetota bacterium
AAGTCGCCGCCGCCCTGGACCTGGAATTCCCCGGAGAAGTCGGGGATATCGCCGGTGAGCCCTTCGAAGCTCAGGCTGGTTAACGGGGCGGTGCTGACGGGGACGTCGACGGCGGTGCCGATGTCGATGGTCAATAGTCGCTGGTCGGTGAATTCTGTGGGCGGGTCGATGAGGAAGAACTGACCGGCGGGGGCTTCGAGCCGGACGGTAAATTCGTCGATCGCGGAGAAGTCGGCGGTGAACGATGGCTGGGGTGACGCAAGCGCGGCGATAGCGTCTGCTGCAAAGGTGCCGGGCGGGTCTTCGAACGGGATGAATTCGCTGACGACTACGGCATCGGGACCGATCACGGCGGTGAAGTCCACGGCGTGGGCGGAGGCGGAAATCAGGCCGGCGGCGAGCCAGGCGTTCAGGGCGGAGGCGGGTCGGAGGATCATGGAGCGAGTCCTTGTGGGTTTAGTCATGCGACCGCCGGCGGCGGAGACGCGACGGCACTCTGACACCTGGCGCTCGGCACTCCTGCCCTTTCAGGAAAATCGAAGAAAAGCTCGATTTCGGGGCAAGGGAATCGCGAACCAGCGCGCGTGCGAACCTTCATCGCCTACGCAGCGGAAACCTCACGTATACTGGCTCTCATGCCCGCGACGACGCGCCTCAGCCTGATCGCACGGATCGCCGACTCGGACGACTCCGAGTCGTGGGCTGAGTTCGTGCACTTGTATGGCCCTTTTGTCTACTCGCCCGCGCGAGGGCGGGGGCTGCAGGACGCCGACGCCTGCGACGTGGTCCAAGTGGTCATGCGTGAGATCACCAAGTCGGTTTCCCGGTTCGATGCCGATCCTGAGCTTGGCAGGTTGCGGAGCTGGGTGAGCGTCATCGCGCGTCGCACGCTGTCGCGTTTCTCGGACCGCAACCGGCGCCATCCTCAAGGCGCCGGGGACACCGCGAACCTAGCACCGCTTTCTCACTTGCCGGATCGCAAGGACGAAGGCCTGTGGGAACGCGAACACCGACGGCAAGGGGCGGCGCCGCGTTGTCACGCGATCTCTCGCGGCCAGTACGCGGATCGTCCCGTTTCTCACCCGCTGGCCCGGGCTTGAGCAGGTCGTTGGTCTTGAAAGATCGACCGAGCGTAACGGCAAGCTCACCACCGAGGTGCGGCACGCCATCACCAGCCTCTCGCGTCGCCAGGCCGACGCGGCGAAGCTGATCCGGCTGTGGCGGCGGCACTACCACTCGTAAGCAACCCGGCGAGAACCGGCTCCTCTGGGGCCGCGACAACCCCTGGCAAGGAGACCGCTGCGGCGTGCGCTCTGCCACCGGCGCCACAACCCGGCCCCCTTCCGCAACGCCGCCACCCACCTCCTACGCCCCGCCCAAACCCCCAACCTCACCGCCGACCTCCGCAAAAACGCTCAACGCATCGACCTCCTACTACCTAAACCCGGCCTCGTGAATTAGGGATGATTGCGCGGCTGATGAACCCCTGAGATCGGGCTTTCGCTTACGTAGCCCGGGCTCCCGATAGTCGCCCTCGGTTCATTAGCGGCGCCGTGATCAAGTAAGACGTCGTCCTGGCAGGATTCGGGCCTAGTCTCGGCCCGGGCCGCTGGCGGGGCGGCTCGTCCCATCGCTACGATAACCCTAGAAGACTCGGCACGCGGCGCCCCAGCCGGCGCCGAATTTTCCCCATCGAACCGCGCCGTCACTCTAGAGTCAGCCGCAGTGCGAAGTGCCTCGATTCTAGCGGCCTGCATCTCCACGGCGTTGGTCGTGTCCCGGGCGCCGGTTTGCGCCGGCAAGCCAATCCCCCCGCCGCCGGACGGCGTCGTGCGGGTAGCGACCTACAACGTCTCGATGTACCGGGACCGCGCCGGCGCCCTGCTCGCCGAGATGTGCGGCGGCCGATCGCCTCAGGTTCGTCAGATCGCGGAGGTGCTGCAGCGAGTGCGGCCCGACGTTGTTCTGCTAAACGAGTTCGACTACGACCCCACAGGCCCGGGGGGGCCCGGCCCGCCGGCGCTTGTTCGGGCCTTCCGGCGAGAATACCTCGAGCAACCCCAGCGTGGGCTCCGCCCGCTCCGCTTGCAGCACGCGTTCTACCGGCCCGTGAATACGGGATTCGACTCGGGCTTTGACCTCGACAAAGATGGCGCCAAAGGAGGGCCCGCTGATGCCTACGGCTACGGCCGTTACCCGGGGCAGTACGGCATGTTGCTGCTCTCGCGTTTTCCAATCGACGCCGATCGAAGTCGAACGTTCCAGAAGTTGCGTTGGAAAGACTATCCAGGAGCACGGCTCCCAAGCGTCCCCGAGACGGGCAAGGGCTACTACTCGGCCGCGGAGTTAGACGCTTTCCGGCTCTCGTCGAAGAGCTTCTGGGATGTGGCCGTCCGGTCGTCGACGTCCGGTGGCGATCCGCGGTGGCTCCACATGCTCTGTTCGCACCCGACGCCGCCGTCCTTCGACGGACCTGAAGACCGCAACGGCAAACGGAACTACGACGAAATAGGCATGGTCGCCGCTTATCTCGACAGCGCGGCGGAGCACCCCCGACTGTTCCGCGACGACACGAGCGGTCGGCCCGTGACGTTCGACCGTGCCCAGCCGTTCGTCGTGCTGGGCGATCTGAATGCCGACCCCGTGGACGGCGGTGGCACGCCCGGCGCCATCCGGCAATTGCTCGATCACCGGCTGATTAACGGCTCGGTGTCACCCCGGAGCGAAGGCGGCGTAGCGGCGAGTCGCGATGCGGTGGAACTGAACCGTGCCCAGCGGGGCGACCCCGCCCATGACACGGCGGACTTCGGCGGTGACGGCTACAGCAACCTGCGGGTCGACTACGCGTTGCCATCGAAGCAGCTTCGAGTGATCGCTACCGGTGTGTTCTGGCCGCGACCAGGCGAGCCGGGGTCGGAAGCCGTGCGGGCGACCGATCACCGGCTCGTGTGGATCGACGTTAAGCTGCCCGACGCCGGCGCCGCCTGGGCGCCGTGAGCGCGGCGGCGATCGCCAAACAGGCGGCAGACGACGGTTCGGGGACGGAGGCGATAAAGGGGCTCGTCGCTAGGTACTGCGCGACCTGGGCGCCGGTTACCTGGGCGACGGTGTCGTCGAAGTTCCAGTGGATGCCGAGGTAAACGCGGCTGCGGCCGTTTTCGGCCATCGCTTCGGAGAAGCTCGAGAACTCGCGTGTGATGTCGCTGTAGCCCGCGTCGGCCAACTCTTCGGAGTCGAGCGAGAAGGCGATGTCGTCCCGGCCGTAGAACTGCTTGAGCATCTCAAAGAGCGCACCGCCGAAGGTGGCATGCCCCGACAGGTAGGTCGGGAACGGCGGCGTGAAGTCGTTGTCGTCGCCGCCCGGCGCCCCGAGCGGGGTCCAGTCGGGGATGGCGATCGTGTCGTCGTTGCCGTCGGTGTCCGCCTCGCGGATGCCGGTGACCGGTCGCCAGAAGTCGTAGGCGAACTTTGAGTTCCAGGCGGTGATCCCGGCGTCCGCGACCGCGACGCTCGCCTTGGCGAAGAGTTCGGCGTTCTGCTCGGGCGAGTTCCCTTCCTGCTCGGCGACGTTCCGCATGGCGTCGTTGTACAAACGCATGGGCGTCCCCATGCCGACCCGGTCGTAGGCCCAAAAGATGCCCGCCTCGGTCTCGTCGGGCAAGCGCGTGCTGCCGGTGGCGACGCCCTTCTCCTTCACCTCGTTGAATGCGTCGGTGTATTTCTGACTCGTTAGCTCTGGCATTGGCGGCGGCATGAACTGCGTCCCCGACTCGATGGCGAACGGCAGAACGTCGCCCCACGCAGGCCCCCAAGCCTCTTGGCCGGGGTTCAGCGGGTCGGGCTGCCAATGGCCGGGGGCGTTCGTCGGCAGGTATTGCACGCTTGTGTCGTACCCGTCGTTTTGCCGATTGGCGATGATCGACTGGCCAATCGACGTTCCCAGCGCGACGCCGTCCGACTTGTGCTGCCCGTCGGCGATGTCCCCCAGGCTCGCCGCGAGCGCCGCGTCGAGCGTTGACGACTGGTCGCCGTAGATCGAACTCAGGACCGTGTAGGCCGCCTGCGCAGCCGCCGCGTCGGTCGAGGCGTTGATGCCCGGCGACTGCCTGCCCTGCCCGTAGTTGTAGAACATCGTGCCGCCGGGCGACGTCATCGCGAAGGCGTCATAGATGGCCAGGTTCATCATCGCCATCGTCCGCGACGCCATGCCCGGGTTCTGCAGCGACGTGTTGTCGCGCAGCACGTCGGTCATCGTGGCGTTCCAGTCGAGCACGACGTCATCGCCGCGCGCAGGGCTTGCCGGCAGCACGCAAGCGGTCCACAGCAGGACGGCGCTCGCGAGGGAAGGGGCGATGCCCGCGGCAAGTGGCTCCGTCTGGCTGGGTTGCTTTGCGTCAGTAGAGAACATGGTTTGACCTTGGGGTTTGGCGCCACTCCGTTCCTATTTCCAAAACGACCACAGGCCCCAACTATCAACAGCGGAATTGCGCGCGGCTGCTTTGGCCACGACAGAGGGCCTGCCGCCGAGACCGGCGTAGGCATGCACAGGCCCCGCGGAAGTGCGCGGCGTAGCCAGCGGCGGAGCACTCACCGTCGCAAACGGAGCAAAACGTGAGCTGCTGGAGTTGAAGGCTGCCGGACTCAGCCGGCCGGTCGCGTCGTTAGCATCTCACGCGGCAATGTTCAACAAGCTGTTCGGGGCTGCAGACGTACCCCACCAGAAAAGGACCAAACTCCGCGTACCTGGCGCTCG
>JBCCZD010000218.1:0-4460 GCA_039188275.1 Planctomycetota bacterium
CAGCGGGCCCCACAGGGCGCAGATGCCGGCCGAGATGCTGGCGAACAGGTTCGCGTCGCTCGAGCCGACCATCCGCACGGTGCTGGTGCTGCAGTTCTGCTCGTGGTCGGCGTGGACGATCAGCAGCAGGTTGAGCGCCTCGACAAAGTCGGGGTCCGCCTCGTAGGGCTCGGTCGGGACGGAGAACATCATCCGCAGGAAGTTCTCGCAGTAGCTGAGGTCGTTCCTCGGGTAGACGAACGGCTGGCCGATCGACTTCTTGTGGGCGAACGCGGCGATCGTCGGCAGCTTGGCGATCAGCCGCATCACCTGCGTGTTGACCTCGGCCGGGTCTTTGAAGCTGAGCGAATCTTGGTAGAAGGTCGACAGCGCCCCGACCACGGAGCTGAGGATCGCCATCGGGTGGGCGTCGCGTGGGAAGCCGTCGTAGAAGAGCCGCATGTCCTCGTGCAGCAGCGTGTGCCGTTTGAGCTGTTCGCGGAACGCCTCGATCTCGGAAGCGGTTGGCAGCTCACCGTGAATCAGGAGGTAGGCGACCTCAATGAAGTCGCAGCCGGCGGCGAGTTGCTCGATCGGGTAGCCGCGGTACCGGAGGATGCCCTTCTCGCCGTTGAGGAACGTGATGTCCGAGGTGGTCGAGCCGGTATTGACGTAGCCCTCATCCAGCGTGACAACGCCGGTCTGCTTGCGGAGCGACGACACGTCGACGGCCGTCTCGGCCTCGACCCCGGTGACCATCGGGAGCTCGACTTCCTGCTCGCCGATCGTCAGCTTGGCGTGTTGGCTCATCGTCGACCTTCTCCGTTGCTCGATTCGCGACTGATTCAAACCCCTGCTGGCGGCGCAGAACCACACTCCGCATCCCCCTCGCCGGCAACGCAGGCGTGGGAGAGCAGACGCGGGGAATCCTTGGGGACCGGTCGGCGGCGGCCAGCGGCTGGCCACGCCAGAGCAGCAGTTTAGCGGCGTAGAAGTGCCTCAGCAATCGGCCGAGAGAGGTTCGCGCGGCGGCTGGCGGCGTGCGGCCGGAGAGCGACGCGGGCGCCAAAAAAGTGAACGGCGCCCGCAACCGTTGGTCACGGACGCCGTTCGGTGGCCAAGTGGCAAAGCCGCCGAAGCGTAACCCGCGGTACGTCCCACGCGACAACAAATCAAAACTTTGCCAGGAATACCTCGGTAGCCGGACGAGAAGCCGTCACGCCGGCGCCGACCGCGGCGGCGGCGTAAAGGTTGACGGGTTTATGCCGCCTGGTGCGTACTGCGTGCCCGACGGCGGAAGTCGATCGCCTGGCAGTAGACGCAAGGCAGATAAACCAGCATGCCGCAGGTTGGGCAGCGCTTGGGGGGGCCCGATTCGGGGCGGGCTTCGGTGGGCTCGCGGCCGAAGTCCCCGCGCCGGCCGGTCGCTAATGCGTTGACGGTCCCCCGGCTCACTCCTAGCTGCTTTGCAATCTTCCGTTGCGAGAGGCGCCCCTCGTTGAGCAGCCGCCGGACTTCGTTCACTTTGTCGGTCGTTAGCATCGCACTACCCCCCTGCGTTGTTCGTTCCCGTTCGCAGTTCGTTGAATCACCGAGCCAAGATCGCTGGCCTCGCCGCTGTCGACGCCACGCCTGCCGACAAACCGCGGGGGCGACCCGCCGAGTCTTCGCACCGCTAATCGCTTCCGCCGTCAAAATCAGTTTCTTCAAGGTCAATACCCAGCTCGTCGAGCCATTCGGCTACGGCCCGGTCGTCGTCTACTTGGTCGTCGGGGTCATCGGCGAGCGAATAGGCCAACGCCTCGAGCCACGCGTCGTCTGCCTCGGCCGCGACGGCTTGCAGGTCTTCCGCTGCGGGCTCGTCCCCGGCATCCTCGCCGCCTGGGTCTTGACTGTCGGCGTTCACCTCGGCGTTCACCTCGGCATCGACGAGCTGCTCAAGCTCCGCCAGATCGCGGGATGCGTCTGCAGGTTGCCGATCCTCATGAGGTGTGTGATCGCCGCAGCCGAGCTCGCTCGGATCGCCAGCGGGTTCGGGTTGCTGACCGGGCTCGGCGTCATTGGGTGACGGCGATGGCGGCGCGGCCGCCCTGCCCCGCTGCTCTGTCTGGGGGTCTGTCTGGGGGTGCTTCACGTTGTGGTTCCTTGCCCGCGGCTGGGTCGCCATGGCGACACATAAGCGATGATGTACAAAAGAACACTCTTGGGCGTGAAAATATCATCAATCGCGGCCAAAATCACCGCCAAAGTGCGTAATTTTATGCGCTATTTATGCGCAGGAGCCCACCGCGCACCGACTCGTGGTCGGTTGTAGGGCCGTGACGCCTTGGGGTGAGCTGTCCTGGGGTCGAGGCCGATAACGGGAGATGGCACGGAGGGCCCTGAACCGACGGACGCACGGAACGCGTTCCTCGACTCGGCTGGGAGTCCGCCTGTGCCTTTCTCGATGCTCCAACTCGTACTCGGCGCCGCTTTTCTGCTGGTGTGGCTGTTTATCGCCGCGACGATGCTGGGCGATCGGCTTGCAGAGGTGCGTCGCCGGCGTGTCTCGGCCGCTCTCGAAGCCGGCGATCAAGCCGTTCACGCGGCGCCTAAGGCGAAAGTTCGTCGCCGGTCTCGGCGTAACGCTAAGCGGCAGACTCGGCGTGCTGTGGCCGGTGCTTAAGAGATAAGAAGAAGAGGTCGCTGGGCCGATCGAGCGGTCCCGAACAACCGGCGACGCGGGCATCCCCGGCGCCCGTTATTCCAAGCTCAGCAGCTCGCGCCGGGCTTGCAGGAACATGGTCGCCATCTGAGGCGCCGTCTCGCGCAGCTTCTCGACGCCGTCGCTCATCGGGAACTGGGCGAGGGCCGACTCGGCTTCGCGGCGGTTGCCGCGCGTGACCTCGCAGACCACCACGCCGGCCTCGCCGAAGCGCTGGAACTCGGGGTACTTGTCACCTGCTTGCGCGAGCCGCTGGCAGAGGCGGATCGCGTCTTCATACCGCTGACGGCGGAGGTACAGGCCGACGAGATTTTGGTCGGCTAGGTAATGATAATAGGGGTCCGCCTCGGGGAAGTTGCGCTCGACAGCGAGCCACGCCTCTTCGCTGGCGCCGACCATCTTGGCGTGGAAGATCTGCCGCAAGACGTCGGGCTTCTCGACCGGCTCTTGCTCGATGCCCGCCAGGAGGGGCGTCGGCCGCCCCGCCGCGGCGAGGACGCCGCCGACGACCGCGGCGACCCCGACAAGCGCAACGACACGCCGCCAGGGGCGTGGCCGCCGGTTGACTTCGGTCGCCTGTCGCATCATCCGGCCGAGTTGGGCGGTCGCTTCGGAGTCGCCCCCGACGGTCAGCATCTCGGCGATCGACCAGTTCTCGGGGCCTTCGCCCCACCCCTGTTCGGCGGCCTGTTTGGCGAGCGATCGCAGCTCGGCGAGCAGCGTTATCGGCGACTCGGGGCGGTCGCCCGGCTTCTTGGCGATCATCCGATCGACGAGCCTCGCCAAACCGGAAGGCGCGTCGGGCCTGGCGTCCATGAGCGGGGGCGCTTTGGAATTGAGGTGCTGCACGGCAACCGCGAGGGGCGTCTCGCCGCGGAACGGCGGCTCGCCAGACAGCATGTGATACGCGGTGACGCCAAGCGAATAGATGTCGCTCCGGGCGTCGACCGGCTTGCCCTCAATCTGCTCGGGGCTCATGTAGAGCGGCGTCCCCATGGTCACGCCGACTTGCGTCAGCTTGACCCCCTCCGGCTGGTCGACCCGAGCGAGGCCGAAGTCGGCGACCTTGACGTCGCCCGACCGCGCGATCATCACGTTCTCGGGCTTGATGTCGCGGTGGACGATGCCACGCTCGGCCGCCTTGAGCAACGCCGAAGCGACCTGGCGGAGGACGTCGAGCGTGAGCGCCGGCTCGAGCCGCCCGTGTCGGTCGATCAACTCGCCGACGTTGCGGCCGGGGACATACTCCTGGGCGATGTAGTGGTAGCCGTTCGAGCGGCCGACCTCGTAGATCTGCACAATCCCGGCGTGCACCAGGGCGGCGGCGGCGCGGGCCTCGTGCTGGAACCGGTCGACGTAGCTCGAGTCGCTCGCCAGGTCGGGGCTGAGCACCTTCAGGGCGACCTGCCGGGCGAGCGAAGCCTGCTCGGCCAGGTAGACCTCGGCCATCGCCCCGCGTCCAAGCCGGCGGAGCACCCGGTAGTCGTTGAGCTGCTGGCCGGTGAGGTCCATAGGCGAGACGGCGCGACAAGTTCCGGGGCGGGGTCCGGTAGGCCCCTGGCGGGGGCGACCGCGGGGCCTAGCCGACGCCGATGCCGACGGCCTTCAGCACCTCGCTGGTGGTCTCGGACTTGTTAAGGACATAGAAGTGGATGCCCGCGACGCCGGCGTCGATCAGGCTTTGCGTTTGCTCGGTCGCGTAGTCGGCGCCGGCTCGGGCTTGGGCCTGGTCGTTGTCGCCCGCGGCGTCGAGGCGGGCCGCCAGCGCGGCCGGCAG
>JBCCZD010000219.1:0-4361 GCA_039188275.1 Planctomycetota bacterium
CGAAAGCGGCGGAGGAACTCGGCATCAGCCTCAAGACGCTCTACAACAAGCTCAACGCCGAGGCGACGCTCAAAGACGCCGGCTGAGGCGTCGAAAGCGAACCTCGCTGCGCCTCAGGCCACTTTGCGGACCACGCCGGTCACGATGCCCAGCACCTGAACCTGCCGGCAGTAGATCGGCTCCATCGAGCTGTTGGCAGGTTGCAGGCGGATGCGGTTCTTCTCCGGGAACCAATACTTGAGCGTGGCGTCGCCCTCGTCGGTCATCGCGACGACGATATCGCCTTTGTGGGCCGTCTTAGTCTTGCGGACGATGACGATGTCGCCGTCGGCGATCTGGGCCTCGATCATCGAGTCGCCGCGGACCTTCAGGGCGTACTGGTTCTTCTTGGAGGGGAAAAAGTCTTCAAACTCGAAACGCTCGGCCTGCTCGATCGCCTCGGTCAGGCTGCCGGCGGCGATCTGGCCGACCAGCGGGATCCCGCGTTCTTCTTGCGCCTCGGCGGTCAGCTGGATGGCTCGCGACATGTTGGGCTCGCGGGTAATGAGCCCCTTCTTCTCCAACGCTTTGAGGTGGCACATGACGCCGTTGGGCGACTTGATCTCGAAGTTGTCGCCGATTTCTCGGACGGTTGGCCCGTAACCGCGCCCGGTGATCTTGTCGGTGATGAAATCGAGGACCTCGCGTTGGCGGGGCGTGAGTTGGTCCATCGACATCGGGGCAGCTCCTGACTGGAAAATTTGATCTCCCCTGCTGAGCAACCGTTGCTTAGCAGGCCCGCCGTCCAGCAGGCCAAACAAACGGTCGCGCAACAGGCGCCCGAAACGGGCCTTAACCACAGGCCCTAAAACAGGCAAGTGGATTCACACGGCGGACCGCCTACAATGCAGACGTCGAAGTGGGGCGGTCCTGCTTCCAGCTTATGATCGACAGGCGTACATGGTCAATAGCGTATGTACAGTAGTCGGGTTTTCGTGACGGTTTACTTGATTCTCGCTAGCGTCGCCACAGGCTTGGCCCAGCCGGCGGCGCCGGTTGCCCCGCCTGGGGCGCCCGTTGACCCGTCCGCGACGCCGGCTGCGTCGCCGCCAGCCAAGCCCTCCGCGCCGGCCGATGGGAGCGACAAATCCGCCCCGAATGCTTTGAAGCCGAGAACGGCCGAGACGAAGCCGGTCAGACAAGCCCCGCCTTGGAGTGACGCGATTCAAAACGTCGTCTCGCAGCGTTACCCACGCGGCATCGCCGACCTCAAAGAGATTCAAAACCAGGTTCAAACGGTGGTCCGGTACGCCCGCCCCGCGGTGGTCGGAGTCCAGATTGGCAACTCGGTCGGCAGCGGAGTGATTGTCAATGCCGAGGGATTGGTGCTCACCGCCGGACACGTGGCGATGCAGCCCAACCGGCCGGTGCGGTTCATGTTTCCCGATGGCAGTCGGGCAAGGGGCGTGACGCTCGGCGTGAACCAGTCGATCGATAGCGGCATGATGAAGATCACCGACAAGGGGCCCTGGCCGTTTGTCGATGTCGCCCCGTCCGACGCGCTCGCCGACGGCGAGTGGGTGGTCGGCCTCGGCCAACCCAACGGGTATTTCCGCGACCGGGCCCCGCCCGTCCGGATCGGCAGGGTCCTTTACAAGGACGCGGACGTGATCAACACCGACTGCACACTCGTGGGTGGAGACTCGGGCGGTCCGCTCTTCAACCTCAAGGGGCAGGTCGTTGGCATCCACAGCCGCATCGGACGGCGGATCACAAGCAACTTCCACGTGCCGATCTCGACCTACGAACTTACGTGGGACCGGCTGCTCGCGGGCGAGATCTGGGGCGGCAGCATCGCCTCGGCCGAGCGGGCCCGCAACCGCCCCTTCCTCGGAGTGACCTGCAACCCGCGCGAAGAGGGTTGCCGCGTCACGCAGGTCATGCCCGGCATGCCCGCCGAGCGGGCCGGCATCAAAGTGGGCGATGTGATCACTCGCTACGGCGAGACCGAGATCGCCTCGTTCGCCGAGCTCGCCGCCCAGGTGCTCAAGACGCGGCCCGGCTCTCGGGTCAAGCTAAAGGTCGAGCGCGAAGGCAAAGCGATCGAGCTCCAGGTTCGGATGGCTCAGGTCGGCCGCGATTTCCCCGGCGCCCCGCCGCTGGAGTCGTGACGCTGTTGCCGATCTCACGCGACGCCCGCGACAAGCTCTTTTCTCCCGCCCCATCGACCAAAGCCGAGCTCACCATGCCCACGTTTCTACAACACGCCCACCCGCTGGTCCTGACCTCTTTGGTCTTCTGCGTGCTCTGCCCGATCGCCCCTGCCCAGGATAAAGACGAGAACGACGCGGAGGGGCCGCCATCGATGGAGGGCGCACGCGAAGCGTTCCGCGATGCGATCGAGCGGATCTGGGTGCCACGCCAACGGCTCGCCGACGGTCCCTACGTCCGCGGGGCGTTCAAGGAGGTCATCGCCGAGGCGGGCGAAGCGACGGTGCGCGTCCGCAGCGACGGGCGAACGGTCGCGCTGGGGGGCATCGTCGGGCCCGACGGGTGGGTTCTGACTAAAGCCAGCCGGTTGAAGGGGCGGCTGACCGCGTTGCTGCGAGACAAGCGCGAGTTCGACGCCCGCATCGTCGGTGTTGATCGCGAGCACGACCTGGCGGTCCTCAAGATCGACGCGAAAGAGCTGCCTTCGCTCAAGCTTTCGGGCGAGACAGGGATTATGGCGGGGGCCTGGGTCGCTACGCCCGGGTTGGATCCTGTTCCGGTGGCGGTGGGCGTCGTGAGCGTCCTGCCGAGGAAGATTCCACACCGCCCGGGAATCCTGGGCGTGCAACTCGGCGATGGCGAGCGGGGCGACCCCGCCGGCGCCCTCGTCCTCAAGGTCTTCGCCGACAGCGGGGCCGAGGCGGCCGGCGTCCTGGTGAATGACGTCATCACCCGCGTCAACGGGCAACGGGTCAAGAGCCGCGCCGACCTGATCCGAGAGGTCCGCCGGTTCAGCCCGCTCGATCAGGTAGACCTTGAGCTCCAGCGGGGCGAGAAGAAGGTGATCGTCACCGCCACGCTAAGCGGCGCTGTTAAGAACATGTTCCCGCAGTCACGCAGCCAGTACCAAAACAGCCTAGGGAGCGAACTCAGCCAGCGGCGGTTCGGTTTCCCCATCGCCCTGCAGCACGACGCGGTCTTGAAGCCCAACGAGTGCGGCGGCCCCCTCGTAAACCTCGACGGCGAGGTGATCGGCTTCAACATCGCCCGCGCGGGGCGGACCGAGAGCTACGCGATCCCCACCAAGACGGTGCTGCCGCTGATGTACAAGCTGATGAGCGGCGAGCAGGCGCCCGAGGAAGAGTGACGCGCTAGCGCTCAGCGGCAGGCTGGGCTGATTACTCGCCAACTTGTTCGTCGGGACTCTCGAGGTCCTCGCCGACGCGAGCCGCGTCCACCGGGCCGCCGTGGCCGAGCCACCACCGTCCGGCGGCGGCGCTACGCAGGCGACCGACGCTTATTTGCAGTGCGGCCAAGTCGTCGGCGAAGTAAGGAAGCCGCGGCCGTCGGCGGTCGACGAGGCCGCCCAGGAAACCGCCGATCAGCAGGTCGCCGGCCAACGCGTCGCTTGCGCCCGCGGGTTGAGGCGGGTCGAGCACCACCGAGACCGACCCAACGCAGTGGCCGGGGGTCTCAAGGATCGACCCGGCTAGACCGAACGCGTCCAGCCGCTGCCCGTTGGCGAGCTGAACATCGGCGTCGAGGCCGTCGAAGGGGCGGTTTACAAACCATTCGAGCAGACGGTGACGCGGCCTCACGGGCCGCAGCTTGCCCATCGAGCCGTGGCGGAGCATCTCCGCATCGGCCGGGTGGAGTGCAACCGGCGCACCCGACCGCTGGCGGAGTTCTTTGGCGGCGCCGGCGTGGTCGGCGTGGGCGTGCGTGAGCAGAATGAGTGACAAATCTCGCGGCTCGACGCCATGACGGGCCATCTTGGCGATGATCTTACCCGCCTCGCCCGGGCTGCCCGCGTCCACCAGAACAGGCCGCTCGCCGACGACCAGAAAGGCATTGGAGAGCGACAGCCGGATCGGGTGGATTTGCGTCACAGCTGATCCAACTTGTTGTCCCGCCTCGTTGCGGCGGAGGCCCGAGCTGCAGAAACTGGCGCCCGGGCGTGGCCGCGGCCAGAGTCGATCTCCAACAGCGTCAACAACCCCGGCTCCGACGCAACCCCTCACTCCCTGGGCAGGCCGGACTGAAGCTACCACCGGCTTCCAGCCATTGGTATCTACACAACTAAGTTGAGTCGAAGAAGGTGAAGGCGTTTGCGGCGATTTTCTTGATGTTCGGTAGGTTGTAGTCGCTGTCTTGGAGCAGGTCGCACATCG
>JBCCZD010000220.1:0-4243 GCA_039188275.1 Planctomycetota bacterium
CGCTCGTCGAGCACGGTTTCCGCCTCCCCAGCGCGCTCGACAACCGGCCGCTAAAGTTCGAGGAGTGGAAGGAACGCATCGACCAGTGCGTCTACGTCTCCGCGACGCCGGCCGACTACGAACTCGCCCAGTGCGGCGACGAGGTGATCGAGCAGATCGTCCGCCCCACCGGCCTTTTAGACCCGGTGATCGAACTCTCCCCGGCGCGCGGCCAGGTGCCGCACTTGCTGGAGCAGATCCGTGAGCGGGCCGAGAAGGGAGAGCGGGTCCTCGTCACGACGCTTACCAAGCGGCTCGCCGAAGACCTGTCGAGCTACCTCACCGAGCAGGGCGTGCAGTGCAAATGGCTGCACAGCGAGCTGGACGCGTTCGAGCGGGTCGAGCTGCTCCGCGACCTGCGGCTGGGCAAGTTCGAGGCGCTGGTCGGCGTCAACCTCTTGCGCGAGGGGCTCGACCTGCCGGAGGTCTCGATGGTGGCGATCCTCGACGCCGACAAGGAGGGCTTCCTGCGGAGCGAGACCTCGCTGATGCAGACCATCGGCCGGGCGGCGCGGAACGTCAACTCGCGCGTGATCCTGTACGCCGATAAGATGACCGGCAGCATGCAGCGGGCCATCGACGAGACCGAGCGCCGCCGAGCCGTGCAGCAGGCGTACAACAAGAAGCACGTGATCACCCCCAAGACGATCAAGAAGGCGATCCGGGCGGGCATCGAGACCGAGGCCGCCGCGCACGCCGCCGCCAACGCCGCGGTGGGGCGCGACGACGAGACGCAGTACATCACCGAGGAGTACATCAACGAGCTCGAGGCCGAGATGATGGAAGCGGCCCAGCAGATGGAATTCGAGCGGGCCGCCTCGATACGCGACCGCATCAGCAAGATGCGCGAGAGCATCGGCCAGAGCGTCAAGGCGGTCGAGGAGTCGCTCAAGAAGACCGGCAAGCGGGGCCGAGGCCGCCGCGGCACGAAGAAGGCAAAAGTCCCCCGGCCGAAGAAGGGGGCTTAACCGTTCCACCACTTCGCGAACGCCCACGCCCACGCGTCCGCAAGTTCGACCGCCAGCGGGCGGTCTGCTACGATTCGGCGGCGCCGGTGTTGCTCCCTGTCGGCGTTGCCCACTCCCTGTTGCCTTCTCCCTGTTGCCCACTCCTTGTTGCAAGAGCCCCGCCATGCCCCGCACCGTCAACGCCGGGACGAACGCCCTGGCCTGCTTCGCGCTGCTTTTCCACACCGGCTGCGGCGCCGATAGCGCTGCCCCGGTCACCGCGGCCCCCGGCGCCGGCGCAACCGCCGAAGCGACGCCCAAACGCCGCGTCGCCTCGAACGCCGAGCCCGGCGTTAGCGTCGAACAGGCCGAGCAGTTCGCCGCCGCGCTCGGGTCCGCCATCGAACGGCGTGACCCCGCCGCCGCCAACCGGCTGATCAACTGGGGCGTCATCCTCGACCGTTCGGTCAGCGGCCTCTCGATCCCCAAGAAAGAGATGCCCAACGTCCGGAGCGGCTTCATGAGCAGCGTCGGGTCGCAGGGCCTGATTGTGCAGCTTATTCAGTCGCTGGGCGAAGGCGGCAGCTACCGGCTCGTACGCATCCACCAACGCGACGGGAAACGCCGGGCCCTCTTCCGGATGGTCAGCCAAGCGGGCGCCAACTACCACGACTACGAACTCGAAAACACCGCCGGCCAGACCCGGGCCGTGAACCTGTACGTCTACCTCAGCGGAGAAGATATCACGCAGACGTTCCGCCGCAGCTTCATCCCGCTGTCGCAGCAGCTATCGAGGAACTTCTTGCAGAACCTGACGCTCGGCGAGACGGCCTTCGTAAAGCACATCGACGATGTGCTGAAGATGCAGCAACAGCTCGGCGCGGGCGCCTTCCAGCAGTCGCTCGCGACCTACCGCTCGCTGCCCAAGGAGTTGCAGGAAGACAAGAACATGCTGCTGCTTCGCTACCAGGCCGCGAACGGGCTGGTGGGGCAAGACCCTTCCGAGCTGCTCGCGGCGACAAAGGAGTTCAAGCGGCTCTATCCGGACGACGCGTGCATCGACTTCCTTCAGCTCGACTCGCTGCTGATCAACGAGGAGTACGACGAGGCCCTCGCCGCGCTAGGCCGCTTCGAAAAATCGGTCGGCGGGGACGCCTACCTCGAAGTACTCCGCGCGAACGTCCTGCTGTCCAAAGGGGACGGCGCCGAGGCCGTGCTCGCCGCCCGCCGCGCGGTTGAGGGCGCCCCCGACCTGTCGGACACGCAGTACACGCTTATCGGCCTAGGCATCCAGCTCGACGACTACCAGGCGGTCTACGACGGCCTGTCTGGGCTGGAGCAAGACTGCCTAGTCGCCTACGAGAATCTCCGGGCCGAAACCCAGTTCGCGGGCTTCCTGAAGTCGGAACTCGGCAAAAAGTGGCTCTCCGAGCACGGCATGGACGAGTGAGACTCGGCGGTATTGGGCCCGCCGATCACGAATCGACGCCCGGCGGACAACCCGAGTGCCCAAGATCGAAGCCCACGCCAGGGCTCGCCAACGAGCATCAAGTGACCTCCGCGCCTCCCGTCCTACCCCTCAGCGAACACCAGCAGCGCATCGCCGCCGCGCAGCGGCTGCTCGCCGAGCACGGCGCCGATGCCCTGCTGCTGCCGGCCGGGACCAGCCTGCGGTACTTCACCGGCGTCGCTTGGTCGTTGTCGGAGCGGCTGCTGGGCGTGGTGCTGCCGAGAGAGGGCGAGCCGGTCTACGTAACGCCGGCATTCGAGAGGCCGAAGCTGCGAGAGCTGCTCGTCGTCGACGGGCCCGTGCGCTGCTGGGAAGAGCACGAGAGCCCCTACGCGCTGGTCGCCGACACGCTGGCGTCGCTTGGCGCCGACCGCCTCGCCGTCGAGGGCGCGACACCATTCTTCATGGCCGACGGCCTCCGGCACGCGGCGCCGGGCCTGGAGCTGGTCGACGCTTCGCCGATCGTCTCGGGCTGCCGGATGCACAAGTCGCCGGCGGAGCTCGCGATTATCCGGCACGCGATGGGCGTCACGCTCGACGTCCACCGCCGGGTGCGCGACCTGCTCCACCCCGGCATCACCAACACCGAGGTCGCCCGCTGGATCGACCAGCAGCACCGCGCGGCCGGCAGCGACAACGGGTCGACCTTCGCCATCGTCGCGTTCGGCGCCGCGACCGCTTTCCCCCACGGGCCGAAGGGCGAGCAGACGCTCGCCGAGGGCGACAGCGTGCTGGTCGACACCGGCTGCACCTTCGCCGGCTACCACTCCGACCTGACGCGGACCTATGTGTTCGGTGAGCCGTCGCCTCGACAACGAGAAGTCTGGGCGATCGAGCACGAGGCACAGGCCGCGGCGTTCGCCGCCGCGCAGCCCGGCGCGCCTTGCGGGGCGGTCGACGCGGCGGCGCGGGGCGTGATCGAGCGGCACGGCCTGGGCCCCGGCTACCGGACGCCCGGCCTGCCCCACCGCACGGGCCACGGCCTGGGGATGGACATCCACGAGCCGCCCTACTTGGTGCGCGGCAACCCGACGCCGCTGGCCACGGGCATGGTCGCCAGCATCGAGCCGATGATCGTCAGCTACGGCGAGTTGGGCGTCCGCCTCGAAGACCACTTCGTGATGACGGCCACCGGCCCCGAGTGGCTCACCCCGCCGTCGCCGTCGATCGACGAACCGTTCGGCTGAAGCCCCAACGAGCCGTTCGGCTGAGGCCCCGCGGCGCCGATAACCAGGCGCGACCTGCCCGAGGTCAGCGATGCTTGCCTTCTCATCGCCGCCGAGTGGCGCCCCGTGTCGTGGCGGCCCACGGGTCGTCTGTCGTCAACACCTTCAGGGGTCATCGCACGCGGCGCCAGAAATGGCGGTCACTCGGGCGCCCCGGTAGAATTCCCAAGAGCGTTGCCCAAGGCTACCTACCCGGAAGACAAGTATGGTCCAAACGAGTCGACGGGATAGGCTGCGCTCGCGTTCGGCATCCCTCACGTGCCTTCTGCTCGCCACGCTTTGCGTAGGCTGCACCCCGGACGGCGGCGGGTCGTCGGCTGTCCGTTCTGCGTGAGCACGCCACTAAACGTCGGGTCGGCGCCAGCCGGGCCCGAAACGGCGGCCGCGACCGGCCAAGCCGCGTTTTGGTCGTAGGTGAAGTCGACCGACGCCACGTCCCAATCGCTGGCTACGGTAGCGACCGGATTCCACTCGCGGGCAAACTCTGAGTCACCCCACGGATCGGCGGCGCTGCCGCCCAG
>JBCCZD010000221.1:0-2729 GCA_039188275.1 Planctomycetota bacterium
CTCGCCTCCGGCTTCTCGGGCTGTGGGTGTGTAGCGTTGGCTCGTTGCGTGAAATCGATGCCCGGGCGACCCGGCTAACAGCGGGCGCCGGCAACCCGCCGCCCAGCGGCCCGTCGCTCAGCAGCCCGTCGCTCCACGGCCTCTCGCTTACCTCACCAGCCTCATGTCCGCGATGTTGGGCGCCAGGTAGAACCAGGAATGGGGCCAGTAGACGCAAACGGCCTTGCCGATCAAGAGCGATCGCTCCAGGTAGGGCCCGCCCGGCTGACCCGCGCCGCTCGAGCCCCTCCACAACCGGCAGTCAAGGCTCGAAGCGCTGTTGTCTCCCATCACGAAGAACTGGTCGGCCTGCGTCGCGAAGTCCTCGCGGCGCCGCTCGCGGAAGGCGCTCCATGTCGACGGCTGACTCGGCAGGGCGAACAGCGGAACGCCGCCGGACTTGGTGCGCACCCGCAGGGTCGACTGGAAAAGCCCACTCGGCCGTTCGAGGGGGAAATCGGTAACTGCGTTTTGACCGCGGTAGCGTTGGTTCCGCCAGCTGTCGGCGATGTAGTAGAGGTCACGCCAGACTCGCAGCCGGGTGACGGTCAGCTCGGCGCCGCGGGCGCCAACGCCGACGGGGGCTAGGTCGCCCGGGTCGCCCGTCGGATCGGTCTGCGGGGTGGCCGCGTCTCGGTCGCCGAAGACCGCGTCGGCGTCGTACACCGTCTCGGCGTCGAACGACACGGCCGAGTCGTTCACCCACAGCAGCAACTGATCGTCGAAGTTCGAGAACCGCAGGCGGTAGTCGCCGGGCTTGCGAATAGGGGTCTCGGCGGTCGCCGCGAACCCGTCGAGAGGCGGCCCGCCCGCCCAGCCTCCGTTTGTCGGACCCTCATCACCTGAGTCCGCGCTGCCGGGGGCAGCGTCACCAAAGCCGCGGATGCTTAGGGTCGCTCGCCCCGTAGCGAGGTCGATCGTGCAGGTGAAGTGGCGGCCCGCTTCGACCAGATCGAGCAAGAGCTCGCCCGACGCCGACTCGACGCGGACGTCCGCCTCGACCATCAGGTCGCCGACCCAGTGCAAGCCCGCGGCGGTTGGCTGCAGCCCCAAGCCGGTTGTTTGGATGCCGGCGCGGATGACCTCGCTGTTGTAGGCGTTGTAGTCGGTGATGAGCGACGGCGTGGCGGTCGGCAGCGGGGGCGGGTTCTTCGGGGCGAGGGCCGCGCGCCACGCCTGCGTCGGCGCCGGGGTGTGGCGATAACGAAGCCAACGGGTTGCTCCGCTAGCCTTCACGCGGTGCGATTGCCGACGCCGGCCGCCGGCGTCGACCGCCTCCGTTGACCAGCCGGCGCCGGGGCCGTCATCCCGCCAGCGGAGGGGCCATCCCGCGGAGTTCAACGCCGCGGAGTCGTGGTCGGTGTCGTGCACCAGTTGCCGCATCGCCAGCAGCGTACGCTCTGGCTTGCGGGCGATCCGGTGCGGCTGGGTCGTCCCGGCGGGGCGCACGAAGAGGTCGCCCTGGTAGATGCGCAGTTCTTCTTCGGGAAGCCCGACCAGCCGCTTGATGTAGTTCTGCGTGGCGTCGCCGGGGTACTTGAAGACCACGACATCCCACCGCTTTGGCTCGGTGAAGTCGTAAAGGTACTTGTTGACCAGGATACGGTCGCCGGCGTAGGCGGGCTGGTTCTTGGTGTCCGGGTCGAGCGACAGCAGCGGTCGGCCCGGTTCGCTGGACATCGCCATCGGGTACCGGCACGACGGGCTGACGCCCTGCACGCTCTCGGCGGCGCCGCGGAGCTGAGGGCCCGACATCCGCCGGACCTGGGATTCGGGGACGTACCTCCCGACCTGGCCGGCGATCTCGTCGAACTCGCGGCCGGCGAGGGCGTCGTTCACCTTGAACCGCTCGCCGCTCTGGGGGCAAACAACGTCTTTGTGCCGGCCCATCAGCGTGGGCGCCATCGAGCCGGTTGGGATTACGAACGCCTCGGCCTGGAACGCACGGAACAGAAAAGCGAGGACGATGGCGACCACGAGCGACTCGACCGTCTCGCGGATCGGCTGCCCCGGCTTACGCTTGGGCTTGCCGCTCGCGTCCTTCGGCCCGGCCGACTGGCCGGACTGCTTCTTCGCGGCCGCCTTGTTTTGGGCCGCTTTGGACGGGCTGGCTTTTGACGGGCCGGCTTTGGGCTCGGGGAAGCTCCGCCGTTTCTTTTTCTTGCGGGCCATTGATTGGGGGGCGAAGCCTGTAAGCGTGGGGAGGGGGCCGGGAGACGTAGCCGCGGCCGGACCGGAACTATACCGCAAGGCGGTCGGCGCCGCAGCGCGAACGTGCACGGGGGCTCACCGCCGGCGGAACAGGGGGCGACCGTAGAGCAACCGCCCCGGCAGGCCCGACGCCGGCGCCCAGTCCCGGCCGTCGCGGGAGATAGCCTGGTTGTCGCCGATCAGCAGCCAGCGGTCGAGGCCGAGCCGCCAGCCGTGCGCGGCGCCGGGCCCTTCCGGGCGGGCCTCGTAGTAGACGTCGCGCCAAAGGGTGAGGCGGTTGATCGACACCGGGCCGCCGGAAACCGCGACCGAGGCGGCCGGCGGCGCTACGGCGCCGGGCGTCGACAACGCTAGCGGCGCCGTGGCGACCGTACGGTCGCCGACCGCCAGCAGCGCCAGGCGATCGAACAGCGAGAGCGTAACGGTCCTCCCAGCGTTCTCGTTTTCAACCTCGGTCGATCTCGAGCAGGCGAGGCGGC